>JAICJQ010000210.1 GCA_025928335.1 Gemmatimonadaceae bacterium
AAGGTGTACCGCCGCGTGCGCGCGATGTACGACACGATGTCGTTCAGGTCGGTCGCGACGTGACCGGTGCCGCTTCGTTTGCGGACCAACGCCAGGAGATCCTTGACGATCGCGGCGGAGCGATTTGCCTCGTGGCGGATGGCTTCGAGTGCTGCTCGGTCTTCGTCCGGCCAGGACTTTCGCAAAAGGAGCTGGGAAAACCCGACAATCGCCGCGAGGGGATTGTTCAGTTCGTGGGCGACGCCGGCAAGCGTGGCGCCGACGGTCGCCATCCGGTCCTGGTGGCGGCGTAGCTCGTCTGTACGCGGATCGGTCACAGTGGGGAAGGGTGGGACGGCTCAGCCATTCACTTAAAGGTCGATTCCGCGACTTAAGTGACTCGGCGACAGGGTGGTTGATCTAACGAGTGTCCTGGGAGTTAATACGTCGCGGAGGGCCAACCCATCAAGCCCCCTCCCATTTGGCATACTGCGCGTGTATACTTTACTCATCAACTACTCACTAGCGTGTTATCTACTCATTGTGCACCGCGGGACCGAGACGTCGCCTTCGAACGGGAAGCCCTCCCGTGGATTGATGATGTGTATCGCTTTGCCCTGTCCCTGACGCGCGACGAGACCGACGCCGACGACGTCGTCCAGGACACATACCTCCGCGCGTATCGGTCGTGGCATACGTATTTGCCGGGCAGCGACTGCCGTCGCTGGCTTTTCACCATTTGTCGCAACGTGTTCCTGCGCTCCCGTGAGCGCGCCCGTCCGACGGTCGAGCTGGAAGCGGCCGACGCGGATGCTGCCGCCGCGGGGGTGGTCTACGCGACCGCCGTGCGCGAGGGCCTCGAAGACGTGTTCTCGCGTCTCGACCTGGGGCCCGCCATCAACGACGCCCTGACCAGAATCCCGGAACCATTCCGGGCCACGCTGATTATTGTTGACGTGGAGGATCAATCGTACGAAGCGGCCGCCGAGATGCTCGGCGTACCGATCGGTACGGTTCGTTCCCGGCTGTTCAGAGGACGACGTTTGATGCAGGAGCAATTGCTCGACTACGCCAAAGATGCCGGATTCAAAGTCCGGTCGGCGTCGGTCGAGCAGCGACGAAATGCCTGAAACAATCTCAGAGGCCGTTCCGGCCGCGTGCGTCGAGGCGATCCGCCAGATTTGGGATCATCTCGACGATTCGTCCCGCGATGAAGCGGAGACGATCCAACTGCACCTCGACGAGTGCGCTCATTGCCGAGGCTTCGAGCGCTTTCAGGTCGACTATCGCGACGTTATGCGTTCAGCGCGACGAGAGGCCGGCGCGGCTCCGTGGCATGTTCGTGCTCGCGTACTGGATGCGTTGGCGAACGCCGGCTTCTGCCCTTAGATCGTCGGGCGCCAGATCTTTTGGCGCATCGCGCTGCCCGCTTCGCCGTTCAATGTCAGCCGAGCTTCCATGACAATGTCCGGCGCGAGTGACGACGCTACGGAGCAATACCGCTCGAACGAAAGCTGAATGGCACGCTCGGCGTGCTCGCGTTCGACCCCAGCGCCCTCGAGCACGAACTCGACGTCGAGCCGCATGATGCGGCGGGGGAATTCGGGGCGACGCTCGGCGGTGACGTTGACGCTCAGTTTCTCCAGGGGCGTCTTTCGCTTTGCCATGATGTCGATGACGTCGAGGCTCGAGCACGCGGCGAGGGAACTCAGCAGCGTTTCTACCGGCCCGGGCGCCTCTTTCGCCGCGCCGTCGATCACATGCTGACGCCCTGCCGGACCGGCATTGAACGAACGGTCACCGCGCCACTGGATCGCGCTGCGCGTGATGACCGGACCGCTCGGGCCGGGGGGAACCGCGAACTCCTGCGTCGAAGCACCCATTAGCGATTCCTCATTTTTCGATAGGGGCGCGGACGGTGTTCCCCCATTCTGTCCAGCTGCCATCGTAGTTACGAACGCGGTCGTAGCCGAGGAGGTAGCGGAGCACGAACCAGGTGTGGCTCGATCGCTCTCCGATCCGACAGTACGCGATGACGTCGTCTCCCGGCGAGAGCCCCTGCTCTTGTTCGTAGATGGCACGCAGCTCGTTCGCCGGCTTGAACGTTCCATCCGGGTTTGCGGCGCGCGCCCACGGAATGCTCTTCGCCGTGGGAATGTGTCCGCCTCGTAGCGCGCCCTCCTGCGGATACTCCGGCATGTGGAGCTTCTTCCCGGTGTATTCGTCGGGCGAACGTACGTCGACCAATTTGCCCTTGCCGAGGTGCGCCCGGACGTCGTTCATGAACGCCCGGATCTTCGCGTCATCGCGCTGCCGGGCGACGTAGTCGGAACGGCGCGGCGCGGGAGGGCGATCGGTCGTCAGCGGCCGGCCTTCCTGCTCCCACTTGATCCGCCCGCCATCGAGCAGCTTGGCGTTGGTAAACCCGAACAAGTGAAATACCCAGAAGGCGTACGCCGCCCACCAGTTGTTCTTGTCGCCATAAAAGACCACCGTCGTCGAGCTGTCGATGCCGAGTGAGCGGAACAGCTCCTGAAACTGCTCGACGGACAGGTAGTCGCGTACGAGCGCATCGTTCAAATCGGCATGCCAATCGATCTTGAACGCGCCGGGAATATGGCCGGTGTCGTACAACAGGACGTCTTCGTCGCTTTCCAGAATTCGCAGCGACGAATCGTCGAGATGCTCGGCGAGCCACGACGTGCTGACGAGTGCTTCGGGATGCGCGTAGCCTTTGGCGGCAACGATTGGGTCTGGAGCGGGCACGGCGGTCGTTCCTCCGCGAAACGGGAGCGACGGAAGCGCCGCTGCCGTGTATGGTCTGCGCGAAACATAGTCACGGCCTGACGGGATCGTTCGCTGCGACCGAGGGTATCGCCGCGAACCAATCGGCAACGATCCCGGCGAGTTCCTGCCAGCCCGGTTCGAGCACCAGCATGTGACCGCGGCCGGGCATCACTCGCACCGGCACGCGATAGCGCCGAGCGACGCGGGCAACCGTCTTCGCCGGAATGAACTGATCGTCGCTCGCGGCGACGACGAGCAGCGGACAGCGAACGCGCGACGCCTCCACCGGCACGCCGGCGATCGACATGTCGCGTCCGGCTCGCCCGCTATCGGGAACGAGACGATTCATCAGCTCGTCCTGCTCGGCCGGCGGAACGCGGTTCATGACGAGGACTCGAATGTCCTCCCGCGACGGGTGTACGGTGCGCGACGCGAGGATCGCCGGGAGATATTTGAGTTGTCTCATAGCGAGCTGCCAGGTCATGACGGTGATGCCCCGCGGCGGAGCCGGCGCGATCAACGCCGCCGCGTCCACGAGATCGAGCTCGGCGAGGCGCTGGGCGATCAGTCCGCCCATCGAATGGCCGATGACAAACGGCCGGCCGAGCGCGCGGGCGGCGAGCGCCGCGTCCTCCACGTAGTCGTCGATCGTCGCGCTCCCGACCTCCGTGCCGGGCCGGCTGCCGGCCCGGCCGCGCACGTTGAGCGCGACCGGCGTGAAGCCACGTGCCGCGAAAAAAGGGAGCCAGTCGGTGAACACGGTCGCGTCGGCGAAATACCCATGAAGCAACAACACTGGGCGGTCGCCGGGCGGTTGATCGGCGACGCGGAGGGTCGTGAGAGGGCCGATGCGAGATGTCTCGAGCATGCGATCGTTGCCTGTGTCCCGATGGTTGTTGCTCTAGCTTATCGTGCAGCCATGTCCGCCGCACCACTCGCGCCCTCGATGGAGCCCTACTCACGCCACGTTCTCGTGTGTGTCGGCGGCTTTTGTTCGCCGGATCAAGCGGGTCGAGAGCTGTACCGGTTGCTCCCGGCGCTGCTCCAGCGCGAAGGTCTGCTGTTCGGCCCGCGGCGCATAAAGCGCGGCGAAACACCCTGCCTTGGCGTCTGTACAGGCGGTCCGATCATCGTCGTCTACCCGGAGGGCATATGGTACGCCGGCGTGACTCCGGCCCT
Source organism: Gemmatimonadaceae bacterium (assembly GCA_025928335.1). Lineage (GTDB taxonomy): Bacteria > Gemmatimonadota > Gemmatimonadetes > Gemmatimonadales > Gemmatimonadaceae > JAQBQB01. Next base: position 3,946 of record JAICJQ010000210.1, read on the forward strand.
GCTCGAGCGGATCGTCGTTGAACATCTGCGCGACGGTCGCGTGGTCGAGGATGCGGTGTTTCACCGCCTTTGATGGGTGTCATCCCGAGCGAGCGATCTATTTTCCTTAACGGGCTACCGAACCGGAACAGCAGGTCCTTCGCTTTGTTCAGGATGACAGCGCTGTCGCGTGGGAGCTGCGTTGCCCGGGCCCACCACCGCCTTTAAGTTCCGGTCGCTTCGATGGACAACACTCCAAGTTCGCGACGACACCTCATGGAGCGGGCGCGCCGATATCTGCTCGAGCAGATCGAAGGCGACCCGCAGCGGCGTGCCGAAGAGACTCCGCCGCGATTGATCCTCTCAGCCCTCGAGAAACTCAGCATGTCACGCTCACGTGAACGCATCATGGCCAACCTCGACGAGATGTACCGCGAGGCGTTCGACCGGGCCAAGCAGTCGCAGGACGACACGCAGATGGCGACGCTCGACTTCGCCTATCGCCGCGAGCAGCTCTACTTCGAGATCTTGCTCGACGTCCGCGACGCCGTCGAGCGCCGCGACTAGTGGGCCTTGCTGTCCCCGCTCTCGCGCTGCGGCCAGACCATCGAAGCGACGATCGAGAGCGCCAGCACCGAGAGGATGATCGTCAACGACAGCGCGATGTCGATCGAGATGAACTTCTCGGTCAGCATCTTGAAGCCGACAAAGCTGAGGATGATCGCCAGACCATACTTGAGGAGATGGAACCGGTCGACGACCGCCGCGAGGAGGAAGTAGAGCGAGCGGAGTCCCATCACGGCAAAGATGTTCGACGTGAACACGATGAACGGGTCCGTCGTCACGCCGAAGATCGCCGGAATCGAGTCGATCGCGAAGATCAGGTCGGTGAACTCGACGAGGATCAGCACGAGGAGCAGCGGCGTCGCAACGCGCCGGCCGCGCTCGCTGATGAAAAAGTGCTTCCCATGATACTCGGTCGTCAGCGGAATGACCCGCCGGACCATGTGCACGACTCGGCTCCGCTCGCCATCGAACTCGTCGTCCTTTTTCAGGGCCATCCGAACGCCGGTCACGACGAGCGCCGCGCCGAAGAGGTACATCACCCAATGGAATTGCGAAATGAGCGCCGTGCCGGCGGCGATGAACAGACCGCGCATGATCAGCGCGCCAATGATGCCGTAGAAGAGCACGCGGTGCTGGCATGACTTCGGTACCCGGAAGTACTCGAAGATCAGCACCATCACGAAGATGTTGTCGGCGCTGAGCGACTCCTCGATCACGTATCCAGTCAGAAACGTCAGCGCGGGTCTCTTGCCGACCCAGAAGTACAGACCGGCCGCAAACGCCATCGCGAGGCCGACCCATACCGCCGTCCAGAGTCCGGCCTCGCGGGGTCGGACTTCGTGCGGCGACCGATGAAACACGCCGAGGTCGAGCGCGAGCATCGCCAGGACGAAGGCGATGAACGCGATCCAGAACCAGATGTTCGTGGCGATCACGCGGGAAAGCTAATGCCCTGCAACGCGCTCCCTACGTCGCGGTATTCCCCGCGCCGAGGCGCGCGTGCAGACGCTCGCGATACGTGCGCGAGACACGCACTTTCGCGCCGGTTCGCAGCACCGCCACCGCGTCGCCCGCGAACCAGGGCTGCACCTCGACGATCCGGTCCACGTTCACCACATACCGCCGGTGCACGCGAATGAACTGCCGCGGATCAAGCTGAGTCTCGATCGATGCCATGGTGGATCGGACGAGATAGCTCGATCCGCCGACGTGGAGCCGAACATAGTTTCCGTCCGCTTCCCACCAATCGACGTCCGCGGTTCTTACGATGCGAAGCGTTCCGTCGTACTTGACCGCGACGCGATCCAAATACTCGATCCGCGGCGCGCGCTCCCTCGCGAGATAGTCTACGAGGAGGGCGCGCACCCGTTCGGTATCCTCGCCTCCCGCTCGGCTCGTCGCACGATCGATCGCACGACCGAGGGCGTCCAGGAGGCGCTGCGCGTCGAACGGCTTGAGCAGGTAATCCACCGCGTGCACGTCAAAAGCGCGCAACGCGTACTGATCGTATGCGGTGACGAAAACGATCGCCGGCGAGGCGCGGCCGGCAAATGCCTCGACGACCTGAAACCCGTCGAGGTCGGGCATCTGCACATCGAGAAACAGAAGGTCGGGGCGCAACTCCAGCACGTGTTCGACTGCGTCCCGTCCCCCGGCGCACGCGGCGACCACAGACGCGCGACCGCTCTCCTCGATCATGCGAACGAGCCGCCGGCGCGCGACGGACTCGTCGTCGGCCACGATTGCCGTAATGGGGGTCATCCAGCCGCCGCCAATGAGACGCCGCTGGCTCGAAGCTCTGCTGCCGCGCTCTCGAGACGACGTCGCCGCGACGGATTTGTCCCATCGTCGTCCGTCGTTTCCAGCGCCGCGCGCAGGTAATCGCCGAGCCTGGCGAGTTGGCGCTCGGTCAACGCCGCGTCATGCCCAACGCCTTCCGCGATCCGGTCGATTGCCTGGAGTAACGCCGACGGAACCATCTGCAACGACGAGGCGCGCGCCTCCAGTGTCGATAGTTGTCGTGCAAGATCCTCGGCGCTCTCGTCGCGAGCGCGCACCCAAGTCTCCAGCGCATTGCGCGAGACGATCGCCACG
>JAICJQ010000053.1 GCA_025928335.1 Gemmatimonadaceae bacterium
AACATCCAATACACCTGGTCGTACAGCACATATAACGGCCGCTCTTTGCCGGCACGCCGTTCGTTCTCCTCGACGACGAGTTGGGAGATGTCGCGCAAAGTGTCGGCGTCGAAGACAGTGCCAGTCGGGTTCACCGGAGAGCAGAGCGCGAGGAGTCGGGCGCTGCGAACGACAGGACGCAGCATGCTCGCCGTCGGCAGGAAGTTCGTGCTCGCGTCGCTTTCGACGAGCACCGGACGAGCGCCGACGATTTGCGTGTAGTGGTCGTTGTTCCACGACGGAACGGGAAAGACGACTTCGTCGCCCTCGTCGACGATCGCGCGATATACGGCGTAGATCGCCGGCCGCGCGCCCGACGCGACGAGCACCGACTCGAGCGGGAACTGTAGTCCGAGCCGACGATGATAGAACTCTCGTATCGCCTGGCGGAGCGACTCGAGGCCGATCGGCGGCGGATACGTCGACTCACCAGCGCGGAGCGCATCGACGATGGCGTCCTCGAGCGCGCGCGGAATCGGAAACTGTTTCGAGCTGAAGTCGCCGACGGTGAGGTCGAGGAGAGGTTTTCCCGTTTTGGCGAGGGCGCGGACTTCGCCCGCGATGCGGAGGATTGCGGAGCCGTGCAGGTTGGCGGCAAGCCGCGAGACGCGCGAGGTGGTCATGTCTTGAAATTCGCCCCGCACGCCCCGCGGCGGAAGATCGCCCTATTCCTGCACCGCGTCGATATTGATGACCGTCTCGGCGAGCCCGGTCAGCTTCTTGTCGGTGTCCCCTTCTTCGTCGAGCGTTCGCTGAAGGATGTCCGCCTGGTCGCCTAGGCCGAGCATGTTGGCGAAGGTTCGGACGCTGCCGTACCCGGCGATCTCATAGTGCTCAACCCGCTGGGCGGCGGCGATCATCGCCACGTCGAGCGCCTCGCTCTCTTCGTGCTCCTCGAGGAGCTCGTCGCCTTCGGCCAGCAGGCCTTCCATTCCCTTGCACTTGTGGCCGCCGGGCTTCTCACCCAGCTGCGTGAAGATCTTTTCGAGCCGCTCTACATGCGTGCGCGTCTGTACTTCGTGGTCCTCGAACGCGCTCCGCAGATCCTCATGGGTGGCGGCTTTTGCCATCTTCGGCAGCGCCTTCAGGATCTGTTGCTCGGCGCTGTAGAGATCCTTGAGTTGTTCGACGTAAATGTCTTGCAGGGATTCGCTGGCCATAGGCATCTCCAAACGGGGTGGCCGATCCGCGCCGCTCGACGGCGCAACGTGGAACGGGGCGCGATTGAAAGAATCGCGCCAGGAACGCCTGCCTCCGGCGCGTACACTCAGCCATCGGATGCACATCACAAAAGTCTGGTCCGCTGCTTGCCTTCTTGGCAGGCACAGCGAAGGCTATCGACGGACGGCCACCTATGAGCGCGAGCGAGCGACCAGAGACCAACTTCGACGGGGACGGCGACACCGCGGCAGGGCGTATGCGAATCGCCATTCGCGCCGTGTTGGAAGGGTCCGGAACCACGGAGGCTCTGCATGCGGCCGCGCGTGAGCTGGTGAACGAGCTCCGATCGGCCAATGAGCCACCCGAGCAAGCGCTCGTTCGCATCAAGCAGACATTGGCCGACGCCGGGCTTCGGCCGAGCTATGCGTCGAAGAGCGACGGTGCCCCGCTTGGACTCGAGGGTACGATCTACCGCGACGTGATCGCGTGGAGCATTCGTCAGTATTACGGCGCGACGTCGTGAAATTGCACGGCGGTCTCGCGCTCGAGTGCCCATCGTAGGCCCCACGCATCCTCGAACAGGATCAGCGGGTTGCCCTTCGCGTCGTAGAGCAACATGCGGCCGCGATCGCGACCGAGCCGCTCGATCTCCTCGACCGGTCCCGTGACCCATCGCGGATAGCGGGCCGAGATACGCTCGATGCGGCACGCCGCACCGTATTCGTGCTCGAGGCGATGAAGCATGACATCGAACTGCAGCATCCCCACCGCTCCAACGATGGGCGTCGGTCCTGCCGTCTCCGTGCCCGACGTGTAGAAGACCTGCGCCGCACCTTCCTCGGTGAGCTGACGCAAGCCCGTGTCGAGCTGCTTCCGCTTCATCGGCTCGGCGAGGATGATGCGCGCGAAGTGTTCGGGGGCGAAGCGCGGAATTCCACTGAACTCGAGATCGTCACCGTCGGTGAGCGTGTCGCCGATCCGGAGGCCGCCGCGGTCCATCACGCCGATCACGTCGCCTGGCCACGCTTCCTCGATCGCGGTCCGCTCGCGCGCCAGAAATTGCTGCGGCGACGGCAAGCGAAGCGATTTGCCGGTGCGCACCTGCTTCACCTGCATGCCAGCCTCGAAGTGGCCGGAGCAGACGCGGACGAAGGCGACGCGGTCGCGATGCCGCGCATCCATGTTCGCCTGGATCTTGAACACGAATCCCGTGAACCGTTCGTCCGTCGGCTCGACGACACCGGTGGTCGACTCGCGCGACACCGGCGACGGGGCGAGCTCGAGGAATTCCCGGAGGAACGGCTCGACGCCGAAGTTCGTCAGCGCGCTGCCGAAGAACACGGGCGACAGGTCGCCATCGAGGACAGCCCGATGTTCAAACGGATGCCCGGCTTCGTCGAGCAGAGCCAGGTCTTGCAACAGCCGCTCATGCGACTCGGCGCCCATGAGATCGCGCAGCTTCTGATCGTTCGCGTCGATCGTCTGCGCTTCGGCGCGCGTTGCGCCGTGATCTTCGCCTCGATCGAACAGGAAGACGACGCGGCGCCGGCGGTCATAGACCCCGGCGAACGCCGAGTCGTTGAAGATCGGCCAGGTCACCGGGTGGCAGGCGATGCCGAGGTCCGATTCCACGTCTCCGATCAACGCAAGCGGATCCACACCGACGCGGTCGCACTTGTTGACGAAGGTGAAGATTGGGGTGCGACGCCGCTTGCAAACGCTGAACAGCTGGCGAGTGCGGTCTTCCACGCCTTTGCGATTATCGAGGAGCATGACGGCGCTATCGGCGGCGACCAGCGTGCGATACGTGTCCTCGGAGAAGTCTTCGTGACCCGGCGTGTCGAGCAGGTTGATATGGTAGCCGTCGTACTCGAACTGCATCACGCTCGACGTGACGGAGATACCGCGCTCCTGCTCCAACTTCATCCAGTCGGACGCGGCGTGCCGAGCGGCCCGGCGCGATTTGACCGACCCAGCCAAGTGGATGGCGCCACCATATAGCAGCAGCTTCTCCGTCAGCGTGGTCTTGCCCGCGTCTGGATGGCTGATGATGGCGAAGGTGCGCCGGGTGCGAACGGCGTCTTGAAGGCGGGTATCGAGATCCTGCGACAACGGAACGGCCTAGATTCGGGGGGGGAGTAGAATGCAACGAAGGCCCGACCCCGCGGGATCGAGCCTTGGAACCACTTGTGTAAGTTAATGGGTTTCCCCGCTTGAAGGAGCGCTATCGGTGACGCCGTGGGTCCGCCGACTTATCGTCGCGAACATCATCGTGTTCTTCCTGCAGCAGACGGTCGCGGGCGTGACGAACGCGCTCGCGTTCGTGCCCGCGTACACGTTCGTGCGACCGTGGACGTTGGTGACGTACATGTTCGTTCACGCGAACATCACGCACATCCTGTTCAACATGCTGGCCCTCTACTTCTTCGGCCCGCGTGTCGAAGAGCGACTGGGCGAGACGAGGTTCATCACGCTGTACGCGATCAGCGGCGTGTCGGGTGCGATCCTCTCGCTGATCTTCGCGCCGTTCGCTCCGATCATCGGCGCGTCGGGCGCGGTGTTCGGCGTCATGCTCGCCTTCGCGCGCTTCTGGCCGACGGCGCTCATCTATATCATGGGCATCCTGCCGATCCAGGCGCGCGTCGCGGTGTTGCTCATGGCGGGCATCTCGTTGTGGAGCGGCCTGGCTGGATCGCGTACCGGCGTCGCCGACTTCGCGCACCTCGGCGGATTCGTCGGAGGATTTGTCTATCTGAAGTGGCTCGACATGCGGCAGGGTGCGCGGAAGTTCCGATCGAAAGTTACGGCGAAGGTGCCACGCGATACCCTGTCGAATTGGAAGCGGGTGGATCCGACATCCGTGCACGAGGTGAACCGAGACGAAGTGAATCGGATCCTCGACAAGATCAGCGCGAAAGGACTGGGCAGTCTCACGACCGAGGAGCGGCTCTTCTTGTCGAACTTCGTTCCGCCCGACGATCGCGTCCCGCCGCCGACGTAGGGCCGTCAGGCCGTCATCCTCGAGCGAGCGCAGCGAGTGAGGGGATCTACCGTCCCGTGTTAGTTGCCGCTCGTTGCGCCTCATCGACATCAAATACAGACGTGTTACTGATTCTGGGGATTGGTGGGATGATGGAATCGCCCAATCGCCCAATCGCCCAATCGCCCAATCGCGGGCGCGAGCTTCACTGAACCGTCCCCCGAGTCGAAGTCGGGACCGAACGCAAACGGCCCTGTCCGGAAATCGGACAGGGCCGTTCGTTCTTGCTAAGGTCTTACCGAGAAGCCGACCGTTCGAAGAGTACTAACCGCGCTTACGGGGTCTTCTCGTCAGGCGTCGTGAGCGCGACCGACGACGTGCCGGCGGTTTCGATCACGAACGTGACACGGCGATTGAGCTCGGCGCCCGGCTGGTCGCCCCACGCCTTTGGCGTGACGAGGCGGGTTTTGCCGTAGCCGATCGTCTCGATCTGGGTCGTCGTCAGACCACCCTGCGCGGTGAGATAGTCGCGAACCGCGTCGGCGCGCTTCTTCGAGAGCGCGGCGTTGTAGTGCGTCGAACCGGCGGGATCAGCAAAGCCTTCCACCGTGACCTTGGACGTCGGGTAGTACTTCTGAACGACGTGAGCAAAGCGCGTGAGCTGCGTGTAGTCCTGCTGGCGAACCGTCGCGTCGTTGAACGCGAAGTTGACCGGCATCGCGAACTTCAAACCATCTTCCATCGCCGTGATCTTCGCGCCGAACTCCGTACGAAGCGACTGGAGCTCGGTGCGGAGCGCCTGGACGTCGCCGCGAACCATGCCAAGGTCGTTACGGAGCGAGCTGTCGGTGGACATGCGCTCGGAGCGCTCGGTCGCGAGAGCTTGGGTGTTCTGGGCGGCCGCCGCAGCGGCTTCTTCGCGGGCGCGCCGGACGGAGCCGGTCGTCGCGCAGGCGCTGAGCAGTGCCGCGGTGCTGACGCACGCAAGCATCGTTCGGCTGTGAACTCGCATCGTTCTTATCTCCTCTGGTGTGGTGAACGGTCGGTGTTGAGCATGCCGTGGTGCAAGAAGCGGGCAGAACTTCGGTGACATCGATCACAGTAGAAAAATTGACTGCCTTGGTGTTTAGCATTTTTACACATGTCGCAAGAGGGCAACAATGCGCTGAATCACAACGCCCGCGTGACTTTAAGTGACCAGGCACACGGCGCGAATTCTGCACCGGCGTACTGTGGTCGCCGTTACCGCGTTCACCACATCAACGACGATTCATGCAGGGTCCCGTCGAGGCTCCAACGCCTCAAGCGCTCGCCGACCTCGTAGCGCGTTGCAGTCAAATCGCCCGCTACGCCGTCCAGCTCACGGAAGCGGAAGAGAACCGGATCGCCGCCTTGGCCTCGGGCATTCTCGCGGCGCGTGGTGTTCTCGAGCTCGAGGAGATCGATGCTTCCCGACTTCCGGTGCGGCAGGGGCGCATCCGCCACTGGGCGCTCACCGGCGGCGATTTGTCCGATCTGATGACGCCGCCGATGAAGCATCTGCACGGTACGCTCGCGCTCGATGAACACGAACAGATCAAGATTTTGTCGCGGCGAACCTGGCGTGGGGCGTGGCGGCTCGTCACCCTGTGGCGCGACGGCGTGCACGGCTGCACGGCCCGCGATGTCATGGAGTATTTGGCGCGGCTCGCCGGCGAGGCGCAGCGTCGCGCGCCGGCCGCGGCGCGGAAGCTCCTCGAGCGGAGCCAAGCGATCGCGGCCACAAAGGAACTTTCGCCTACGGGACCACGCGGTCGCGCTGACTAAAAACGGGTGGCTCACCTCCTGCTCTTTCAGCGGGCATGGAACCGACGCCGCGCCCGGAGGCCGAGTTCGCGGCCGCGCCGATTTCCGCTGAGGCCACCGAAGCACACAGAACCGATCGACGACAGGTTCCTCGCGCGTATCGCGAGCGGATCGAGAACAGGCGCGAACGCCTCCGCTCTCGCGCGCGAGAGCTCGGGCCGGGGCTGATTACCGGCGCGGCCGACGACGACCCCTCGGGCATCGCCTCGTACTCGCAAGCGGGCGCTGCCTTCGGGTACGCTACGCTCTGGATCGCGCTCGTCACCTTGCCGCTCATGGCCGCCGTCCAACTCATGTGCGCGCGCATCGGCATCGTGGCGCGAAGCGGGCTCGCCAGCGTGCTTCGCGAACATTATCCGCGGTGGCTTCTCTGGTTCGCCTGCACGATGCTGCTCATCGGGAACACCGTGAACATTGCCGCCGACCTCGGCGGCATGGCGGCCGCGGCAAGCCTGCTCACCGGGATACCGTCCATCTGGTTCGTGCCCGCGTTCGCGTTGCTGATCCTCTGCGTGCTGATCTTCGCGTCGTACGAGCGGATGACGCGGGTGTTGAAGTGGATGACGCTCGCGCTCTTCGCCTACGTCCTGGCGGCGTTGCTGGCGCGCCCCGATCCGCTGGCGATCCTCACCAACACGTTCATTCCGCACATCGAGTGGTCGCGCGACTTCTTATTCATGCTCGTCGCGATTCTTGGCACGACCATCTCGCCGTATCTCTTCTTCTGGCAGGCCGCGCAGAGCGCCGAGCAAGACGCCTACTGGCGACAGCGGCTGATCGGACGGCCGCAACGTGCGATCCAGCGTGAGCTCCGCGCCGCGACACGGGATGTCAATGCCGGAATGTTCTTCTCGAACGCCATCATGTTCTTCATCATTCTCACGGCGGCGGCGACGCTGCACGCGGCGGGTGTCACTGACGTCGAGACCGCGGCAGACGCCGCGTCCGCGCTCAAGCCGATCGCCGGACCGGGGGCGGCAGCGCTATTCACGATCGGCCTCGTCGGAACGGGCATGCTCGGCGTACCGGTGCTTGCCGGCTCGGCGGCGTATGCCGTCGCCGAAGCGGCGGCGTGGCGCGCCGGAATGGACGAGAAGGTGCACACCGCGCGTCAGTTCTACGGCGTGATCGCGGTGGCGATGGTCACCGGCATGCTGCTCAACTTCAGCCACGTCAATGCCATTCGCCTCCTGATCTGGTCCGCCGTGATCAACGGCCTGCTCGCGCCGCCGATGATCGTGATCCTTCTCGTCGTCTGCAACAACTCGGCGGTGATGGGGTCGCACCGGAACGGACGGTGGCTGAACGTGCTAGGCGGACTCGCGGCGGTCGCCATGTTCGTCGCGGCGGGCGCGCTTATCTACTCGTGGCTGAGCTCATAGCTTATCAGCCGATCGCTCAGCCCTCGAGAACATGGCCTTCACGAATCCGTCGAACGACGAGCTCCGCGCGCTCCTCACGTCCTCACGCCGCATTGCCGTCATCGGCGCGTCGGCGCGACCCGACCGCCCGTCGCTCGGGATTATCAAAGTACTCATGGCCGCCGGCTTCGACGTCGTTTGCGTCACGCCGTTCGAGAGCGTGATTCTCGGACGCGCTACGTATCCGTCATTGAGCGACGTACCAGGCGCCATCGACATCGTCGATGTCTTTCGCCGGCCTGAAGACACGCCGCCGATCGCGGAGGAAGCCGTGAAGGTTCACGCAAAGGCCTTCTGGCTCCAGGAGGGAATCACGAATGACGAGGCAGCGTTCATCGCGGCCAGCGGCGGACTCACCGTCGTCATGGATGCGTGCATCGGAAAGACGGTGCACCGTCTCGGCATCCGCGTCGCGGCCAAGGCGACCGGTTAAATCTTGCGAAGAGGGTCGACGCGCCCGGAAAACGGACGCTCGCCGTTTGCTTCTACTAGTGTCATAGTTGACACGACTCTGTCCTGCAGACAGGTTGTACTAGCATCGTAGTACCTCGACCCCTGCCACCTTCGCCGGCCTTCGAGATGCCTAGACGCTGGACGCTCGCCGCAACGCTCGCCACACTCGCTTGCCTGCCGAGTGCTGGAACGTCGCAAAGCTGGCGACGCACCGCGGCGTCGGTTCATGCCACCCCTCGGGTCCTCATGATTGGCGTTCGACCGGAGGATGAGGACAACGCGTTGCTCGCCTGGCTCGGACTCGGCCGGGGCGTTGAAACAGCGTTCCTCTCCATCACTCGCGGCGAGGCGAGCCCGAATGTGGCCGGAAGCGAGCGACAGTCGGCGCTTGCGGTTCTCCGCACGGCGGAGCTGCTCGCCGAGCGACAGCGCGACGGAGGACACCAATACTTTACGCGGGCGTACGACTTTGGGCCGGTTACCGCCGACTCGGTCGTCGATCGACTTTGGCCGCGAGACACGCTGCTCCGTGACGTCGTCTCCGTCATTCGCGCCTTCCGACCGCATGTCGTGATCGCGATGTGCGACAGCCTGAGTCGCGACGCGACGCGGCGTCGCACGGCGCAGTTGATTCGTGCTGCCTTCCAGGCCGCCGCCGATACTGCCCTGCTCTCGTCGCGCGAGACGTCGCGGCTTCCCGCTTGGTCCGCCTCACGGCTCTTCACGCGCGTCGACAGCTCCGCCGCCGGGCCAGGCATCGTCACCGTCGACGTCGGCGAGCTCGATCGCGAATCGGGCAAGACGTATGCGGAATTGGGAGCCGAGATTCGCCGGCTTCAGCGCACGCAGCCGGCGCAGTTGACGCCGAGACTCGGAACGTCGCCGCGATGGTTGCGGCTCGACGATGGGCGTGCCGAGCCGACGGGCGGCGATCTGTTCGGCGGGTTGGATACGACGTGGGCGCGGCTTCGAACGAGCATCAACCTCGTCGACGCGCACGTCGACTCTCTTCGTGCCGCGCTCGCCGCGGCGCGGGGACTCGGCGATGCGGCGAGCCCCGACATGATGGCAGCCACGTTCGCGCGCGTCGTGCAGCAGAGCATCGCAACGCGGCTCGCCATTCAGTGCACCGAATCGGCGGGAGTTCCACTGTGTGGCGGCACGCTGGGCGATCTCGTCGCGACGCTGCGAACGATCCGCGAGCGCGCGACGCGCGTCACGCTCGACGCGGCGGGTGTCGTCGTCGACGGCACGGTGTCGCGTGAGTTTGTCGCCGTCAAGGATACGGTCGCGGCCACGGTGACAGTGTTGAACGGTGGCCGCGAGCCAGTCACGGTGCGTCGGCTCGCGTCGAACGGCCGCATTGCGTTGACGACACTCGTCGGCGATTCGGTTCGGCTTGCACCGGACAGCGCGCTCCGCTGGAGCGGCTTCATTCGAATGGACAATCAGGCAAGTCACTGGTGGCAGGTGTACGGCTTGATCAACGGCATGGCGATTCATGCGGTGGGTCCGGAAAGCCGCGGTTCGTTCTCGGAGCTGATCGCCGGAGAGGATCGCTTGCCCGTGTACGGGCCGGAGGCGACGGTGGCGATCGCCGGCGTCGATGTTCCGGTCGCGCCGAAGTCATGGGTCTATCGAGGTGCCGGAATGGTGCGCGGCGACGATCGGCATTTTCTCACCGGCCTCCGACCGAAGTCCGTCCTGCTCGAGCGCACGGCGGAGTACGAGCGGGCGTCCATTCCGATCAATCGCCTCTTTCGTGTGTATGTCTCCTCGGCGAGAGACGCGACTGATACCGTGCTTGTGGAATTGAAGACTCCGCCTTCGATCAAGGTGGACAGCGTCGAGCGCCGCGTCGTTCTCCCTCCGTTCTCCGGCCGAAACGTGTTCTTTCGAATCCGCGGCATCCTGAAGCCCGGATCAGATTCGATTTCGGCGTCCGTGCACATCCCAACCCTCGCCCCGGGACCACGACGGGCGGCGGGCGCGGTGAGTGACTTCGGCGGGCAGACGTACCAAGTCGGGACGATTCCGCGCGAATACCCGCACGTCCCGACTCAGCTCTTTTACCGATTGGCCGGGGAGCGCCTCGAGGTCGTCGACCTTCACGTGCCGCCCCGCCTGCGCGTTGCGTACGTGAAAGGCACCGACGACGTGCCCACGGCGCTCGGACAATTGCAAATCAACGTGCAGACGCTCGATCCGTCGCTGCTGTCGGTGGTGGACCTGTCGGTTTTCAATACCGTGCTGATCGGCAGCGACGCCGCGCGCGGAGAGACGCTCGCCGGCGCCGTCGAGTCGTTGCACCAATTCATGCGGCAGGGCGGAACGGTGGTCGTGCTGCCCAACGGCCCCGAGGTGGCGCAATTCGGGTTGCTCCCCTATCCGGTGGTCTTCGACACCGTTGTCCGCAACATCAGCAACCCAGACGCCGAGGTCCACGTCGTCAACCCGCGGTCGTCGCTCCTCACCTGGCCCAACGCCATTACGGCGACGGATTTCAAGGACTGGAGCGTCGAACGCGCGCGCAACATTCCGATCGGCATCGATGGCCGCTACGGAACCGTGATCGCGATCGGTGATCCGGAAACGGCGACGCCGGCGACGATTCTTACCGCTCGCGTCGGGCGAGGCATGCTTGTCTACAGCCCCCTCGCTCTCGATACGCAGCTCGCGGCCGTTCAGCCAGGAGCGGCGCGGCTGCTCGTGAACATGCTCGCCGCGGCGATGTCGCCGCTTAAGTAGCTAGCTTAGCGAAACTGCTCGCGGGGGTAGCTGGCGTGGCGGGTCTCGGCGCCGTTCGCCTCGTATTCGACCGCCGCGCGCGCCTGTACGTGGAGGCGACGGGCCGACAGGGCGAGTTTCGGCGCCATGATCGGGGCGAGGTCCGCCAATTTGAGTTGGATGCGTGGATCGAGACGTCCGCGCCCATCGCGACATTCGGCGAGACGTTTCTCGGGAACCTCGAGAACCATGGCCAGCGCGCGGAGGGTGATCGCGCCATCACGGGTCAACTCTTCCAACAGCCGCCCGGCACCGGTCGAGCGTTGACCGGCGGGCTCATTCACATTTTTTCTCATGCGCTAAACGTCTGCACATTGAACGCCAGCGCGACCGCCCTTAAAGTATTGCATCAATCAAAGCACGGAAGAGGAACAAACGCATGGTGTTCGGGACGAGCGGTGAAGTAGTTCGTGTGGCGCTGACGGCGTTGCGCGCCAACAAACTGCGATCGTTGCTGACCATGCTCGGCATCGTCATCGGCGTCGCCGCGGTGATCGCGATGATCGCGCTCGGCAACGGCGCCGAGAACGCGGTGAAGGACCGCATCGCGCGGCTCGGAACGACGGTGCTCCAGATCAACCCTCAGCGCATCAATCAGGGCGGCATCAACACGAGCAGCATCGCAAAGCTCACCATGGCCGACGTCGAAGCACTTCGCCAGCGCGCGGAACATGTCGTGGGCGTGAACCAACAACAGGATCGTCCGCTTCAGGTCGTTTGGAAGAACCGCAATACGAATGTCCAGATCACGGGAACCGCGTCCAATTTCCCCGAAGTCCGCGGATTTCAGCTCGCCGCCGGGCGGATGTTCACCGATGGCGAGGACCGGGCGCGGGCGCGGGTCGCGGTGCTCGGCGGCGAAGTCCTATCGCTGCTCGACGCCAGCAGTCCTGGGGAAATTCTCGACGAGCGGATTCGGATCGCCGGACGCCAATTCACCGTCATTGGGGTGCTCTCCAATCGTGGCGTGAGCGGTGTGGGCGACGCCGACCAGCAGATTCTCATTCCCTTCTCGACCGGTCGCTTCGGCATTTTCGGAACTGATCGTGTCCAGGACATCTGGGTCCGTGCGGAGAGCGAGAGTACGCTGGCGCTCGCCACGTACGAGGTGCAGTCGGTGTTGCGACGGTCGCATCGCCTGCGACCGGACCAGCCGAACGACTTCTCGATCCGCAATCAATCGGACTTCCTGACGGTGTTGAGCGAGACGACGGAGACCTTCACGCTGCTGCTCGCGGGAGTCGCCGCGGTGTCGCTGCTCGTCGGCGGCATCGGAATCATGAACATCATGCTCGTTTCTGTGACCGAGCGCACACGTGAGATTGGAATTCGCAAAGCGTTGGGTGCAACGCGTCGGAATATCCTCTTGCAATTTCTTGTCGAGGCGGTGGTATTGTGCATTGCCGGCGGCGCCGTCGGCGTAGCACTCGGCTCTGGAGCGTCGGCGATTCTCCGACACTCATTCGGATGGGATACGGCAATGAGCCCAACGGCGATTACGCTCGCGTTTGCGTTCGCGGCCCTCGTAGGAATCGTGTTTGGCGTGTGGCCGGCGCGTCGGGCGGCGGTTCTCGATCCAATTACGGCACTCCGATACGAATGACGGGGCTGGCGGTAAGCTCCGACATCTTGGTCACGTCGCGCGCCGAGCACGCGCCATCATCGGTGAGCGCGCGGGCGACCGGCGTCGCCGCCGTCGTTGGCGTCGCGGTCGGCATTCTTGGCTTGGCAGGTTGGGTGCTCGACCCCGATACGATGCGTCGAGAACTGGCCGGCGGGATCGCGATGCCACCGAACACCGCGATCACATTCGTGATTGCGGGCGCGTCGTTGTGGATTCAGCGTCGTCCGCGCGAAGGCATATCGTTGCTCCGCGTTCTCGCACTCACGCTTGGCGCGATCGCACTCGCCCTCGGCGGCGTCTCCTTCGCCGAACGGGCGTTCAATCTTCACCTGGGGATTGGACGCGTCCTGTTCGCCAACCGAGTCGGAGCGTTTTCCGATTTATCATCGAGCGGGATGGCGACCAATACGGCCGTCGCGTTCGTGCTCGCCGGCACCGCGCTGCTCGCGCTCGACGCGCCCTTCCGTTGGTGGGGACAAACGGCACAATGGCTGGCGACGGCGGGATTGCTGATCGCTTCGGCGGCAATCGTCGGCTACCTCTACGATGTGCGAGCGCTGTATCAGGTAGACAACGCCGCCGCGATGGCGGTATCGACGGCGGTCGCGTTTTTTGCACTGCACGCGGGATTGCTCTTCGCCCGGTCGGCGTCGACGTGGCCCGGCGTTCTGCTCGCCGACGACGCCGGCGGGTCGCTCGCCCGGCGGCTGCTCGTCGCCGTATCCGCGGTGCCGCTGGCGCTCGGCTGGCTGCTGATCCATCTCAACAAGGACGCGCTGGCGAGCCGCGAGGCCGGTGTCGCCCTCCTCGTCGTCGCGCTGACCGCCGTGTTGATGATGGTCGTCATTCGCGCCGCGACGGCGGTGCGCGCGGGCGAGGCGGAGATTCAAGGGCTGCTCGAGCGCGAAGCCGACGCGCGACTCCAGGCGGAGCGTGCCAACAACGCGAAGAATGACTTCCTTGCGGTGATGAGCCACGAGCTTCGAACGCCGCTCAACGCGATCATCGGCTACAGCAGCCTGATGGCCGAGGGAATTCCCGACGCACCGACAAGGGCGCAGCACCGGCAACTCGAGCGAATCCATGCCAGCTCGAGGCACCTGCTCACGCTGATCGAACAAGTGCTGACGCTGTCGCGCATGGAGCTGCAAGAGCAGCCGGCATTCAGTCCGGTTCGCGTCGCCGAGCTGGCGGAGGACTCGGCCGCCATGGTCGCGCCACAGGCGCGTGAGAAGCAGATCGACCTGACCGTGGTCGTCGACGACGATGCGCTGATCATCGATACCGACGAAGCGAAGCTGCGTCAGGCTCTGGTGAACCTGATGGGCAATGCCGTGAAGTTCACCGATGCCGGGTACGTGCGCCTTCGCGTATCCCGTCCCGCTGACGAAGACCGCGTGCGGTTCACCGTGGAAGACTCGGGCCCGGGAATTCCCGCCGAACACCTCGAGAAGATTTTCGACGCCTTCTGGCAGATCGATCAATCGGCCAGCCGCCGCGCCGGCGGTGTCGGCTTGGGCTTGCACGTCACGCGAGGAATCGTCCGCTCACTCGGCGGGGACATCTCGGTGCACAGCACCCCGGCACAGGGCAGCGCGTTCACCATCCGACTGCCCGTGCAGCACTAGCGCGCGCCCGCCTGTCGCGGGCGCGGGGCGACGATAGTATTAGGGCACTCGTCCTCCCTGAGACCTACGACATGGCGATCGTCCGCTCGATGCTCCTCCGCGCGTCGCGCAGTGCCTGGCTGGCTGACCAATTCCGGCGACGCTCCTTCGCGCGCCGCGCCGTTCGCAAATTCATGCCGGGCGAAGACGTCGATTCGGCGCTGAACGCGTCGAAGGAGTTCGCGCGTGAGCGAATGGGCACGGTCATCACGGCGCTTGGCGAGCGAGTGACCAATCGCGACGAAGCCGACAGCGTCCGCGATCACTATCTCCAACTGCTCGATCAGATCCAAGCGCGCGGACTGCCGACGCACGTCTCGGTGAAGCTCACGCACCTCGGACTCGATCTCGACCGCGAGGCGTGTCTCACGCGCGTCCGCGCACTGGCGACGCGCGCCGAACAGACGGGAACGTTCCTCTGGATCGACATCGAGGAGTCCTGGTACGTGGACGCCACGCTCGATGTCTTCCGACGCGCGCGCGAGACGCACGAGAAAGTCGGACTGTGCTTGCAAGCCTACCTCTACCGCACCCCGCAGGACATCGAGGCGCTGATGCCGCTCAAGCCGGCGATCCGGCTGGTGAAAGGCGCGTATCGCGAACCGGCGGTCGTCGCGTTTCCTCGGAAACGCGACACGGACGACGCGTATTTCACCATCGCCGAGCGGTTGCTGGAAGCGGCGGCGCGGAGCGCCGCGTTTCCGGTGTTTGGAACGCACGATCTTTCGCTGATCGAGCGGATCCGCGCGCGCGCCTCGTCGATCGCCGTGCCGGACGGCGGCTACGAAGTGCACATGCTCTACGGCATTCGGCCGAGCGAGCAACGCGCACTTCGCGATCGCGGAGTCTCCGTGCGCGTCCTGATCAGCTACGGCACGCACTGGTTTCCGTGGTACGTGCGCCGCCTTGCCGAGCGACCGGCGAATCTTTGGTTCGTCGCGCGCAGCCTGGTTTCATAGAGACCGCAGCCGCGCACAACAATTCGAGTGAGGCAACACCCCGAGCGATTGTCGTCGCGCGAAAACCACGGAAGTGCAAGTGCGAAAGTGAAACCGCGGGGATACCGAGAACTTCGTGATAACGAGACCCGCGGGTTGACGAGAACGACGACATAACGAGGAAAGCGCAAATAGCGGAACGGCGCTGACCGCGGGAAAACGACGGCGGCGAGGAGCTGAGCTCCTCGCCGCCGTTCACGTTTTTTCGCGTTGGTCGTAGCGCCGTTACCGCTGTTCTCGTTATCTGCGTCGTTCTCGTTATCTCGTTCTTTTCGCAATCACGTAGTTCGGTGCGCTTCCAGCCTTCCCGTTCCTACCTGGGTGTTTCGCATTGGGCCTTGGTCCCACACCGCCGAATTCCCAGAAATCTGGCAGCGGTTGTGCTGCAAGCGCGGGCATTCCCTCTTCGGAGTTGCCTCGTGCTCCGGTCTTCCCTTCTGGCACTCGGCGGCTTGGCCGTCGCCTCCACGCTCGCCGTCGCACAACAGTCGGGCGTGTCACTGAGCCCATTCGTCTCCTTCGTTCCCGAAGCGGATGCGAGTCCCCTCGCCGGTTTGTCGCTCTCGCTCACGGGCGGGCCGCTGTCCCTTCGCGCGGGCGGCCACCTCTCGGTGCGCGACCGCGCCGCGTCGAGCACCTTCTCGACGTCGATGCGGCCGTGGGGTGCTGACGCGGACGCGGTCGCCTACCTCGAGAGCTACAACTACAACCAGCACGTGTTGTTCACACCGTATGTCTTCGCCGGTTTGAGCGCGACGGCCACGGACAGCGGACGGTATCGCGTGATGCATCAAGGCTGGAGCTACGGCGGCGGATTTCTTGCGCCGATGGGCAGCGCGTTCGGCGCCTTCGGCGAAATGCGCTGGCGGATGAGTCAGTTCATGTTGCCAAACGCGCAGGACGCCCTTCCGGCGACGCGTGAGATGCGAGTTGGATTGAGCTTCCGCGTCGGCGGCGGTGGAACCGCTGCCGAGATCGTCCACGTGCTTTCGGCGACGGACATTGGATCGCTCAGCGAACAACCGACGAGCAATCGTGCCGCGTCGAGAGTGCTATCGACCGCCGAGAATTATGTCGGCGTGCCGTACCGTCGCGGCGGCACTTCACCGTCCTCTGGGTTCGACGCCCCAGGCTTCGTCCGGTTCGTCTTCTCGATGCTGGGGGTCAACCTTCCACGCCTTTCGCGCGACCAAGCACGCGTTGGCGAGCGGGTGCGACCGGATCTCAGCTCGCTCTCGCCCGGCGATCTCGTGATGTTCCAGGACGACGGCGGCATCAACCACGTCGCGATCTACGTCGGACGCGCGCGCATCATTCACTCGTCGGAGACGGGCGGAGGCGTGCGGTACGACGACCTGAATTCCGATCGGGGGAAGTGGTTCCTCGAGCACATCGCTGCCGCGCGACGCGTGCTCCCCGATGCGCGCGGCATGCTGTTGGATCTCGCGCGTGGATTTGCGTCGGACGTCCCGAACGGCACCGACGGTCCCGATCACGCACCGCGCGTTCCGTCGAGGCGACGGGACTAATCATCGAGCGCCTCGCTCTGCGGCGTGCATCGGTTTGCAGTTTGCATCGACCGCTCCGAGGCGCCCGATGTCCTTCCGGGCTGCCTCTGCGCTGCCTTCCTGAAACCGCGAGACGGAGCATTCCGCAGAACGCCGTGCCGTTCCCGCAGTCGCCTGCGCGCACGTTAGCGGAGCGCGCCGAAGGCCGCGCGGAGCGGGAGTCCGGGCTGCGACGCGTCTGCGCACGGAGCATGGAGCACGGAGCCGCGACGCGTCTGCGCGTCGGAGTAGCGCCGCGGTTGTCCCCTTTCCTCCCGCTCGAACGTCCTCGCGCAAGGACGTATCAGCCGAACGGCCCCGTACGAAACGTGAGATTCGCGATGACGCCGAGACCGAGCAGCAACACGAGGATCGCGACGCCGAGTGTGTACGAGCCGGGGAATCTGCTCTCACCGTGAATCATGCCGGCGGCCTTCATCTCGCGGCGTTGACGCCGAAGGCCGAGCATGAACTGAATGTGAAACAGAATGCCGACGCCGACCATGGCAACACCGAGCCACACGAGCGTCAGTCCGAAGTTCCGCGGCGCAACGTTGGCGTGCAGGACCTTGTCGCCCTGGAGGGCGTGAAAGAATTGGTAAATCGTGAAGCCGAAGCTGATCAGCGACAGGGACGTGCGAATGACGCTCATCAACGTCCGATCAGCGCTCATGCGCGTGCGTTGGAAGGACATTCCAGTGCGCCGCGATGAGAGCTCGACGGAGATGTCGTCAGGCGCGATGCCTTCGTCCAGATCCAGCGGCTCGGCGATGTGCCGCCTCGGCTGCGGGGTCATTGCCGGCGAACGCCTCTGCTCAATCCACCCGGTCGGGTCGGATGATGCAACGGAAGCCGACGTTGCTCGCCGACGAGTCGATGGGCTGCGGCGAGCGCGCCGCGGGGCGGTACCGCCGACAATAATTTTCCGAGCACAGGAATGATCCGCCCTTGAGCACCTTGCGCGGGATGTGCGGCGCCGGCGAACCGCGATCGAGACTGCGCTCCCGCGTGCCGCCCTGCGGGTCCCGCGCGTGACAGCAGTCGGCCGGCGCCTGCGTCAGGTGACCGCATTGGTACCAGTCTTCCGTCCATTCCCAGACATTGCCGATCATGTCGTAGAGGCCGAAACCATTCGGCGGAAACATGCCGACCGGCGACGTGCCCTCCCAGCCATCTATGAGAGTATTCTCATATGGGAATCGTCCTTGCCAGACGTTGGCGAGCGGTCGGCCGCGGGGCATCAGCTCGTCACCCCACGCGTAGAATTTTCCCTCCAACCCGCCGCGTGCCGCGCGCTCCCATTCCGCTTCCGTCGGCAGTGTCTTCCCTTCCCATGCGGCGAACGCCGCGGCATCGGCGTGGGTGACATGAACCACGGGATGCTCGCGCACATGATCCACGGTGCTATCGGGGCCGGTCGGATGACGCCAATCCGCCCCGTGGATGAACCGCCACCAGGCGCGGATGTCGTGTAGCCCGACTGGCGCGGCGGGCTTGACGAAGACGAGCGATCCTGGCTGCAGCATCTCCGGCGGCGCACCGGGATAGTCCTTCGTGTCGGGCGGTAGCTCGGCGAATGTCACGTAGCGCGTTGCGCTGATGAACTTCGCGAAGCGCGCGTTGGTGACGGGGTATCGATCCATCCAGAAACCGCCGACCTCGACGCGGTGCTCCGGACGCTCCTCTGGATACGCCGAGTTGCATCCCATCGTGAAGACTCCGCCGGGGACCCACACCATGTCCCGCGGGGCCGGCTCGGATGGCGGAGCCGGGGCAATTGTTGGAGCGGTGCTCGAAGGAGATGACGTTGGCACTGACACCGATTTGGCTCCGCTTGAGACGCCTCGTGTGCGGGGGAGCGCGATCGATCCGGACCGCGCCCCAAGATTAGCCTCCGTCCTCGGCAGGAGTCTCTTGGTCCAAAGTCGTATGTGGCGAATGACCAGCCCGGCGCGAGCAGCGCAAGCCGGTCCCTTAGCCGACCTCACGCGTCATTTCGATCATCGTGCGCCGGAAACCTGATCGCTCGAACAGGCGTTGAGCGGCGTCGTTCTGCTCGGCGGTCGACAGCACGACGCGCGGAACCGCGTGCGCTCTTAACTCCTCTATCGTCGCCTCGAGCAACATGCGACCAATGCCACGGCCACGGTGCGACGGGTCGACCACAATGTCGTTGAGCACGCCCGCTGGTCCACGCAGCGACATGTAGTCATAGCCCTCGGCCGTCGCGTACGTGTAGCCGACGACGCGCGCGTCTCCTTCGGCGACGAGCACGACGGTGTCCGGGTCGTCGAGCTGGCTGGCGAGGAAAGCGCCATAGCGCTCCGCGGTTTGCGGCGTAACGGGCAGGAATCGCTTCGGATCGAACTCAAAGTGTGTTCGAACGAGAAGCGCGCCGAGTTTTCCCAGGATTGCTGCGTCGTCAGAGCGCGCGCGGCGAACGGAAATGGCCGACATGAGATGGGTCGATCCAAGGTCCAATGGGCAGCGGCAACGACGTGGCCAAGTTGCAACCGCATGAACGTACAAATATCGCGGGCAGTCGTGGCGATCGTCGCCGCGCTGGCACTCGGCACACCCGCCCAGAGTGCGAGCGACCTCGCGAAGGCATCGCGGAAGCCGCGATCACGACGTCGCCCCTCATCACCGCCGACTGGAGCGCGCTCGAGGGACAGCAGTGGATGGTACCGATCGGCATCGGCCTATCCGGGTCACCTTGGATAGGCGCGCGCTGATTATCGCGCTCCGTTCGGCACGATGACGACGCCGTAGGGCCGCTCGCCCACGGCGATCGTGTCGCGCACCACTGCCGTTCCGGTGTTGATCACCGAGACGCGGTTGGACCGGCCGTCCGCGCTGTACAGTGTGCTGCCGTCCGCGGAGAGTGCAATTCCCCACGGTCGAGCCCCGACCTCAATCGATGACGTGACATTACCTGTCGACGCGTCGATTATCGCGATGCGATTGCCGGCACCATTCGCCAGGTAGACGCGGCGACCGTCGCGAGATACCGCGACACCCGTCGGTTTCGACTTTCCGTCGGCGATGTGGATGACGTTGACGACGCTGTCCCGCCGCGTATCGATGATCGACAATGTTCCGCCGGCTTCAGCGCTGGCGTAGGCGAGGTTTCCTGCCGCATCGAAGGCAACGAATCGCGGACGGGCGCCGACGTGCAACGTTCGCAACACGCGTCCCTTGTTGGCATCGAGAATCGTGATGCTGGAGTCCGTCTCTCCGGTAACGAAGACGCGTCGCCCATCCGGAGTGACCGTCACGCCTTCCGGCTCTTTCCCGACGTCGACCGAGAACACGACATGACGGTCCGATATCCGAACGGCGGTCGAACGGTTCGCACTCTCATTCGAGACATAGATCGTCCTGCCGTCCTTGCGTACGGCAACTTGCTCGGGATCCGGACCGACGGGGATCTTGCCGACAACACGATGTGACGCGGCGTCGATGATCGCGACGGCGTCTTCACGTCCGAGTGCGACGTAGACGTACCGGCCGTCGGGCGAGACCGCCATTCCGCGCGGACGATTCCCGACGGCGATCGTTGCCAGCGGACGAAGCGTCGTCGCTGACAACACGGAGACGGTGTTCGCACCCTCGTTGCTGACATAGAGCTCTTGCGCGCTCGCGTTGTTCGCTTTGACGCAATCGACGAGCGCGAGGCCGAGCGCGATGGCCAGCGGAGTGCGTCGGCGCGTTCCCGTTGATATTCTCATGACTCCGACTGTGTTCTGAAACCGCTGTGGCCGCCATGCACGAACCGTTCCTCGCAGACGGTAGCGCACCCAGAGCATGTCTTCGCCGCGGCGCTCCACATTCTCCAGAACGAGTTGACGCGGAACCAACCGCCCGCCGCTTCCGTAGGGAGTGGCTGGGAGGAGGTCACCCATGCGCATTCTCTGGACGCTGCTGAAGGTCATCGTCGGGCTCGCCGTCGTGATTCCTGTCGGCTTCTTCGTGTTAGCGCTGGGCGCGGGCGTACTTGGCGCGCTGATCGGGCTCGCCTTCGTCGCGCTCAAGATCGCCTGCATCGGACTCGCCGGTTACGGCTTGTACCGTCTCGCGCGACACATGCTGGCGCCCGCACCCAAGCAGGCGCCGCCGCTACGTCGTGAGCTGCCCACTGCCGACCCGTACTACGAAGCGGCGATGCGCGAGTTGAACTCGGAGCTCAGCTCCACTTCAGACTTCCGTCGATGATCGGCAACGTGCGCACCCGGACGCCCGTCGCCGCGAAAATCGCGTTGCAGACCGCCGGCGCTGCCGCCGGAAGTCCGGGCTCGCCAAGCCCAGTCGGTGGCGCCGACGACTTGATGAACTGCACCTCGACGACCGGCGGCGCGTGATTCATGCGCAGCATGCGGTAGTCGTGGAAGTTCGTCTGCGCAGCCGCGCCGTTCGCAATCGTGATCTTCTGGAACCACGCGGCGCTGATCCCGTCGAGCATCGCGCCCTGCACTTGGTTCTCCGCCGCACTGAGATTGACGATCGTGCCAGCGTCGACGACCGCCGTCAGCTTCTTGATCGCTAGTTCCCCTTCACGACTCACGGTGACGTCGGCGACGATCGCGACGTAGGCATTGTTGGTATGCGTGATGGCGAAGCCCTGCCCTTCACCGCGCGGACGCGCCTTGCCCCAGCCGGCCTTTTCCGTCGCCAGCTTGAGGACTGTGGTCATTTTCGCGGGATCGAATCCTCGGCCCGTTCCGGCCGGAGCCGCGGCGATGAGATCGAGCGTGAAGGCGAGCGGATCACGGCCGGCGGCGTGCGCCAGCTCGTCGACGAAGCACTGCGTCGCCCAGACATTGCCGTTGTCTCCGGGCGCGCGCCAATAGCCCGTTGGAATTCCGGGCGGCAGCTTGCTCGACTTCACCTGCGAGCCGGGGATCACTATGAACGGAAAGCCACCGGCGCTCATGTCGCCTGGACCACCCTGCATCTTTACGAATGCGTCGTGGAGCGTGACGACCTTGCCTGAGTTATCGAGGCCCGCGCTGAAGTAGTGCCAGCCATTCGACCGATAGTTGTCGTGCCCGAAGTCGTCCTCACGCCGCCACATCAGCTTCACCGGCGTGCCCTCGAGCTTCTTGGCGATCGCCGCGGCTTCGATCGAAAATTCATTGCTGCCGCGCCGGCCGAAGCCCCCGCCGAGTCGAGTGATGTGTACGACGACGTCCTTTGGCTGGAGACCCAATCCGCGCGTCACCAAACCCTGGCCGCTTGCCGGAATCTGCGTCGGCGTCCACATCTCCATCACGCCATTCCTGAATAGCGCCGTGCAGTTCTGTGGCTCGAGCGTCGCGTGCGCGAGGAATGGATAGTGGTACGTCGCTTCGACGACTTTGGCGCCCGCCGGAAGCGGTGCCGGCGGCGTCGACTTCGCGAGTTGCTCCGCCTGTCGCGCCATCTCCGCGCTGCTTTGACTCGACACGGGCCCCGCGTCCCACTGAACCTTCAATGATTCGGCGGCGCTGAACGCGTTCCACGTCGAATCGGCAACGATCGCAACACCTGGCGTCAGTCCTTCGATGCCGTCGAGCACGAAGGCGTCGCGGACACCGGGTCGCTTCTTCACCTCATCGACGTTCGCGCTCACGACTTTCCCGCCGAACGTTGGGCATTTCGTGTACGTGGCGTACAGCATCCCCAGCAGCTTCACATCGATGCCGAAGAGCGGCGCGCCGGTCACGATCTTCTTGTTGTCAACGCCAGGAACCCGCGTGCCGATCAGCTTGAAGTCCTTCGGGTCTTTGAGCGGCGCGTCCGCGGGCGGAGGAACCGTTGCCGCCTTCACCGCCAGATCGCCGTAGGTCGCGCGTCGCTTGGATGTGAGATGGACGACGGCGCCTTTCTCCGTCGCGCACTCCGACTCGGGAACGCCCCACGTTTGCGCGGCGGCCGATACGAGCATCGCGCGTGCGGTCGCACCGGCACGGCGCAGCGGCGCGTAGTTGCTCGGCGTCGATTGGCTGCCGACCGACATCTGCCGGCCGTACGCCGGATTCAGGTCGCCCTGCACGATCGTCACCTGCTCGAACGGAACGTCGAGCTCTTCGGCGACGATCATCGGAAGCGACGTCTTGATTCCCTGCCCCATCTCCGAATTCGGCGCGATGATCGAGATCGCCCCACTCGGTGCGATGCTGATGAACGCGTTCGGCGTGAAAGCGTCGGCCGTGGCGGGCAGACTCTCCGCGAACGCGGACGAGGGCCCAAAGCGCAGATACGTGCCGACCAACAACCCGCCGCCGGCGAGCGCACCGACTTTGATGAACGCCCGGCGATCCAGCCCCGCCGACGATGACTCGAGCAGGCGTTTCATGAGCGGCCTCCGTTGGCCGTGCCGGC
Organism: Gemmatimonadaceae bacterium; assembly: GCA_025928335.1. Classification (GTDB taxonomy): domain Bacteria; phylum Gemmatimonadota; class Gemmatimonadetes; order Gemmatimonadales; family Gemmatimonadaceae; genus JAQBQB01. Next base: position 22,886 of record JAICJQ010000053.1, read on the forward strand.
GCTGGCCAGTTCAGCGGCTCGCTTGATGCCGGCGCGAATGCGGACATACGAGGCGCAGCGACACAAATTGCCGGCCATCATCTTGTCGATGTCCGCGTCGGTGGGACGCGGGTTGCGTTTGAGCAGCGCGGCCGCGCTCATGATCTGGCCGGCCTGACAGTATCCGCATTGCGGCACGTCGAGATCACACCACGCTTGTTGGAGCGGATGCTTTCCCGCGGCGTCGATCCCCTCGATCGTCGTCACTTCCGAACGTCCGACCTCGGAGATGGGCGTCTGACATGCACGGGTCGGCGAGCCGTTGAGATGGACCGTGCATGCCCCACACTCGCCGATCCCGCAGCCGTACTTCGTGCCGACGAGGCCCAGGGAATCGCGCAGGACCCAGAGCAGTGGAGTATCGGCGGTCACATCCACCGAATGGGTCTGGCCGTTCACATTTACCGTGTACTTGCTCATAAGCGGAGGTAGCGGCTGAGTGTTCCCGCGATCGGCGGGGCGTACCTGGCTACCTCATACTATAGCTGTCGCAGGGGAAGGCAAAGGCAACGGAGAATGGCGACGGGCGACGGGCGACGGGCGCTTAGCTCAAGCTCCGCGCCATGATTCGCAGCAGCTCGGCGTCGATACGGCCACCTTCGGCCTCGGCTTGTAGAACGTCGAACGCCTGGGCGCGAGAGAGCGAGTGCTTATAGGGCCGGTCCGCCTGGGTCAACGCGTCGAACATGTCGCACAACCCGACGATCCGCGTCTGTAGCGGAATCTCGGCGGCAAGAAGATGTCGCGGGTAGCCGGTGCCATCGAGTTTCTCGTGGTGGCCGTATGCGTACACCGGGACATTCTTGAGCTCGTCCGTCCACAATACGCTGCGGAGAAGCCGATGGGTTGCCTCGGCGTGATACTCGGCTTGCGCCCGTTCTGTGTCGTCCAGCGTTCCGCGACGGAGCTCGAGGAAGTGCAACTCTTCAGACGTGAGATAGTGGACGTCTTCGCCGCTCGGTCCGCGAAAGCGGCGAGCAGCGATCTGGGCCAGCTCGCTGCTCGGCTCCTTGTCGACGACGGTCGGCTCGTTCGCGTTGTGAACTGTGCGCTGCATCTCGTCCAGCTCGGCGAGCGTCGCCGAGAGGTCGCCGTTGCTCGACGCCTTACGAGAACAGTGCTCCAGCTCGAGAGTCTGCCGAATCAGGTCGAAGCGAGCGGTGACACGTTCGTAGAGCACCGGCGGAAGCTTCTTCGCCTTGAGCAGCACGTCCTCGGGAACGAGGAGTTTGCCGACGTCGTGTAAGAGTGCCACGAAGCGAAGCTCGCGCAGCTGCGGCGCGCTGAAGTGAACGTCTCGATACGGACCATCGTTCTCCGCGTCGATCGCCCGAGCGAGGTCGAGGCTCAACTTGGCGACGCGCAGGGAATGCCCCGCGGTCGCCGGATCGCGATCGTCGATCGCGGTCGCGGCGACCTCGATGACCGTGTCCATCATCCGCTCGATGCGCGCGTACAACTGCGCGTTCTCGATCGCCACCGCCGCCTGACCACCGAGCGAACGGGCGAGGTCGATGTCCTGCTGCGAGTACGGCACAACGTAGCGATCGATCGAGGCGATGTCGGTGAGGCGTGCTTGCGGATCGGATTTTCGATTCACCAAGACCAGGAGTCCAACGAGGTGATCGCGATGATCGACCAACGGCACGAACGCCATCGATCGGCGCGTGTATTGATACCGCTCATCGAAAGTCGGGTCGACGACATATCTGGCATCAGGCGGCAGGTCGTACGCGTCGCGGACGACGATGGGTTCCTTCGTGCGCGCCGAGTGGCCCGCGATGCTCGAATCGTCGATCGGAATACGCAGCCGCGTCAGCGCGGATTCCGGTAGCGAATCGACTTTGTGAAGCCCGAGAACCAATTCCGGCGACTTTGCTTCCGGATCAACGAGAAACAGGCCACCGCCATCGCTGCTGGTGAGCGACTTGGCGGTGGTAAGAATGCGATCCAGCAGCACTGGCAGGTCGCGCTCGAGCATCAACTCCATGCCGATCCGATTGAGCGCGTGCAGTTGATCGTCTTCCCTGCCCGACATGGCAATTTCCTCATCGCGGCGAGCGACATCTGGCGCCCGGCCATTTTGGCGACCGCCGTGCCACGAGGTGCGTCTCCATTGGCGATTCGAGCGAGGCGATGGTGCAATGGTCGAGGGCTCCGTAGCGTCAAGCGTTTGCGACGCGGGCACGGCCGTTGCTTCGTCACGCGGAGAGGTTCATGAGCATG
>JAICJQ010000269.1 GCA_025928335.1 Gemmatimonadaceae bacterium
AACCGCAAGACGAGAATTGTCAGCATCACAAACAAAACCTACACGCGCCACCACGACAGCGCCGGGTTGGCTAGTCGGCGCGGACCAGGATCAAGAATCGCCCCGCCTCCCAAAAACGCTCCGCGTCCCGGATCTCGACTGACCCGCGAATCATGTTACCACGCGTGCGAGAGAGAAATTCCGGATTGTGATTGGACACGATCCGATAGCCCGCGCCATCCGGCAGATCGATCTCCCGCACCTGCGACATGTCGAGCGAACGAAATGCGCTTCGCGGAGGATTCTTCGCCGGGATGAGGGTCTGGCCGGGTCGCCAAAATCCCATGTTGGCACCGCCGGCCCGTACCACCACGCCGGCCCGCAATAGCTCGGCTTCCGTTCCGACGGCGACGTACACGGCGTTTTCGCGCGCGCGCAGCGCGCCGACGGTGTCGCTCAACTCCGTGTTCTCACGTTTGAGCAGCTCCTGCGCGCTCTCCAGTTCGGCGACCCGCGCCGTCAATCGCTCCAACTCGGCGCGTTGCTTGTCGATCATCGCCAGCATCGTCTCGATCGACTCGCGGAATGTCGCGGCGTCCGCCTTCAGGCTGTCGGTTTCGCCGAGCAGCGCTGTTATTCTATGCTCGCGCTCGCGGATCGTAGAATCTGATTGCTCGACGAGCGCGCGGGCCCGAGTGATTTTCTCAGCGATAACCTGCTCGATGTTGACCGGCTGACTCTCGTTGCCCGCGTTGACGACCATACGCCGGCGGTCCACCCCCGGGATCGACGAGAGCTCGCGAGAGATGGCGTCGACGACGTCTTGCGTCTCGCGGACCTGTGCGAGTGCACTGTCCTTCTCCGCGCTCACCGTCCGGAGCCGGGCTAGCTCGCGGGCGAGTGAGTCGGCGCGCGACGTCGCGTGGGCGGGCGCGTCCTGTTGCCGGATCCCTCCGCTTGTGACGCGCGGCATCCAGTCGCCGCCAAACTTGTCGCAGCCGCTAATCGCGATGGCGACGGCGATCGGTCTGATCAACGCGATGCGTCGGCCGATGGTCCACTGAGTCATTGTGCATTCCTCGCTCTCGAGCCTCTACAGTTTCACGCGTACCGCGAACCGGTTCGCCGGCCAGCGTCGGGCGCGGCGGGTCGGCGGTGGAGTGACACCGTGCATCATGCCAGGCGCCGTGCGCCTCGAGCGCCCGCGCGACAATCGACGCGAACAAGTCTTTCGCCGCCGGCCGCGCGGCCGGGGCGCCGTCCGGCATCTCGACGAAAATCACTCCCGCCACCGAGCAGATATCGGCGGGGCCGGGACTCGACGCGGCGAACATGAACGCCGAGACCTGACGCAATCCCTGCGAGTCCAGTGTTCCCGTCTTGCCGATGAACCGATAGCCGCGACCGGGCAGAACGTTCGCGAGGCTGTGCGCCGTCCCGTAGCCGTGGACGACGCCCGACATTCCCTCGATGACAGCGTTTCTCCCCAGGCCGAATTGCACGCCGGGCTTTTCGGTCGGCGCGAGCTCCGCGCTTCCAACACGACGGATGAGCCGGAGCTCGACGCCGCGCCCCGTAAAGATCCTGCTCACGGCGCGCGCCAGCGCGACATTGCTCCAGTTGTTGTCTGTTTCACCGATCATGAAGCCAGCGAGGCGGTGCAGATCACGAAACGCTGGATCATCGAGCGGAAGCTGGGGCACCTCTGGAGAGACGCGCTGCCACGCGCCATTGAGCTTGAGCCAGCCGCGACTCGTGAGCGGCGCCCACAGCGTTGTGTCGTACCGCCCAACCGTCCGGCCGATCTCAGCGTCGAACAGGTCGCTCAGTCCTCGTGCGAGCGGCGATTCGTCGAACCTGCGCGCTCCGTCGGCGGCGCGGAACTTGGGACGGCCCGCTATGTGTCGACCGGCGATGGAGAAACCAGGGCCGGCCGCCCCGGCCTCGATGAGCGGAAGGCCGTCACTTCCCGACTGCGCCGCTCCCAAAAAGCCGAGTGTGATCGCGAACAGATTGTTCGACGTCGGAAGGAAGCAACTCCAATCGACGACGCGGCGACTCTCGGTCGGGCAGCCGCGGAAGGGCGATCGAATTTCGCCGCCGGGCAGCCGCCACCCCGCCGCAAACTGGATGTGCTCCTGCGGATGATCGACGGCGAGCGTTTGCAGCGACGGGTAACGCGCCAGCACCGCCGACGCGATGATCGGTTTGATTACCGACGCCGCCCGGTGGCCGCGGAAGCTTGCATCGAGCGGCGCGTACGGCCCGACGCGAACGGTGGTGTCGACGTACGACGCGAGCGCCAGAATGTCGCCCCGCTCCGGATTGACGAGTGTTACGGCGCATTGCCGCACCGCGGCACACGCGCTGTCGAGACCATGCTCAATGACGCTGGTCAGCGTCGGGTCGAGTGTCAGCTCCACGGATGCCGTCGAGCGAATCGAGCCGGGACGGAAGCCGCGCGCGAGCAAACTATCCAAGCGGGCGAGCAAGGGAGGCGTCGTTCCTCCGACGACGCGCGCCATCTCACCATTGCGCCAGCGCGCGAAGGCGAGGGCAGCGCGCGGAATGCTGTCGACCGCGTAGGTCGCGCGTCCATCGACTACGATGTCGCCACGCTTTCGCGGATGCTTCGCATCGACCGCGATCGAGCGGGGCCCTTCGTTCATGACGAAGCTGCTGCCCTGCGACCCGGTCGTGAGCTCACCGAGCCAACCGGTCCGGCCATTGAGCGCCATCGCGATCGTGCAACCGTCGCCGACTTCCAGGCCATTCTTTCGCGGTTTGAGCCATGCGGCGCGGTCGAGGCAATGTGGGCTTCGTCCCGCGCCGTCGCCGTTGGCGGCGCCGACGATGCTCGTCATCAGCGAGGCCGGCGACCGCAGGGCCGCCGGAGCGCTCGACGCGATCGATAGCTTGCCGTTCTCTACCAAAAGGACTCCGCGCGCGGCGAGATCATCGAGGGCGCCGCGAAATGCGTCCAACCGGAACGCGGGTTCGACGTCGGCGTGGGTTGCCTGCCAAGTCGGCCAGAGCAACGCCGCCGCGACCACGGCGGATGCCGTGGCGATCCCCGCGACGGTGACACGCAGCCGACGCATCGGAGCCATGTATTCGTCGTCACGCTGCGGATCGCGCGCCG
>JAICJQ010000018.1 GCA_025928335.1 Gemmatimonadaceae bacterium
AACCGAGATCACCATCCGACCGCCGCCCTAGGGTCGGCGCGGCTCCGCTCCGGAACGCGTCCACATCACGATGACGCCGCACCCTGCACCAGTGCCGGCGAACTCGCCGGGCACGTCGGACGGCCCGGAATACACCTCGAGGCCAACGATGTCGCGGATGGGCGTCGTCGGGCCGAACATGTTGTCGACGCGCCCGTCGACGACGAATTGCGGAGGGCAGTTCTTCGGGGCGCGGACCATGTGGATGTGACACCACTCATTGCCGTTGCATGTCATCTCGACGCCACGCATCCCGCGCGTCGCGTCGGCGAGTGACGCCGCGCCGCTGCGCTTGATCTGCTCGTCAGTGAGATACTGTCCACGCCCGGTGATGCGCCGGCGGTTGAAGTCGGTGAGCCGATAGTTCGATGCCTGAGGTTCGGCATTCACCCGAACGGCGGGGAGCTCGCGCGGTTCCGTCTTCACGTCGCTCGAGTCCAGCTGAATAGTCAGTCGCACAAGCTCGTTCGATGCCGCGGCGACAGTCACCTCGAGCGGCTTGTAGGGGAAGCTGCGCACGAGGATGCGGGTCGAGCCCACCGGGAAGACCTCAAACCGAAAGCGCCCGGCCGAATCGGTAACGACGGCTCGGCTCGATCCAACGATGGAAACGTTCGCGCCGGCGACAGACGTCGAGGACGCGCGGTCGACAACGCGTCCGCTGAGCGCGGCGGGGGTTTGCGCCACCGCGCCCTTGAGCGCCAGGGCGAGCGCGGCGAGCCATCTGGGAGGCATGCGTGTGAGGGTGGGAAAACCCATGCGCGTGAGCAGTTAGAGCCCGTCCAACCTTACGAAGGCGATGGCGGGGGTGCCAGTTCCATTCCGCGCATGCGGCCGGCCATCGATGTGGCGAAACCGCGAATGCGGGGGTTGGTAATGTGTCGGGGCTGAGTGGGCTTTGAGATTGGATAAAATGTCCACTACGTAGCCGTTGAACGGCTTGGGACGGGTTTGAGCCGCCCGGAGTCTTGACACCGCTCGCGAACCATCATCATATCCCCGAGTCGCTTCGGGGGAGCGGCAGACACAAGGCTGGACTTGCTGTGCGGCAGAGGCGCTGTCGTCGATCGACGGAGGTCGACTCTTTCGAGTTTTCTCAGGTCGAAGTCGTCGTCCATCTCTCACGCGAGGTCGGTCATGCTTGGTTCATGGCTCCGCCTGACGTTCCCCAAACGCGCGGCGCTGACGGCGCTCGTCGCATTCGCCGCCAACGTCGCCTCGGCACAAAACGTCGTATTCAGCGGGAAGGTCACGTCTGAGGGCGGGCAACCGCTTGCCGGCGCGAACGTCGGCATCACAGAGTTGGGCGTGGGGACTGTCGCGTCGACGGACGGTAAATACTCCTTCACGGTGGACCAGGCGCGACTGCGCGGCCGCACCCTGAACGTGACGGCGCGATTCATCGGGTACAAACCGAAGCGCCTTCCCGTGACGATCAGCGGGAACCGCGTCGATCACGACTTCGTGCTCGATCGCGATGTGCTGAACCTCGAAGAAGTCGTCGTCACGGGAACGAGCGCGGCGACGGAGCAAAAGAAGACGGCGTTCACGGTGAACGTCGTCGACAACACACAAATCAAGGAAGCGCCGGCCGTCTCGCCGATCGCTTCGCTCGAGGGGAAGATTCCGGGCGCGCAGGTGATCACGCAGTCCGGTCAACCGGGCGGCGAGCCGGCCATTCGACTCCGTTCGGCGACCAGCCTCACGGGACGCACCGATCCGCTGATCATCGTCGACGGCGTGATCACAAACCTCGGCATGGCCGACATCAACTCCGAGGACATCGAGCGAGTCGAAGTGGTGAAGGGCGCGGCGGCGAGCTCGCTCTACGGGTCGAACGCGGCGAACGGCGTCGTGCAGATCTTCACGAAGCGCGGCGCGAACATCGCCGAGGGGCAGACGATTTTCTCGACGCGACATGAGTACGGCCGCAACGACCTGCCGAACATCGTGCCGGGCAACCAGCACCACAACTATCAAGTCACGACGAGCGGCGGCTCGGTTCAGTATTTGTTGAACGACAACGGTGACCGTCAGGACGCGCCGGACAAGATCGCCGACCGCCCGTATCCCGTGTACTACGATCAATTCAATCTCATCTTCAAGCCGGGCGACTTCCTTACGGACTACGTCTCCGCCGGCCAGCGTCGGGGCAGCACGAATTTCAACGTCTCGTTCCAAAACACCCACGAGTCAGGCGTCGTCAAGCAGCTGAACGGCTTCCAGCGCGAAAATTTCCGCATCAACGTCGACCAGGCGTTGACGGAGAAGATCGATCTGGGCGTCGGTGCGTTCTACGGCCGATCGACAGCGGATCAGGGCGAAAACGTCTTCCCGTGGTTCGGGCTCCGCTTCCTCGAGCCGGACATCAAGATCGATTCGACGGACGCGAAGGGGAATTACATCGCGGCGATCAATCGGCCGCCGCTGTCCGGAAACGTGTCGAACCCGCTCTACGTGACGCAGCAGGACAAGAACTCGAACGACCGCGACCGCTTCACCGGCACGTTCAAGGGTACGTACCGGATGCTCAACTGGCTGACGGCCGACGCCAACGTCGGCTACGACGTTGCCAATCAGACGAACAAGGCGTTTTCGCCACTCGGATTCACGTCGTCGAGCGGGATCAAGGGAAGCGGTTCGCTGAACGAGCAGTCGGACAACGATCGGTCGTACAATCTCGGCGCGACGCTGACGTCGGTGCGCGACTTCACGAGCGCCATCCACAACACGACGAAGGTCGCGTGGACGTACGAGGATCAAACGAACCAGTTCGTCGGCGCGTACGCGCCCTCCCTGTCCGTGGTGCAGGTGACTGAGTTCGCCGCCGCGGCCCAGAGCGCGGACAATCCGGTTCAGCCGCGGTCGATCACGCAACAGATTCGCGCGAACAATTATTTCGCCGTCACGACGTTCGACGTGAAAGACCGGTACATCATCGACGGCTTGGTTCGCCGAGATCAGTCGTCATTGTTCGGCGCCGACGAGCGGTCGGCCACCTATCACCGCATCTCCGGCGCGTATCGCGTCACGCAGGACTTCCACCTGCCGAAGATCGACGAGCTCAAACTCCGCGCGTCGGTCGGCACTGCGGGCCTGCGCCCGCCGTTCGAGGCGCAGTACGAGACCTATGCGCTCGTCGGCGGCAACCCGGAAAAGGTCACGCTCGGCAATCGCAATCTGAAACCCGCTTTCTCGAAGGAGACCGAGCTGGGTTTCAACGTCAACTTCCTCACCAATTACACCTTCGAGTACTCGTACTCGGCGCGGTCGACGTCCGACCAGATCATGCAGGTCCCGCTGTCGTCGGCCACGGGTTACAAGTTCCAGTGGCAGAACGCGGCGACGCTCGACGGACACACCCACGAATTCGCGCTTGGCGCCGTTCTCCTGAGCAAAGCCGACTATTTCTGGCGCGTCAACCTCACGGCGGACCGCTCACGCGCCAGTGTGACCGATCTCAAGGTGCCGGCGTTCTTCATCGGCCCCGACGCCAACACCGCGATGTTCCATATCGCGAAGGGCGAGCAACTCGGCACGATCTACGGCGTGCGCTGGATCAGGAGCGAGTCGCAGCTCGAGGAAACGATCAAAGCCGGCGGCCTAACGGGTACGGCGGCCGATTACGTGCAGAACGAGGAAGGCTTCTATGTCTCGAAGGACGCGTATCACACGGTCGACGAGAAGCCGCTCAAGTCCGTCAAGTGCACCAACGCCGACTGCACCACGTCGTCGATCAACCAGGTGATCGGCGATGTGAATCCGGACTTCAACTTCGGTTTGTCGAGCAACGCGCAATGGAAGGCGTTCACCTTCAGTGGCGTCCTCACGTGGGTGAAGGGCGGCAACATCTACAACATGACGCGCCAGTGGCCGTTCAACGAGCTGCGCGACACGGTGATCGATCAGAGCCACAAGCCGGCGGCGACGGCGGCGAATGGCGGTCCGTGCCCGGATCTGACCGTCGACGCGCACTGCCCGTACTCGACCGGCAAGAAGCCGACGACGTACTACAGCGTCTTCTACGACGGCCTGAATCCCGGCGACTACTTCGTGGAGAATGGAACGTTCCTGCGCATCCGCGAGCTCGCCGTGAACTGGCAGCTGCCGGCGAAATGGATCGAGAAGATGCCGGGCAACTTCCACACGGCGCGCTTCGGCATCGTCGGGCGCAACCTGTGGACGAGCACCAAGTACAGCGGCTACAACCCCGACGTTTCGGGCGTCACCGGCAACGGCGGCGGCAACCCGTTCGTGTATCGCGTCGACTACTTCCAGTACCCCGCATTTCGCACGTTCACCGGCATGTTCGAGCTCGGCTTCTAACGACGTCGCCATCCTACGGAGACTGAAACGATGAACTCGAGACGAATCGGTCAGGGAATGGCAGCGGCGGTGCTCATCACGAGCGCGGCATGTCATTCGCTCGACATTCAAAATCCGAATGCGCCCGACAACAAGCGCATCTTGTCCGATCCCGACGCCGTAGAAGCGGTAGCGGCGGGCGCGATCCGCACCTGGTTCAACGCGTACGAGACAAATCGCGGCGCGGGTCCGCTGACGACGGCGGCACGCTCGATGAGTGCATCGTGGAACAACGACCACATGCGCTTCTATTCCAGTGTCGACAATCCGGGCAACCCGGCGACGACCGGCTATTCGCCGACGGCGACGTGGTATCGCTCCAATGAAGGCTATTGGGCGAACGATCCGACGCGTCCCGAGCGCGTGGAGATCGAGTCCTACTGGGTTGGCGGCGAGGACGAATGCTGCGTCGGCAACTCGTGGCCGGGCTTCTTCGCCGGTCTCTCGTCGGCGAACGACGCGCTTGGCGCGATCCGAAACAGCAAGATCGTCATCCGCACGGCGGGGGATACGAAGCGGGCGGAAACGATCGCGGAACTGGGGCGCGGGCTCGCGCTGATGGGCATCGCCCTGAACTACGACAAGGGCTACATCATCGACGAGAACACCGATCTGTCCAATCTCAGTTATTCCGATCGCAAGGCGATGCGGAATGCGGCAATCGACGCGTTGAAGCAAGTGATGACCGATGCCGGCGCGAACTCGTTCACGACCGACGCGAAGTGGACGAACGGTCGGTCCTACTCGAGCGGCCAGATCAAACAGTTGGCGGCAACGCTCGCGGCGATGACGATGGCGTACTACCCGCGTGACGCGACGGAAATGGCCGCGGTTCCCTGGGATTCGGTTGCCAGCTTCGCATCACAGGGTATTTCGAGTGGTGCACGCTTCGACTTCGAAGTCGTGACCGACGGTTGTGCTTCCTGGTGCCCGGATCACCTGGTGTGGTTCGACGAGGTCGGCAGCGGACGTATCAACACCCGCATCGCCCACTTGCTGGACCCGGCGACGCAAGCCGACCCCTGGCCCCTGACGGGCAATCCGCAGCCGCACTCGGTCGACGCTCGGCTCGGCGACGGGACCTTCGGTGACGGGACGCTCTCCGGCGGGTCGGCGACAGTCGCGAAAGACGCGGGCGCGGGCACCGACTTCGCGTGGGGACCAGCCGCGATCATGCGGCCGGACCGCGGCGCGTACCATCAGTCGAACATCGCGTTGATCCGATTCGATCGAACGGGGACCGAAGCGGGAACCGGCATCGCGTATGGGTATGGTCCGGTCATCGCCATCTCGGCCACACAAAACGATCTGATCTGGGCCGAAGCGCTCCTTCGCAAATCGTCGCCGGACGTGGCGAAGGCGACGCAACTCGTGAACCTGACGCGGGTCGGACGCGGTCATCTCGCGGCTGCAGGTGGTGAAGCCGTCGGCGCCGACACGGACGGACCGTGCATGTCGACCGGTGTCACCTATCGCGCCGGGACCTCGTGCTCGCTCTGGGCGAAGTTGCTCTACGAGAAGGAAATCGAGTTGCTTGGTCTCGGGGCCTCCCCGTTCTACGAGCAGCGTCGGTTGCCCTTCATCACGACGTGCACGGCGCCGATCGCGCTGCCAAAACCGGGCGACGTGACGTGCAACGGCAAGCACGTGGCTGGCCTGCTCCCCGGAACGCCGCGCGAAATGCCGGTCCCGGCGAAAGAACTGCAGGTACGAGGTGACGCACTGTACACGTTCGGCGGCGCCGGAGCGGCGAAGTCGCCAACGCCGTGACGTGAAATTCCGATGACAACTGAAAGGCGGAGCGGAGCTCGAGCTCCGCTCCGCCTTTCGCTTTGAGGAGGAGCATCAATGCGTGAATTCCGCGCGCTGGGGGTTCTCGCGATCGTCGCGGGTGGTGCGTGTGCGTCGAGTTCGAACTCGACGTCTGCATCCTCGACTCCGGACACGGGTCCGGCGCGATGGACGGCAACCTTCAAACAGACGCAGGGCGCTTCGACCGCGGCGATAATTCCCGGACAGATGGGGAGCGGCAGCGCGTACGGATCCATCACCGTGACGTCGCAGGAAACAACGCCACCGCTCACCCGCGTCGAGGTTTCGGTGAACGCGCCGTTGCCGACGGGTACCCAGGTCGGGTGGGCGATCTTTCCGGGCGGTTGTGGTGCGCCCTCATTGCCAGTCGCCGGCCCGCACGAGTTTCCCACGATCGAGATTGGCGGAAACAGCAACGGTTCGGTGCGTGCGTCGTTCCGTCTGGCGTTGGATCCGAAGGCGACGTACCACGCGAACGTCTACTGGGCGTCTCAGGTCAGTGATCTGAACAACGTCATGATGTGTGCGAATCTCGCGCGGGCGAGATAGCAGGACCTACCGTCCTTGCCTGACCACCGGGTGTGGAGAGTAGGTCCTTCGCTTCGCTCAGGCTGACAACGCCACCAGCTGATCAGCGCCGCCTTACCGACACGCCGCCGTTCGTCGTGGTGAGGCGGATCGGTGCGCCGCCGGCGCCGAGTTGAGTCGAGACGCGCCGACCGATCGAGCCCTGGACGCGAATGGGGAAGCCGACGTCGAGACCGCCGTTTTGCGTCGAGGCGTCAAGCTGGGCGGAGTAGTTCGTCGGAACCGTGACGTGAACGCCACCGTTCGTCGTGATGAGCTCGAGACCGCCGCCGCGCCAGCCGTCACCGCTCAGGTCGACCGTGATGCCGCCATTGACCGTCGTGCCCCGGATATCGCCGTCGACGTCGGTGAGAGAAATTCCGCCGTTCTGCGTCTCGAGCTCCATCTTCGACTGCACGCCGTCCACGGAAAGGCCACCGTTGCTGCCGTTCAGCGTGAGGTTTGTGTGGCGGGGGACGAAGACTTCGTAGCTCACTGACCAGGACGAATTCCGATCGAGGTCGCGCGGGCCGTCGGCGCGAACCTGTCCGCCCGTGGTCGAAAGGGTGACCTGCTTTGCGATCGCCTGGGCGTCAGACTGGCTCTCGCTTTGAGCCTGGATCATCGCCGTGACGTGAACCTCGGCCTTATCCCACCCGTGCACCGTGATCCCACCGTTTTGACGGCCGTCGACGTTGAGCGCCGCAGTTACGGGGACAGAGAGCTCGCGGACGTCGCAAAAGCGCTCGTTGTCGCGCGAACCGTTGCGTTCGCAGTTGTCGAGAAAACGCTGGGCGCGGGTGTTCTGTGCACTGAGCGTGGCTGCGGCAAGCGGCAGGAGGCCGAGAATGACGACACGGCGCATGGTACCCTCGGGGCTGGATGACGCGCGTAACGGCAGGATCGCTAGTCTAGACAGGCGCAGACGAGGAATGGTTGGAAGCACTCTGGCGGATATATTCTCCGAAGCTTTGCCGAAACCGGCCAGAACGAGACGGATTCGGCGTTAGACTTCGGCGGCGCGCGCGATGCGCCGGGAAGTCCCCCCTGAACATCACTCAGAGGATGGAATGATGCGTCGTTTCCTCAGCGTATCGACCCTGCTGCTGGCGCTTGCCCCCGCCGTGGCGGGCGGCCAAAAGCCATCGGCGAAGTGCGACGCGGACAACGCCGGGCTCAAGCTTCCGGCGGGCTTCTGTGCGATTGTTTTTGCCGATTCGGTCGCTGGTGCGCGGCACATCTGGGTGTCGCCCGCGGGCGACGTTTTCGTCTCGTCACAGGGGCAGAACAACGCCGGCGGCATCTGGGGTCTCCGCGACGCGAATGGCGACGGCAGAGCCGACGTCCGCACGAAGTTCGCGAGCGGATTCCGGTCCTCCGAAGTGACGATGTTCGACGGATACCTCTATACGGAGACCTTTACCGCGATCCTGCGCTATCCGTACAAAGCCGGGTCGCTCGAGGCCGCGGGAAAGGCTGACACCGTCGTCGAAGGGCTGCCGGCCGGCGGCCACTTCAACAAGACGTTCACGATCGACAAGGGCGGCGCTCTGTACGTCAACATCGGTTCCGGTAGCAACTCCTGCCAGGAGAAGGATCGTGGCAAGGAGGTGCCCGGCAAGAATCCTTGTCCGGAGCTCGAGCGGCGCGCCGGTATTTGGAAGTGGGATGCACGAAAGCTGCACCAGACCTATGCGAATTCGGTCCACTTCGCGACCGGCATCAGGAACGCTGTCGGGATCGCCATGCATCCGCAGACCAACAGGCTCTGGGCAACCCAGCACGGTCGTGATCAGCTCGGCGGTGAGGAGACCGGTGGCAACTGGCCCAACAGTGCGCACTACAACGCCGAAAATCCGGCGGAAGAATTGTTGCAGGTGAATCAGGGTGACGATTTCGGCTGGCCGTACTGCTATTTCTCGGTGGACGAACATCGTCTCGTCCTTGCGCCGGAATACGGCGGTGACGGCAGGAAACTGGGGGACTGTGCGAAGAAGAAGGAGCCCGTGGCCACATTCCCGGCGCACTGGGCGCCGAACGGGCTGATGTTTTATACGGGCTCCACGTTCCCGGCGCGCTACCGGAACGGCGCGTTCATCGCGTTTCACGGATCGTGGAATCGGGCGCCGGAAGAGCAGGCTGGGTTCAACGTCGTATTCCAGCCGCTCAACGGTGACAAAGCGTCTGGAGCGTACGAGGTATTCGCCGACGGCTTTGCATTGAATCGTGTTGGACGTGGCAGCGGCAATCACCGTCCGACTGGTTTGGGACAGGGACCGGACGGATCGCTGTACGTTGCCGACGACGCGCTCGGGCGGATTTATAAGATCGTGTACACGGGGATGTGACGACTGGATGTTTTTGAAGTTTCTCAGTGATGGATCCGAGGAAACAACTGATGGCTAGCAATCGACTGCAAGAGCTTCACGACGCCGGCGTTTCGATTTGGCTCGACTTTATCGAGCGGAAAATGCTGCGCAATGGCGATCTCGATCGGCGGATTCGCGAGGATTGTCTGACGGGGATGACGTCGAACCCGACGATCTTCGAGAAGGCGCTCGCCGAGGGCAACACGTATGACGACCAGATCCGGTCCGTCGGCGGAGACTTCACGGCGATGGAGCTCTTCGAGCTGATCGCGACGACCGATGTGCGCGACGCGTGCGACCATTTCCGCGGTGTGTACGACGAAGCGACCGGGTACGACGGCTACGTCTCCATCGAGGTGTCGCCGGGCGCGGCGAACGATGCGCAGGCGACGATTGCCGAGGCCACGCGTCTCTGGGCGACGGTCGATCGCCCGAACGCGTTCGTCAAGGTGCCAGGCACCGCCGAGGGCGCGAAGGCCGTGAGGCAGCTCATCGCGAACGGCATCAACATCAACATCACGCTGCTCTTCGCGATCGATGCCTACCGGGCGGTGATCGACGCCTACATGGCGGGGCTCGAGGCTCGCATCGCTGCCGGAAAGGACATCACGCACGTCCATTCCGTGGCGAGCTTCTTCGTGAGTCGCGTGGATACCGAAGTCGACAAGCGGCTCGACGCGGCGATCAAGGACGATCCGAGCCGCAAGCAGGAGCTCGACCAACTGCGCGGCAAGGCGGCGATTGCGAACGCGAAGCTCGCGTACCGTCTCTTCCAGAACGAGATCGCGTCGCCACGCTGGAAGAAACTGGCGGAACAGGGCGCGAGCGTGCAGCGGCCGCTATGGGCGAGCACGAGCACCAAGAACCCGGCGTACCGCGACGTGATGTACGTCGAGCAGCTGATCGGACCCGACTCGGTGAACACGATGCCGCCCCAGACCATCGAGGCGTTTCGCGATCACGGCGTCGTGAAGCGCACCGTGGACGCCGGGGTCGACGAGGCGCAGCAGTTGATCGAAACGCTCCGACGCGAGGGAATCTCGATCGACTCGGTGACGGACAAGTTGCTGACCGACGGCATCGCCAGCTTCCAAAAGTCGTTCGATGAGCTGATCGGCGGTCTTCAGAAAAAGACCAAAGCGCTGGGGAAGGAGCTGGTCGAGAGCCACTAACGATAAACGCCTCTCTCCCTTCACCGAACTTCCTTGCATTACTGTCGAACAAAAATCGTCTGCACGTTAGGTCCCGCCACCGCGACGCGCGAAGCGATCAGATCGCTCGTCGACGCGGGGCTGAACGTTGCCCGAATCAACTTCTCGCACAGCACGCACGAGCAGCACGCTGAAACGATCGCCATGGTCCGGTCCGTGGCCGAGTCGTGCGGACGCCCGATTGCGATCCTCGGGGACCTGCAAGGTCCAAAGATCCGCATCGGCGATCTCTCAACATCTCGCGAGCTCGCGGACGGCAGCGACATCGTCCTGATTCCCGAGGGATTGGAGCGGGGTGATGAGGTGCCCGTCACATACGAGAAGCTCGCCGATGACGTGCATGTCGGCGACCGGCTGCTCATCAACGACGGGCTGATCGACCTGATCGTGCTCGAGGTCGAGAAACCGCGCGTCGTCGCCCGCGTGCTCCACGGCGGCGAAATGAGCAGCCACAAAGGCATCAACCTGCCCGGCATTCAGGTTTCTGCGCCCTCGATCACGGCAAAGGATCGCGAGGACATCGCGTTTGCCGTGGAGCAGGATCTCGAGTATCTCGCGCTCAGCTTCGTCCGCCGGGCACAGGATATCGCCGAGCTGCGCGCGATGATTCCGAAATCGATGCTCATCGTCGCCAAGATCGAAAAGGATTCGGCGCTGGCGAACATCGAATCCATCGTCAGCACGTCTGACGGCGTGATGGTGGCACGAGGCGACCTGGGTGTCGAATTACCGTTCGAGGAGGTGCCCTATGCGCAAAAACGGATCATCGGCCTGTGCAATAGGCTGGGCCGCCCGGTAATCACGGCGACGCAGATGCTCGAGTCCATGATCACGCATCCGCGGCCGACGCGCGCCGAAGCCAGCGACGTCGCCAACGCGATTCTGGACGGCACGGACGCCGTGATGCTCTCGGCCGAGACCGCGGCAGGCCAGTACCCACGATTGGCCGTCGAGGCGATGAGCCGGATCATTTCCGAGATCGAGAGCAAGCCGCAGCATTGGCAACGCGAGGACCGGCGTCGGTTGGAGCAGGCCGTATCCACCGAGTTCGCAATCGCCGCGGCAAGTAGCGCGGCGGTGCAAATGCTCAACGCGCCGGTGCTGATCGTGTTCACCAAGAGCGGCTTCAGCGCGCGCATCGTGGCGTCGCATCGTCCGAGCGTCCCAATTCTCGTCCTGACCGACGTACCGCGGACGTACCGCCAGCTGGCGATGGTCTGGGGTGTGGTCCCCGAGCTCGTCCCGCACTGCAACACCTACGACGAGATGGTTCGCCTCGCGCTCGCCGCCGTCGAGAAGCGTGGACTGGCACGATCCGGAGACCGCGTCGTCGTCACCGCCGGCGTCCCGTTCGACGTCCCCGGAACCACGAATCTGCTGAAGGTCGAGACCGTGTAATGAAGCTGACCTTCCTCGGCACCGGAACGAGCTTCGGAGTGCCGAAGATCGGTTGCCATTGTGAGGTCTGCCGGTCGCCCGATCCGCGCGACAAGCGAACGCGTGTCGGGGCAGTGGTGGAGAGCAACAGAGGAACGCGGCTCCTCATCGACACGCCGCCCGAGCTTCGGCTCCAACTGATCGCGGCTGGCATCGATCGTGTGGACGCCGTGGCGTTCACCCACCAGCATGCCGATCACACCCACGGGATCGACGACCTCCGCGCGATTACGACGAATCGCGAGGCGCCGATGCCGATCTACGGGCCGGCCGATACGATACGCGACCTCGAGCACAAGTTTCGATACATTTTCGACACCAAAATGCGGCCCCTTCCTGGAACGTCGAAGCCGGAGGGGACGGCGCACATCGTCGAACCGGGACAGGCTTTCGACATCGCGGACATGCACGTCATTCCGGTCAGCGTTCCCCACGGTGCTGTCACAGTCTTTGCATATCGCATCGGGCCGCTCGCCTACGTCACCGACGCCAAGTCGCTGCCGCCGGCGGCGCTCGACGTACTGCGCGGCGCCAACGTGCTCGTGATCAACGCGCTGTTTCGAACGGAGCATCCGACACATCTCAGCATCCCCGAGGCGGTGAGCGCGGCCCGCGAAATCGGCGCCGAGCGGACGTACCTGACGCATCTCACACACGACAACCTGCACGCGGATCTCGAGGCGGAGCTGCCTCGTGGCGTGATGCCGGCGTTCGATGGCCTGACCGTTCGCCTTGATTGATCCCATGACAATTTCGCTCGACTACTCGAACATGATGGGCGACATCGTCGCCGGCGGCGTGTCCGCGGACGATTGGCGCGGGGCAACGAACAACTTCTCGACGGTTCGCGCCGGTTTCGAGCGGCGCCGCGCCGCCGGTGAGCTCGGGTTTCTCTCGCTTCCGACCGACGCGTTGCTCCACCGGCAATCGACCGATTTCGCGGCGCGGGTTCGCGGCCGCTTCGACGACGTCGTGGTGCTCGGCATCGGCGGCTCGGCGCTCGGACCGATCGCGCTTCGCACGGCGCTGCTCGCTCCAGCGTGGAATTCGCTCTCCAACGAGCAGCGCGGCGGACAACCGCGTCTTCACGTTCTCGACAACGTCGATCCGCATACGATCGGCGCGTTGCTCGGCCGACTGTCGTTGGAGCGGTCGCTGTTCGTCGTGATCTCGAAGTCGGGCGGGACCGCCGAGACGATGGCGCAGTACCTGGTCGTGCGCGAACGACTGACGGCTGCAACGAAGGACGCGAAGGAACATCTCGTCTTCGTGACCGATCCGGCGAAGGGTGCGCTGCGTGAGATTGCGAAGGCGGAGCGCATTCCAGCCCTCGATATCCCGCCTGCCGTTGGCGGTCGGTTCAGCGTGCTCACACCGGTCGGGGTTTTACCCGCGGCGCTCGTCGGCATCGATACCAAAGCGCTGCTAGCCGGAGCGGCGGAGCTAGCCGGCAAGTGCGCCGGCACCGAGCTCACATCGAACCCGGCGGGGCTCTTCGCCACACTCGAATATCTCGCTGACACAAAACTCGGGCGCCACATCCACGTGTTGATGCCGTACGCGGACCCGTTGCGAGACCTGGCCGATTGGTATGTGCAGCTGTGGGCGGAAAGTTTGGGAAAGCATCGCTCGCCCGCTGATGGCGGCGTCGGCCCGACTCCATTCGGGGCGCTCGGCGCGACCGATCAGCACAGCAAAGTCCAGCTCTTCATGGAAGGGCCGCCGGACAAAACGGTGACGTTCATTGCCGTCCGCGAGCTCGGGTCCGACATCGTCATTCCGCGGTTACATTCCGACGTGAAGGAGCTCGGCTATCTTGGCGGGCATCGCCTTGGCGAACTGCTCTCGATCGAGCAACGGGCCACGGCCGGCGCGTTGGCGCGCCGGGGCCGGCCCAACATGACAATTCACATCGATCGCGTGGATGCCCATCATTTGGGCGCGTTATTCATGCTCCTCGAGATCGCGACGATCTACGCCGGGGAACTGTACGGCGTAAACCCGCTCGACCAACCAGGGGTCGAGCTGGGCAAGCAGTTCACCTACGCGATGTTGGGCCGGGCGGACGCAGAGCAGGCCCGACAGGAATGGAACCTGCTTCCAAAACCGGACGCCCGTTACAGTTGGGGGAGCTAGGGGGGCGGGGAGCCGTTGCGCGTTCGCCGGGATGACGGCAAGGTAGGGCAGGAGGCAGCCTCCATTGGGGGACGCTGCCTGAGACCATGGACCCCTGAAGGCTCAATGGACAAGATCGAAACTCTGAACTCGCTGTTCGGCGGAAATGTTGTCGTGCGCGACGGTAAGGTCTCCGTGTCGAATCCCGCTGCCCTCGCCGGGCCGGCGATGGACCGTCTCGTGGACGCCGCTGTGTTTGCGGAGCAGGACGAACGGGACCATGCACGCTGGTTGATCTGGGAAATCGGTCAAGAGGTCGGTGTTCGAGCCGCGTCGATTCACGACCTCTACATGGCCCGCGGCCGCGGCGAGACGCACGGATTCACCGTGCCGGCGATCAACGTCCGGGGGATGGCCTACGACACCGCACGTTCGATATTCCGAACGGCGATCAAGCTGAACGCCGGTGCGTTCATTCTGGAGATCGCCCGCTCGGAGATCGCGTACACCGATCAGCGGCCGGGTGAGTATGTCGCGGTCATGTTGGGAGCGGCGCTGCGTGAGGGCTTCCGCGGCCCCGTGTTCATCCAGGGCGATCACTTTCAGGTGAACGCAAAGAAGTTCGCCGCCGACGCGAAGACCGAAGTGGACGCCGTGAAGGCGTTGGCGCGCGAAGCGATCGCGGCCGGCTTCTACAACATCGATATCGACACGTCGACGCTCGTCGACATCTCGAAGCCGACGCTGGACGAACAGCAGGAGCTCAACTTCACGGTGGGGATCGACATCCTGTCCGAAGTGCGGGCGCACGAGCCGCCGGGGATAACAATTTCAGTGGGCGGAGAGATCGGGGAGGTCGGCACGCAAAACAGCACGGTCGAAGAGCTGCGCGCCTACATGGATGGTTTCAATCGGAACCTGCCGCGCGGCGCGGCCGGCTTGTCGAAGATCAGCGTGCAGTCGGGGACCTCGCACGGCGGCGTCGTGCTGCCGGACGGTTCGATCGCCGATGTAAAGCTCGACCTCGACACGCTGGAGCGATTGTCGAAGGTCGCACGCGACGAGTATGGCTTGGCTGGTGCCGTGCAGCATGGCGCATCGACGCTTCCTGATACGGCATTCCACAATTTCCCAAAGCGGGAGACGGCGGAGATTCATCTCGCGACGAATTTCCAGAACATGATGTACGATCATCTTCCGGCCGAGCTGCGGTCGAAGATCTACGAGTGGCTTCGTGAGAACGCGAAGGACGAACGGAAGGCCTCGGATTCCGACGAGCAGTTCTTTTACAAGACTCGGAAGAAGGCCCTCGGACCGTTCAAGCGGCAGATGTGGGACCTCCCCGCGAACGTCAAGGCGACGTTGGCTGCAGCCTACGACGAAAAGTTCACGTTTTTGTTCAATCAGTTGGCGATCGGTAACACCGCCGCTATCGTGTCGAGATTCGTGAAAGTCCAGCCCGTTCGACGGCAGGATCCGTCCGAAGCCGCGGGCGTTGCCGCGGCGCCCGACGACGCCGACCTGAGCGACTAAGCGAGGTAGGACGTGAGCTTGCCGGTGAGCAGCGCCGCCCGCTCGAGTGTTGAAGCCCTGTGGCTGGAGACGCTCGGCACCCTTTGCGATCGCGTCGCACACGAGGTCAAGGGTGCGCTGAACGGTGTCGTGGTGAACATCGAGGTCGTGCGGTCGCGGAGCGGAAAGCCGGACGTCGCCGGAGCCTCGCTCCATCAATTTGCCGAATCGGCGGCGGGCCAGCTTGATGCGGTGATCGCGATGACCGAAGCGATGCTCATGCTGACGCGGCCGCCGCGGAGGCCGCTCAACCTTGCTCAGACGGCCCGAAACGTCGAGGCGCTGATCGGCGCGGCGGCTCGGGCCGATGACAAGCGGGTAGAGATGCGAGGGATCGTAGACGCGCTCGGGTCCACTTCGGCGGACGCGGATGTCGCGAGGCTGGTGATTGGCGCGGCGTTCATCGCCGCAGTGGATGCATCGTCGGCCGTCGTGTGCAGTGGGACGCACGCCGCGGACGCCGCCGTGCTCGGCTGGGACTGTGAGGGGACTGAGGGTGCATCCCCTTCGATCGATTCGGCGGTGCTCTCGCTCGCGGCCTCGGAGGGCATCGAAGTCCAAGGTGACGGTTCGAGGCTGTCCATTACCTTTCCTCGGTGATCCGAGGCTGACAGAGAGCGCATGAAGCACGAAAAAGCCAAAATTCTCATTGCCGACGACGAACAGGCCATCACGGCCGGACTGAGCGCAATTCTCGCCGACGAGGGCTACGCGATCGACATCGCCCCCGACGGACAGAAGGCGCTCGAACGGCTCAGCGAGGACCGCTACGGCGTGATCCTGGCCGATCTCAAAATGCCGAAGCTGGACGGCTTGAGCCTGCTTCGAGAGCTCCAGTCCAAGCAGATCCCCACCGAGTGCATCATCATCACCGGCCAGGCGACGGTCGACTCGGCCGTGCAGGCGATGCAGCAGGGTGCGTACGACTACATCGAGAAGCCGCTCAACGCCGACAAGTTGAATCGCCTCAAAGCGCTCATTCCGAAGGCGCTCGAGAAGTTCAACGTGCAGCAGAAGAATCGCGAGCTGACGTCACGCCTCGAGGGGCTGACGCATTACGGCGAGCTTACCGGACAATCGGAAGCGATGCGCAGCGTCTACCAGATCATCGACGCCGTCGCGCCGTCGAACGCGAGCGTGCTGATTCTCGGGGAGTCGGGAACGGGAAAAGAACTGGTCGCGCGCGCGGTGCACTCGAAGAGCGAACGGTCGAAGGGGCCGTTCTTCGCCCTCAACTGCGCGGCGCTGCCGAAAGAAATCCTCGAGAACGAGTTGTTCGGCCACGAGAAGGGTGCATTTACGGGTTCGACCAACGAGAAGCCGGGTGCGTTCGAGATGGCGAGCGGCGGAACGATCTTTCTCGACGAAGTGGCCGAGATGTCGCCGGACATTCAGGTCAAGCTTTTGCGCGCGCTCGAGACCAGGCAGGTTCGGCGGTTGGGCGGCAAGAAGGAAATCTCCGTCGACATTCGCATCGTCGCGGCGACCAACAAGGATTTGCAAAAAGCGATCGCCGAAACCGAGCTGCGCGAGGACCTGTATTATCGCTTGGCGGTCGTCGAGATCGTCCTGCCGCCGCTGCGCGAGCGGACCGACGACATCAAGCTCCTCGCGGACGAATTCCTTCAGCGCTATGCGGGTCAAAACGGCAAACAGATCACTGATTTCGAGGCCGCGGCCTGGGATTGGATTCTCTCGTACCATTGGCCGGGGAACGTCCGCGAGTTGAAGAATGCCGTCGAGCGGTCCGTCATCATGGCGCGCGGAGAAACGATCAGCGTGACTGACATCATGCCGCGCCACCTGCGCGCGGCCGGAGAAGTTCCTACGTCGGTTACGATCCAAGTCGGGTCGTCGGTCCACGACGCGCGGCGGCAGCTCACGCTGCGCACCCTCGCCTCGACCGGCGGCGATCTTGTTCGGACTGCCAAGCTCCTCGGCACGTCAGTGGACGAGGTTCGCCGCGATGTGCTGGGACTGCTCGACGGCGTTCCGGCGGATGGAGGGGGCGAGGAGTTGAGCAATGGAAAGCACCCGGCGGCTGACGTCCTACCGACGGCTCGACCAGCGGCTCCGCCGAAAAAGCCGTTACCCAAAAAGCGATAACGATGAGGAAGGGAAACATGTCTCGCTACGATTTTGACGACGATGATCGCTATGTCGTGATCGAGAACCACTCGGCGGGCGTGGGGCCTTTTCTCGTCGGCCTCGCCGTCGGGACGGGACTCGCGCTGCTCTTTGCGCCGCGCTCCGGCGAGGCGACGCGACGCGACATCAAGCGTCGCGCCATGCGCGTGCGGCGCGCGGCCGAGCAAGTCGCGACCGACGTCGCCGACACGGTTTCCGACTCCTTCAACGATGCTCGGCGACGCGTCGAGGAAAAGATCGACGCCGCGCGGGAGGCCGTCGACATGAAGCGGCAGCAGGTCCAGCGCGCCATGGAGGCGGGTCGGGCCGCGGCGCGTGAAGCGCGAAGCGAGTTGGAGCAGCGACTCGCCGAGACGAAGGCGGCCTACAACGCCGGCGTTGCCGTGGCCCGCAATGGGCGGACGCTCGACGAGGATTCGGACGCCGCCGAGGGGTAGTCCGCTCTGGATCCTCGCACGACACTTCCGCGCATGGCCCAGCGCCCCTTCTACGTCAGTTTCGGCTGGACCCTGCGCGACTACGCGAAGCGCGTCTGGGACAACAGCGGCGAGGATAATGTCCTCTTCCTCGCCGGGGGGATCGCGTTCAACATCATCCTCGCCGCGCTGCCGTTCATCCTTCTCCTCGCCACCGTCGTGACGTGGATCGTGCCGCATCTCTATGGCGGCTCGATCAACTCGACGGAACAGGTGGCTCAGTTCATCGACCGGCTGCTTCCGGCGCACTCCGAGGTGGATTCCCCGTACCACAAGGTGGTCAACGATCTCCTCAAGGCGCGGAGCCAGATCGGCACATACAGCGCTATCGGCTTCATATGGTTTTCGACGCGTCTTTTCGGCTCGTTGCGTACGGTGCTGGCGAGCGTGTTCGACATCGAAAGCGAACGCGGCATCATCGCCGGCAAGATCTTCGACGTGAAGATCACGATCGTGTCCACGCTGCTCTTTGTCGCCAGCGTGACGGTGACGACGTACGTCGGTCTCGCGTCGCACGCGCTGGTGCAGATCGGGCTGCGCAACGACGCGATCAGCAGCGTCGATTACTACGTTGGACGTGTCCTCGGTTTCATTTTCATCGCGCTGATGTTTTTCGCGCTGTACAAGTACTTGCCCATTCGCCGCGTGGCGGCGAAGGCAGCGTGGGTTGCCGCGGCATTCACGAGCGTGTGCTTCGAGGCGGCGCGAACGGCGTTCAGGTATTACACCGAGACCTTCAATCCCGCGTCGCTGTACACTGGGACACTGACGGCTCTCATCGTGGTGATCGTCTGGTGCTACTATGCCGCGTTGATTTTCATCCTCGGCGGCGAGGTCGGGCAGGTGTTCGAGCTGCGGCGCGTGCGGAAGCGGCAGCGTGAGGTGTTGACGGACTGACTTGGGCGGCTCGGCGGCTCGGCGGCTCGGCGGCTCGGCGGCGGGGGTTTGCACGAGCTCGTCGCGTAGAAGTGGCCTGGCTGGCCCGGCAGTTGCCTTTAGAGGGCAAGCAACTGCTACTTCGAGGCCCTAACATGCACACCACGCAGACGATGAGAACATTGGCATTTGGCGCGGCGGCAGCGATCGCGCTTGCCACCGGCGCTTGCACCCGAACGGACAACGGAGACGTCGTGGTGAAGCGACCCGAGGTCTCCGTGAAAACGACCGAGGACACGATGCGGGTGCCGACCGTCACCACTCGCACTGACACGATCAACACGCCGGTCGTCGGCACGCAGACCGAGACACTGGTCGTCAAAAAGCCGGTCGTCGGGACGAAGAAGACTCAGGTTCAGGTCCCGGTGGTGAAGAAGCCGTAACCTCGAATCGCGCGTCGCCCGTCGCCCCGTCGCTCCGTCGGCGCCATATTCGTCTCATGGCGATCGACCTTCGAAGCGACACGGTGACGAAGCCGTCGCAGGCAATGCGCGCGGCGATGGCGGATGCGGAAGTCGGCGACGACGAACGCGACGGCGACCCGACGACTCGGCGCCTCGAGGAACGCGTTGCTTCCTTGCTCGGCAAGGAAGCATCGCTGTTCTTTCCCAGCGGAACGATGGCGAACCAGGCCGCCGTGTGGGTCCACAGCGAGCGTGGGACGGAGGTGTTGGCCGACGTCGATGCACACATCGTCCACAGCGAGATCGCCGGCATCGCGGCGTTGAGCGGGGCCCAGGTCCTCGCCGTCAATCCAACCAACACCGTCATGAGTGCGGCCGATCTGCGCTGCACGTTTCGTCCGCGCTCGCGGTACTATCCCGCCCCGAGTCTGGTGTGCGTCGAGAACACGCATAATGGCGCGGGAGGTCGTATCGCCACGCTCGACGAGCTCCGCGCCGTGCGCATGGCGGCGGCGGAGCAGGGGCTTCCGGTCCATATGGATGGCGCGCGCTTGTGGAACGCGAGCGTGGCGACCGGAATCTCGCTCGCCGAGATCTCGGAGCACGCAGACACCGTGATGGTCGCGTTTTCGAAAGGACTCGGTGCGCCGGTCGGCGCGGCGGTCGCCGGGACGCGTGCGCAGATCGAGCGTGCCTGGACGGCGCGCAAGCTGTTTGGGGGAGCGATGCGGCAGTCGGGGATCGTCGCCGCGGCGGCGCTCTACGGCGTCGACCATAACATCGGCCGGCTCGAGGAAGATCACGAAAACGCACGCACCATTGCTCGGATCGTCGGCGATGCGGGTGGCGCCACCGTCGTCCCGCCGCAAACGAACATCGTGATGGTCGATCTGCCACCGGGAATCAACTCCGCGACCGTCGCGGCGCGCGCGCGCGAGGATGACATCTGGCTTTCCGAATGGACGTCAACGCGGATCCGCATGGTGACTCACCTGGATGCGAGCGCCGAGGATTGCCGCCACGCGGCCGAGACACTGCGGCGCATCCTGTCAAACGCCTAAGTTTTTTTCCGGTGGTTGCCGCGCCCTGGGCAGGCGCGTAACGTCAGCGTCATGTTGACTTTGACCACAAAAGACTTCGTCGAGACGCGCGAGCGCATCGCGCCGCACATCAAGCGCACGCCGCTGCTCACCTCGCGCCAGCTGAGCGAGGCGACCGGGTACGACATTCGGCTCAAGGCCGAGATGTTTCAGAATGTCGGGTCGTACAAAATTCGTGGCCCGCTGAACAAGTTCGCGCTGATGTCGGCGGAGGAGAAACGACGCGGCGTGGTTTGCTCATCGGCGGGGAATCACGCGCAGGGCGTGGCGCTGGCCGCGAAAATTCACGGGATTCGCGCTGTCGTCTGCATGGCGGAGAACGCGACCCCGGCCAAGATTGCCGCGACCAAGGGGTATGGCGCGGAGGTCGTTCTGCACGGCTCCATCTGGGATGAAGCGAACGAGAAGGCCAAGGAGTTGGTGCGCGACGAGGGGTTGACGTACGTCCATCCCTTCGACGATGCGCAATTGATCGCGGGACAGGGCACGCTCGGCCTCGAGATCGTGCAGGACTGGCCCGAGGTGGACGCGGTCGTCGTGCCGATCGGCGGCGGCGGGTTGATCTCGGGCGTGTCGATGGCGGTGAAGAGCCACAATCCGAAGATACGCGTCATCGGCGTCGAATCGTCCGACGGTCCGGCGATGCAGCGCAGCGTCGCAGCCGGCAAGTTGGAGACGATCGACTGCCGAACGATCATCGATGGTCTACGCGTGCGTCGAGTGGGCGAGCTGAATCTCTCCGTCGTTCAGCGCTTCGTCGACGCGATCGTCACGCTACCGGATCGCGAGATTTTCGAGGCGATGATCTGGGTCATGGAGCGGTGCAAGCTGATGGTCGAGGGCGCGGCAGCGGCGCCGGTCGGCGCGTTGCTTCACGGGCTGGTGAAACTGCCGGCAGGATCGCGCGTTGTCGCGGTGCTTTCGGGCGGCAACCTCAATCTCGACCAACTCCGCGGGCTGAATTGGAACTAGGCGCGCGTTCAGTCCTCGAGTAGCACCGCGATTTTCTTCGGCGCGCGGCGGCGCCAGCCGTCGCGCAACAACTCCTCGATTTCATTCCAGGGCGGCTTTCGGTCCAGCCAGGCGCCGATCCAACCACTCGGTCCGACGTACGGCGGCTTGAAGTAGCGATCGGGTCGCGCCCGTACCACGAAGTCCTGTTCGACACTGACCGAGAGAATCCACACGGCCGGGCGGTCGTCCCCGGCGTGGTGCGTTCCCGACGACGCATGCATGGCGAAGATCTTTCCGTTTACGCGGAAGGTCGGCTCGCCCCACGCTTCGACCTCGGTCGTCGCGGGCAACGCGAGACAGATTTGGCGCAGCCGTTCGACCGCGTCGCGAGACGGCGGGACCTTGATGGGATGTTTCCGCCGCGCCGCCTTCCCTTTGGCGACAGGCTTTTTCGCCGCAGGCTTTTTCGCGGCCGGCTTCTTCCAGCCAGTCTTTTTCGCTGTTGTTCCGACGCGCTTCACCGCCATTCGTCCTCCTCCCTTCAAATCTTGCGACTGTCGTACGCCCAGTGAAGCAGCGCTTGTCGTTGCCTCGGGCGGCAATCGAGGGCGCGCTTCGGGCACGCGTGGCGAATCTGAGCGACATGTCGCCGCATCGCCCGCCACCGCTTGATTTGCCGTTCGTCGTCGAGCGAACGACGTCCCATGTAGTACCGGCAATACCACTGAAACCAGCCGCGCGGATCGTCGGGATAGATCCAGCCCTTCTTTCGCCAGACGGCGAGTCGCTGCGAGGCGTTGACCTTGAAAAAATTGAGGGTCGGATCGTGACGTTCCGTGCAGAGCTTCGCGTGGGTGAACCAGGAGCGTGGAAACTCCTCCCGACAGTCGGTCATGTATCGGCCGCCGAACACGCCGAGCCGGAGCATTTCCGCCGGCGTCAACTCAGGCTCGAACCCCTCGTCGAAGGCCCGCCCGATCGGTTCCGTGCGGTAATAAACGAACCCACGCTGCATGCGATCATTGACGACGATCCGAATGGACTTCATGAAGCGGACTTCATGCAATGAACCAGGGCTCGCTTGAACCGGTCGGTGAACCGCTTAACTTACTTGGTGCCCCAGGTCCCGGAGGGCGTCAGCCTTCTAACTCCGTCAGGACCCCGAAGGTAGCAGCGGCATGAGGTGTCTGATGTTGCTTCGTCAGACCTGGGGTACTCACGCGGGAGATGCGCTCGTCGGAGCGGCATCCCCGCGTTTTTCTTTCAGGTGCGTGGCCGCGCATGTTTCGACGCGGTACATTGCCAGGCCGACTCTCGCGATCGCCCGCCGTTCATGTCCCTCGCTCTCGCCCGCAAATATCGTCCGAAGCGCTTCGCCGACGTGGCCGTGCAGTCGCACGTCGCGTCGACGCTGAAGAGCGCGATCGCGCGCGGGCGGGTGGCCCACGGCTATCTGTTGTGCGGGCCGCGCGGTGTCGGGAAGACGACGCTCGCGCGCGTGCTCGCCATGGCATTGAATTGTGAGCGTAGGGGCGACGCTTCGCTCGACGGCGAACCGTGCGGGGACTGTACGTCTTGCCGACGCATCTGGAGCGGCGGAGCAAGCCTCGACGTCGTCGAGATCGACGCGGCGTCGAACCGCGGCGTCGACGACGCGCGCGAGCTCCGCGAACGTGCGATGTACGCGCCCTCCGGCGACGAGCGGTACAAAGTCTACATCGTCGACGAAGCGCACATGCTCACCCGCGAAGCGTGGAACGCGCTGCTCAAAATTCTCGAGGAGCCGCCGCCACGCGTCGTGTTCGTCTTCGCGACGACCGAGCCGCAAAAAATCGCGCAGTCCGCCGCTCCGGTGCTCAGCCGCCTGCAGCGCTTCGACTTCAAGCGAATCGGTCCGGCGGAGATTCGTGAGCGACTCTCGCGCGTGCTCGCCGACGAGAAGATCGCCGCGGAACCGGAGGCGCTCGCCGCCATTGGCCGCGCCGCCGACGGATCGATGCGCGACGCCTTGAGCATCACCGACCAGGTGTTGTCGATGGGCGACGGACGGATCACCGCCGAGCGGGTACGAGAAGCACTCGGGCTCGTCGCCGAAGACGAACTCATCGCAATTCTCGACATTATCGCTGACCGCCGGGCCGCCGATGTCTTCCCTCTGGTCGCGCGACTTGCCGAATCGGGAATCGACTTCTCCCTCTTTCTCACTGGCCTCGCGGATCTGCTCCGCGCGCAGTTGGCAATCGTTCTCGGCGGCGCAGCGACGGATGTCTCGGAACAAGCCCGGGCAGCGCTCGAGGCACGCCGTTCGCGCTTTGCCGCCGCCGATCTGCTGCGCATGCTGCAGTCGCTCGGTGAGCTCGAGCCACGCTTCCGAAAAAGTGGGCAGCAGCAGCTCTTGCTCGAAACGCTGCTCGTTCGATTTGCTTTGCTCGACCGTGCCGTCGAATTGGAAGATGTCCTCCGCTCGATCGGAAATTCGGGGGGCGGTCCGACGCCCCCGTCCGGTTCCGGAGGATCGAATGTCCGGAGAACCGCGAGCAGTGCGCCGCCTCCGATGGGCGATCCGGGTCCTTCGATACGACGAGATGCCCAAGCGGGACTTCGCACTGAAGGTTCGGCCGTTCGCGCGACACCGGCGCCTATGACCGACCCGCGGCCGCAAGCACGCGCCGAGCGCGAAAGCCTGGAGTTGGCGAGAGTCGTCGGTCGCTGGGACGATTTGGTCGAACGCGTGCGGGCGAATGGCAAGCCGATGCTGGCAACCGCGCTGATGCACTCGAGCGCCGTCGGCGTGACCGCCGATGGCGTCCTGGCGATCGAGCTCGATGAGCCGAACGACATCTACGCCCACGCCATCACGACCGCTCGGGCTGACGTCGTTGCCGCGCTGGCCGAGTGGTTCGATGGCATCACCCGCGCCGATCTCAGACGGCATGACACGGCTCCGGCTGCACCGCCGAAACGCCTCACCGACGAGATGGTTCGCGCCGAGCGAATCGCGTCGCTCAAGCGGCGGGACCCGGTCTTGAGCGCGGCCATCGACGCGCTCGATCTCGACGTCGCGGACTAGCCCGCGGCGCGCGACGCTCGATAGTTTTTGATCGGTGCACCAACGCGCCGAAAACGCCATTCGCCCCCGCCATCGGTCCGATGCCCGATTTCTTGAAGATCATGCAGCAAGCGAAGGACATGCAGGATCGCTTTCAGAAGGTCCAGGAGGAGCTACAGCAGCTCAGCGTTTCCGGATCGGCCGGCGGCGGGATGGTGACGGCTGAAGTGAACGGCACCGGCCAGATCAAGAAGATCAAGCTCGACGCGAGCGTGGTGAATCCCGCCGACATCGAGATGCTCGAGGACCTCGTGGTCGTCGCCGTGGCCGACGCTCAACAGAAGGCCCAGACAGCGGCCCAGGAGCACATGGGCAAGGTCACGGGCGGGCTCTCTCTCCCGTTCAAGCTGCCTTTCTGACCACGGCGTCATGTCGGCGATCGAGGATCTGGCGACCGAGCTGTCGCGCCTCCCGGGGATCGGCCGAAAGACCGCCCTGCGGCTGACGTATCATTTGTTGCGGCAACCCGTCGACCAGAGCCGCCGGCTGGCCCACGCCCTGCTCACGCTCGGCGAGCGCGTGCGCCCATGCGCGCGATGCTTCAACCTCACGGAGGATGACGTGTGCTCCATCTGCCGCGACCCGCGCCGGGATGCGACGACGATTTGTGTCGTGGAGCAGGCGTCGGACATTGGGGCGATCGAGCGCGCCGGTGAATTCCGTGGCTTGTACCACGTCCTCGGGGGCCGCCTGTCGCCGCTCGACGGCGTCGGGCCGGCCGACCTCACGATCGGGCCTCTGGTGGACCGAGTGGGTGCGGGGGCGCCGGCTGGTGGGCTGGAAGTGCGCGAGGTAATCCTTGCGACCAACCCGAGCCTCGAGGGCGAGGCGACCGCCCTTTACGTCCAGGGCCAACTGGTTCCCCAGGGAGTGAGTGTCACGCGGATCGCCCGGGGGCTGCCGGTGGGGGGTGATTTGGAATACGCAGATGGCGTGACGATCGCCCAGGCGCTCGCGGCACGGCGGTCCATGTGAGTACGAGAATTCACCGGACGGCGGTGACGGCTGGCTTCCTTGGCGGTCTAGTACTGGGGGCCGTCGTCTGGAGTACGCAGATCCGGCGGTCGCGCCGCGAGTTGTTCAGCAAGAATCCCGTTCGGCGTCTCGCCGCGTTGGGGTATCTTGGCGGACAACCGGGGCTCGAAACGGCTCGCATCCTCACTGACTACATCGGCTGGGAACGCGACGTGACGCTCAAGCGTCGCGCGCAGAGGCTCCTACGCCGAATGCACGCCACCTTCGACTAGGAACCAGAAGCACATGCCCGTGAGCGCGTCCAGTTGGTCGTTTACCGAAGACGATTTTGGCGCGATCACGAAGGCGTTGGAGCGGTTCCTCGCGGACTGTAACGCGCGGTGTGCGCTGCTCGTGGACCGCACCGGCCAGCTCGTCGCGACGGTGGGACAGCGCCCCGACTTCGATCCGACCGCGTTCGCGACGCTCACCGCCGCCGATTTCAGCGCCAACGACCAACTCGCGAAGCTGGTCGGCGAGAATGATTTCAGCTCACTCTTTCACCAAGGTGAAAAGGAGTCGATGTACCTCGCGGACGTCGCGCGCCGCGTCATCCTCGTCGTGTTGTTCGACAGCCGGACGACGCTCGGCCTCGTTCGAATCAAGATGCGACAGACCGTCGTCGAGCTCACCCAATTGTTCGAGATCGTGTTCGCCCGCGGCGGCAGCGCCGAAGCGGTGCCGAACATTCTCGCTGGGGCGGACGACGAAATCGACAAGCTGTTTCAGTAGGAGACACAGCCATGTCGATGATCAACTACGCCTCGCGCGAGATCAATTGCAAAATCGTGTATTACGGTCCGGGGCTCGGCGGCAAGACCACGAACCTCGAGCACGTGTACGGCAAGGTGCAGCCGGACACCCGCGGCAAGCTCATTTCACTGGCGACGGAAACGGAGCGCACGCTCTTCTTCGATTTCCTGCCGGTGGATCTGGGGACGATCCGCGGCTTCAAGACACGGTTCCACCTCTACACCGTGCCGGGACAGGTCTACTACAACGCCAGCCGCAAGCTGATTCTGAAGGGCGTGGACGGCATCGTTTTCGTCGGTGACTCGCAGGTCGAGCGGATGGAGGCGAACCAGGAGGCCATGCAGAACCTGTACGACAACATGGCCGAATACGGGTACGATCTCACGACCATGCCGTTCGTCATTCAGTACAACAAGCGCGATCTGCCCAACGCGGCGTCGATTCGTGAACTCCAAGCGTCGCTCAATCCCGGCTGGGAAGTCACCGAGTCGACGCGTATGCGCCCTCTGGCGGACCCTGCCCACCCCGGCGAACGGCTGATCGAACAGCTACCCACGGGCGAATGGATCGAACGGGCGCCATACTTGGAAGCCGTCGCGGTGAGCGGCGAAGGCGTCTTCGAGACCCTCAGGGCGGTCAGCAAGCTCGTTCTGAAGTCACTGGCGTAGGCGACTGGGCGACTGGGCGGCTGGGCGACTCGGCGGCGGCGCTGCCGTGTCTCGTGCCGTCATCTCATGTTAGCTTCTGGCTAGACGCTTATGCGCAGCCAGCTCGACCGTCGCGAACGCCTCGCGCCATGAACCTTCCGAATGCTTTGACCGTCGGGCGGATCGTTGTTACGCCGCTGATCGCCGTCCTTCCGTTCTCGAGTTCGTGGGGACTTCGCCTTGCGGCGTTTGTCCTGTTCACACTCGCCGCGATCACGGACTACGTCGATGGACGATTGGCGCGTTCGCGAAAGGAAGAGACGGATCTCGGCAGACTGCTCGATCCTCTTGCGGACAAGGCGCTGCTCCTGGGGACGTTCGTTCCCATGTATCTGCTCGCGAACGATTTTCCATTCGAGACACCCTGGGGCCGCGTCGGACTGCCCTTTTGGATTATCGCGGTCGTTTTGGGGCGCGAGCTGTTCATGACCGTCTTCCGGCAAATGGCGGCGCGGCGTGGCGTCGTCATCGCGGCAATCGGGGCGGCGAAGTGGAAGACGGGGTTCCAGTTGATCTGGCAAGGCTCGGCGTACTTCTGGTTCTGGGCCGCAACGCTCGCCGTCGCGCGACAGTGGAACAATGACGCGTGGCACGACTTTGCGCTGTTCAACGGTACGGTCGGCACGATCATGATGACGGCGGCGGTCGTCCTCACGATCTACTCGCTGGTGCTCTATCTGCGAAGTTTCGGAAGCGTCTTCGCCGCGTCGCCATCGAAGTGAGCGCACTCGCGAACAGCAATCGCGCGACGACCGTCGAAGTCATTACGATCGGTGACGAGTTGCTGCTTGGTTTCACCATCGATACGAACGCCGCTCATCTGGCGCGGGCGCTCGCGTCGATCGGCGTTCACATCGCGCGGCGGACAACCGTCGGCGACAACGCGGCGGCGATCGCGCGTGCTGTCGCGGAAGCCCTCGAACGAAGTCAGGGCGTGATCACGACGGGCGGTCTCGGTCCGACATCTGACGATCTGACGAAGCCGGCCATCGCATCACTGTTCGGTCGCGAGATGATACTCGACGAGGCGCATCTGGCGTGGATGGAGGAGCGTTGGCGACGGCGCTTCAATCGCCCGCTCCCGACGACGAATCGTGCGCAGGCGATGCTTCCAGCAGGCGCCGTAAAGCTCGACAATCATCACGGATCGGCGCCCGGGATTTGGCTCGAGGATGAGCGCGGGCGGTGGGTCGCCATGCTCCCAGGCGTGCCGCGCGAGATGCGAGGCATGCTCGCCGACACGCTCTTGCCGCGCGTCCAGGCACGCGTTGCCGCGAGCACCGTCGTGCGTTCGCTCACGATTCGCACAACTGGTGTCGCGGAGTCGTTGCTTGCCGAGCGGATCGAACGGACGGAAAGCGAAACGGGGTCGCTGAACGTTGTTCTCGCGTATCTGCCATCGATCTCGGGCGTCGACCTGCGGCTGACTGTTCGCGACGTACCGCCACAAGCAGCCGACCAGGCGCTGACCGAAGCGGCCGCGCGGCTCCGTCGGACGGTCGGTGAGTGGATTTACGGCGAAGGCGACGACGATCTCGCCGCCATCGTGCTCGATCTTTGCCGCTCGCGAGGATTGACGATCGGTGTCGCCGAGAGCTGCACCGGCGGCCTGCTCGGCGCGCGACTTACCGCGATCAGCGGTTCGAGCGACGTGGTGCTCGGCGGTGTGATCGCATACCACAATGACGTGAAAGGAAGCCGACTCGGCGTCGATGAACGCGCGTTGCGCGAGCACGGCGCGGTCAGCGAGGAAGTCGTGCGGCAGATGGCGCGCGGTGCCCGCGAGGCCACTGGAGCGCGCGTCGGACTGTCGATCACCGGCATCGCTGGGCCGACGGGCGGCACGCCGGAAAAGCCTGTCGGAACTGTCTGGATCGGCACTGATATCGACGGCGAGGTCGAAGCCCGGTTGCTTCGGCTGTGGGGCGACCGTTACGAGATTCGCGAGCGAGCGGCGCAGTGGACGCTGGAGTTCCTGCGTAGCCGTCTCACTGAGGTCGCCGCGCTGCCGGAAAGGCAGGCGTAGAGGGCATAGCCGTTGCACCCCACCCCGGGCATGACCAACATTCAGCGATGAAGAAGCGCCACGATAACAACGAGTACGACGAACGGTCGGGAACCGCCGAGCCACCGGCGCCGGAGCCGGACGCCACGGGCGTCGACGGTACCGACGCGACCGATGTCATCGATGACGGGGTCGCCGCCGGCGGGCTGTCGCAGCGCCTCGCCGAGGAGCAGGACCGCTATCTGCGCCTCGCGGCCGAGTACGACAACTACCGCAAGCGGACGACGCGAGAGCGCGGCGAGCTGACCTCCCGTGCGCAGGCGGAGCTCGTCAAGCAACTGATCGATGGTCTGGACGATCTTGCGCGGTTCGCGCACGTGGATCCGGCAACGACCGACGCGGTCACGGTCGTGCAAGGCGTCGAGATGGTCGAGAAGAAGCTCCTCAAGTCGCTGTCGAGCGCCGGCCTCGAAGTCATCGATCCGATCAATCAGACGTTCGATCCGACCGTGCATGAAGCTGTTGCCACCGAGCCGGCGCTCTCGCCGGAAGACGACCACGTCGTCTCTCGAGTCTATCAGGCGGGCTATCGATTCGGCGGGCAGCTGCTGCGACCGGCTCGTGTCGTCGTGAAGCAGTGGAACGGCTGAGCACGTACTGACTGATATGGCTCAGACGAAGGACTACTACTCGGTCCTCGGAGTTCCGGCGTCAGCGACGCAAGACGAGATCAAAAAGCAGTACCGTAAGCTCGCCGCGAAACACCACCCCGACAAAAATCCCAACGATCCGAAAGCCGCCGAGCGCTTCAAGGAGATCTCGGAGGCCTATCAGGTGCTGGGGGACTCCGACAAGCGGAAGCAGTACGATCAGATGCGCCAGCTCGGCGCGTTTGGTGGCTTCGGCGGAGGCGCGGGGCCGCGCCGTGGACCACCACCCGGCGCTGGAGCGCCCTTCGGCGGCAATGCGCAATCCTTTCGCTTCGAGGACCTGGGCGACGTCGGTCTCGGTGGACTCGGCGACCTTTTCAGTTCGATGTTCGGTGGCGGCGCTGCCGGTGGGCGCGGCGCGCGATCACGCGGACCGGAGCGAGGACAGGACGTCGAGTCGCAGCTGTCTATTCCGTTCCGGACGGCAGCACTGGGCGGCAAAGTGCCGATCGAGCTCGAGGTGAACGAGGAGTGCTCAACATGCCACGGTTCCGGCGCCGCGCCGGGGGCGAAGATATCGACCTGTCCGGAGTGTCAGGGGCGCGGCACGATTTCGTTCGGCCAAGGCGGGTTCGCCGTTCAGCGTCCGTGCCCGATGTGTCTCGGCAAGGGCACGGTGCCGAGCGAGCGATGCCCGACCTGTGGCGGCTCTGGCGAAGTTCGCTCGAAGAAGAAGGTAATGATCACCGTTCCCGAAGGTGTCGACAGCGGAACGAAGATTCGTCTCAAAGGGCAGGGCGCGCGCGGCAATCGCAGCGGTCCGCCGGGCGACTTGCTGATCACCTTTCAAGTCGAGCCCGACCGGTTCTTCCGGCGTGAAGGATTGGACGTCGTCGCCCCCGTGCCGATCAACATCGCGCAGGCGACGCTCGGGTCGAAGATCAACGTCAAGACGCTGGATGGAAAGAAAGTCACGATCAAGATTCCGCCGGGCACGGCGAATGGAAAACGCTTTCGCGTTCGCGGTCAGGGGATCAAGCGTGACGATCAGCGCGGCGACTTGATCGTCGAGGTGCAGGTTCGGGTGCCGGAGAAGCTCACCGAGGAGCAGGAAAAGGCGATGAAAGAATTCGCGGAAGCTTCCGGCATGAAGTACTGACTGCGCAGTTCGGACCGCGCGGCTGCCAGAGAGCGCGGCTGCCGAAGGGCGCGGCTCCCAAACAACGCGGCTGCCGAACAACGAATGCGCTACCGACGAGGACGACGCAGAATCAAGTCCCGCCGGAGTTCCGGCTATGTTCGGCCGCGGAACGTGGCTCGGCCACGTAGTTTTCACGAAGCAGTGATGAAAGCATCCTGATGATCGTCACGAGACGATTGCGTAATCGCCAATAGTCGACGCTGCTGATTCGATTCGTTTCGTAATTCGCTCGTAGGTGACGAATCGTCTCTTCCGCTTCCCCGCGGGCCACACGTAGCGAATGTTCGCGTTCTCGCCCGGGGCCGCGCCCAAATCCTTCTGCGATATTGGCAGCGATAGACTGCGCTGATCGCCTGAGCTGCTGAATGTAAATCAAACGCCGAGCATTCGAGTCGATGAGGCGATTGATTTCATCCGCTACCGAGTCCGCCGCGTCGAGTACGGCGAGGTTGCGATGATTTGTCATTCCCCAGCCTACCGGATGGTCAGGGAACGGACCTCACCGAAAGCACGCCCTCAGTACCGGCGCCTTCCTCGTGTAAAGCGTCTGCGTCGTTCGGCAGCCGCGTGGTTTGGGAGCCGCGCCTTTCGGCAGCCGCGCCCTCTGGCAGCCGCGCGGTTCGGTTTGCGTACTTCAGCAATCTCTAAGCAGCGCGAACTGGCAACTGTCTCTTCCCGCTCTCGATCACTCCTCCGCCGAGCACTCGCTCTCCGTCGTATAGCACCAGCGACTGCCCGGGCGTAATCGCCGCCACTGGCTCGTCCAGCGCGAGCTCGATTTCATCGCGGTCCAACCGAACGATCAGGGCGCTGACTGTGGGCGCGCGATGGCGAACCTGGACGTCAACCGTCGACCCAACGAAAGGCGCGTCGACCAGCCAGTTCATGTGACGCGCCGTGAGGCCGCGGCCGAGCAACTCCGCGCGCGGACCAATCACGACCGCCCGATCCGCCGGTCGAATGCCGACCACAAACATCGGCTCGCGGAATCCGCCCGGTAGGCCGCGCCGCTGACCGATCGTGAACCGCGCGTGCCCGTCGTGCGCTCCGACGACCGTCCCATCCGAGAGGAGGAACGGGCCGGCGGCGAGTGAAGAGGCATCGGGGCCAAGTCGCTGGCGAATCACCTTCGTGTGATCGCCGTCCGGCACGAAGCAGATATCCTGGCTCTCGCGCTTCTCGGCGACGACTTCGAGCCCGAGGCGGTGGGCGACAGCTCGCGTTTCGGACTTGGTCTGCGCGCCGACCGGAAGAATCATGCGATCGAGCACGCGGCGGTCGATTCCCCAAAGGAAGTACGACTGATCCTTCGCGTGGTCCAGCCCGCGATGCAGCGTGCTGTCGACGACCCGCGCGTAATGGCCCGTCGCAATCCACCGCGCGTCGATTGTGTCGGCCTTGGCGACCAGGTCGCGGAACTTCGTGAACGTGTTACAACGAACGCACGGAATCGGCGTGCGGCCTTCGGCATACTCGCGAACGAAGTCATCGACGACGTCGCGCCCGAATGCGCTCTCCAAATTCAGCACATAGTGCGGGATCCCGAGCGCGTGGCAAACGCGCCTGGCGTCGTTGACGGAGTCGAGCGAGCAGCACGGGCGGTCGGGAAGATCGCCGTCATGGCAGAACAGCTTCATCGTCGCGCCGACGACGTCGTACCCCTGCTCGACGAGCAGCGCGGCGGCGACGGAGGAATCAACTCCGCCGGACATAGCGACCAACACGCGCTCGCCGTGCATCGTCATCAGTCCGCGGCTGCGGCCGCGTTGGCGCCGCGCACCTTGGCGATGAGTGCGGGATAGACCTCGACGACTCGATCGACGGCGGCCTCGGTGGTCAGCGCACCGACGCTCATCCGGATCGCGGCCGACGCGAGCTCGTTCGAGACGCCGATCGCGCTGAGCACGTGCGACGGCGATACGCTTCCGCTCTGACAGGCCGATCCCGCCGAGCAGCCGATGCCGCGCAGGTCGAGCGCCATGAGCATCGACTCGCTGTCCGTGCCAGGGACGGAGACATTAACGATGTGCGGCGCGCGGGGACCGCCGCGCCCATGGACGACCGCGTCGGGCACGCGCGCGAGAATTCCCGCCTCGAGCCGGTCACGCAACCGCTCGAGCTGCAGCCAGTGTGCCTCACGTTCCGCGACCGCCAACTCCGCGGCCCGGGCAAAGCCGACGGCCGCCGCAACGTTCTCGGTCCCCGGCCTGCGTCCACGATCCTGCGTCCCGCCGTGAAAGAGCGGCTCGATGACCAGACCGCGTCGAATGAATACGGCACCGATCCCCTTCGGGGCGCCGATCTTGTGGCCCGACACGGTGAGGACATCGAACGGGACCGTCGACGCGTCGATCGCCACATTTCCGAACGCCTGCACGGCGTCGGTATGAAACAGCGCACCAACGCTCTTCGCATGGCGAGCGAGATCATCGATCGGCTGGATCGTTCCGATCTCGTTATTGACCCACATGACCGAAGCGATCGCCGTGTCGTTTCGAACGACGTCGTTGAACGACGAGAGGTCGACCGCGCCGGTGTCGCGCATCGCCGTGAAGCGCTCTTGGGCCCCTTCCTTTGCGGCCTGATGGACCGCGCCAAGCACCGCCTTGTGCTCGATGGGAGTGGTTACAACCGCGCGGCGCCCGCTGCCACTCAGCGCTCGCCAGGCGCCAAGAATGGCGATGTTATCGGCCTCGGTGCCGCCGGAGGTGAAGCAGATCTCGTCGGACCGGGCGCCCAGACAATGAGCGACGCGCTCGCGCGCCTCGTCGAGGGCTGTTCGTGCGTCTCGCCCCCACCGGTGGGCGCTGGACGGGTTGCCGAAGCGGGGTCCATAGAAGGGAACCATCGCATCGAGCACCTCTTGCCGAACCGGTGTCGTGGCAGCGTGGTCGAGATAGATAGGTTCAGGCATAGCAACAATATACAGCGTTTCTGCTCACGACGCTAAGGCGCCCCGGGCGGCTTCTTGACGCCGAAAAAACGGCTGCGTACCTCCCAGAGCTTCGGAAAAAACCGCTGGTCGACGGTACGCATCAGATAGCGCGATCCGAGGGTCCCGCCCGTGCCCCCGGTCTGCGGTCCTATGATACGCTCGACCAGCTGAACATGCTTGAACCGCCACTGGGCGAACTGCTGCTCGTATTCCAGAAGGGCTTCGGCAAGGAAGAACAAAAGCCCAGGACCGGGGCCGAGATACAAGTCTTCGAGCTTGGCGCCCGCCCCATCGAGCACCCGGAGGAAGAGCTCCTGAAGCGTCGGACGCCCGAGCGCGCGCTGAACGAGCGGCGGGATCGGTCCACGCTCTTCCAGCGCATGCATGAAGTGGTCGTCGCGCAACCCGGACGCAGCCTCGATCGCGCGAAACTGGATGCTCTGCGATCCGCTCGATGTGCCGAGAAAGGTGCGAAACTGCGCGAAGTGCTGCGGCGGCAACGCGCTGAGCGACGACAGTTGCTCGGAAACGATCCGCATCAGCGTGTTCACGCGCTGCACGCGCCAGAGCGCCTGACCGACCTCACGCGCCTCCAAGGCGGCGACGAGACCGTCGAGGTCGTGCAGGATCGCCTTGAACCACAGTTCGCTCGCCTGGTGCACGACGATGAAGAGCAGCTCGTCCGGATGCTCCGGCTGCGACCGGGGGCGCTGGAGCGCGAGAAGCGCGTCGAGCGACAAGTAGGTGCCGTACGTGACCTCGTCGCTCAAAAGGTCGACACCTCGAGTGAAAGCACGTCGTCCACCGCCATCACCTCGGTCGTGAAATACGGCTCGCCATATCGTTTCCGAATGAGCGTTCCATAATACGCTGCGTAGTGCCGCACGACATCCTCGAGCGGTTCACCGTTCGGATACACCTCGCCGGCCTGCTGAAGCCCCTCGAATTGCGAACGGTAACAGCGTATCGCCTCCAGTTTGAGCTCGAACACCTGGGAGATATCGACGACGAACGTCGGCCGGACCGGGTCGTGCCGGTAGGTCAGGCAGTGCAGAATCTTGAACGGCCGATGTTTGGGCAAATCCGGTGCGAGCTTCGCGAGTCCGGACACGAACGACGCGTCCCGAACCAACTGTGCCGTGACGTGGTGGTCGGGGTGCCGGCCCTCGAGCGCCGGCGCGATGACCACGCGCGGCTGGAGCCGCCGAAGCACCCGCGCCAGCTTCTCTCGCGACGCCGGATCGTTCACGATAGCGGCATCGGGCAGCCCGAGATTCTCGCGCACGCTGACACCCAACGTCTTCGCGGCCTGTTCCGCTTCAGCGGCGCGGACCTCGGCGGTCCCACGCGTCCCAAGCTCGCCCGCGGTGAGGTCGAGAATGCCGGTTCGGTATCCAGCGCGCGCCGCCTTGGCGAGCGTACCGCCACACAACAGCTCGACATCGTCGCGGTGCGCGGCGATGGCGAGGAGGTCGACGTTTGTCATGCGGTAGAAGGTAGTGGCCCGGGGAACGGCGGGAGCAGCGTCGCGCGGCGGCCCGTGCTACTCGTAACGGAGCGCCGCGACCGGATCGAGTCTCGCTGCGCGGACCGCCGGAAGCATCCCGAAGATCACGCCGGTCACCGCGCTCGCGGCGAGTGCGGAGACGATCGAGGACAGCGGCGTCGACGCTGGAATCGACGGCCACACCGTACGCACGAGCACCGTCGTTCCGAACCCAAGCACGAGACCGACCGCCGCGCCGAACGCGGTGAGCGTCACGGCCTCGACGAGGAATTGCCAGAGGATCGTCAGCCGCGTCGCGCCGAGCGCTTTGCGGACGCCGATCTCTCGCGTACGCTCCGTGACGGAAATCATCATGATCGCGATGACGCCGATACCGCCGACCAGCAACCCGACCGATGAAAGGGCGAGGCCAACCACGAAGAACGTGCCGAAGAGTTTGTTGTACGTCTCGAGCAGCTTGTCCTGCGTCACGACCGCGAAGTTGGTCCGGTCGCGTGGCCGAAGCCCGCGGTGAGCGCGGAGAAACGCCGTGACTTCGTCGGTCGCGTCCGTGACGTTCACGCCGTCTCGTGGCCGCACGATCAGGTTGTTGCCGCGCACCCAGAGGTTCATGTGGCGACGACCGGTCTCGAGCGGCACAATGGCTTTGGGCGAATCGCCTCCGCCGGCCGACGTCGGAGTGCCCATCGGACTCGCGGTGTAGTGATAGAGCCCGATGACCTGGAACGGATGGCCGTCGATCGTGATCATCTTGTCGATCGGATCGGAATCACCGAATAGCGACTGCGCGAGCTTGTCGTTCACGATCACGACTTGCGCGGCGGTATTGTACTCCGCCAGCGTGAAACTGCGGCCCGGGAAAATGTCGCCCCCGTCCACGTCGGTCCAATTCGTCGAGTAATACTCGACCCCGGCGCTGAGCGACCGATCCTTGTACTTGAAGGTGTTCCCGCCGGCAACGTGCTGTGTGACCGCGTAGATCGACGACAGCGACGCGATGCCACTGGCTTCATCGTTCGTGATCGCCGGGTTCCGACGCTCGGGACAGGAGCTTGGGTCGCTGGGATCGCAACTCTGGAAGGGCGTCAGGGGCCGGCGATAGACGAAGAAAGAATTCGGGCCGGCGGCGGCGACATCCCGCGCGAACGATTCGTTCACGCCCCGCACGACGGACGACAGCGCGACCACGACGAAGACGCCAACCGCGACGCCGAGGATCGTCAGTGCCGCGCGGCCTTTGTTGGCGCGGATCGACTCGAGCGCGATCGAGACCCCTTCGACGGCGTGGAGAAAAACGGCGAAGAATTTCATGTCTCGTGACGCAGCGCCTCGATCGGGTCGAG
>JAICJQ010000204.1 GCA_025928335.1 Gemmatimonadaceae bacterium
GCTGGCCGACGTGCTGGACGGACAGACGGCCGATCGACGAGCCCAGTTGCGAATCCTCGTCGCGTTAGCGGGCGTGGCGCTGTTGTTGACCGCGATCGGGATCTACGGGCTGCTCGCTTTCATGGTGAGCCAGCGCTCGCGCGAAATCGGCGTTCGTCTGGCGCTCGGCGCCGAACCTAGCCGCGTTGCGCGAATG
Organism: Gemmatimonadaceae bacterium; assembly: GCA_025928335.1. Classification (GTDB taxonomy): domain Bacteria; phylum Gemmatimonadota; class Gemmatimonadetes; order Gemmatimonadales; family Gemmatimonadaceae; genus JAQBQB01. Next base: position 197 of record JAICJQ010000204.1, read on the forward strand.
ATCGTCGGCGACGCGGCTCGACTCGCGCTCGTCGGCGGCATTCCAGGCGTGGTCGCGGCACACTTGACGGCCCGGGCGATGAACGCCCTTCTTTTTGGCATTGCCCCGACCGATCCGGTGACGCTGGCCAGCGGTTTCGTGATCGTAGCGCTCGCAACGATCGCCGGCTCGCTGGGGCCCGCCGTCAGCGCGGTGCGTGTCAGCCCTCTCGTCGCGATGCGGGCCGACTAGCGGACCCGCCGCTCTCTCGCCGCCGACCCAACCTTTTCGCGACGGCGGGTGTCTAGGTTCCAGTAAGTGGCATACCGTAAGCCCCTCACTGGAACCGTCCCATGGAACGCTCCGGCGACCTCCTGCCCGGAACATTCGACATGCTCGTGCTCAAGGCCGTCAGCCTTGGCGACATGCACGGCTGGGGTATCGCCGATCGGATCGAGCAGCTCTCCGACGGGGTCTGCGCCATTCAGCAGGGAGCCGTCTACCCCGTGCTGCAACGGCTCCTCCGGCGCGGTTGGGTCGTCGCGCAATGGAAGGCGAGCGACAACAACCGGCGGGCCCGGTACTACCGGCTAACCGCATCCGGCCGGCGCCAGCTGGCCGACGAGATCGGCTGGTGGCGCCGCAGCATCGCCGGCGTCGATCGGGTGCTGTCCGCCAAGCCGAGCGAGGCCTGACATGTCGTGGATCGACGCCGTGCGTCAGCGCTTCCGCGATCTCCTCGCCGGTGAGCGCGCCGACCGCGATCTCGACGAGGAGATCGCTCACCACATCGAACTCGAGACTGAACGGCAGATCCGTGACGGGCTCGACCCTGCCGCGGCTCGCGCCATGGCGCACGTGCGCTTCGGCAATCGGACCCTGATCAGCGACGCCGCGCGCGCCGAGCGGGGCCCCCACCTGATGGAGGGCAGTGTGCAAGATCTCTCATGGGCGCTGCGCTCGCTGCGCAAGAACGCCGGATTTACCGCGCTCGCGCTTGTCACGCTCGTCCTTGGCATCGGCGCCTCCACCGTCGCCTTCAGCGTCTTCAACACGGTGCTCCTTCGACCACTTCCGTACCGTGACGCCGATCGCCTCGTGTACATTCGTGAACGGAATGCGAAGGGCGACTTCCGTCCGCCCTCGTTCCCGAATTTCGCCAGCTGGCGCGAGGAGACTCGTTCCTTCGCCGGCGTTGCCGCCGCGATGTATCCGTACTCCCGCACGGTGTCGGCCTCCGGCGACGCCGAGCCCGAACGCGTGCCGGTGCTCGAGGTGACACACGGCTTTTTCTCGACGCTCGGCGTCGCGCCGGCGATCGGCCGCGAGTTCACCGACGCCGAGCACGCACCCGGTCGCCCGCGCGTGGCGATGGTCTCATATGAGTTTTGGCAAAACCGCATGGCCGCCCGGCGGCCCCTGGGAACGATCCGCTTGGGCGACGCTCCAACACCCGTCGTCGGCGTGCTCCCTCGCGGCTTCCGATTCTTTCAGCCGGCGGACGTCTACCTCCCGCATGAAGGCAACCCCGGCACCGTCCGCAGCTCGCACAACTATCAGGTCATCGCCCGACTGAAACCCAGTGCCACGTTGAACGCCGCCCGCGCCGAGATGTCGGCGATCTCGCGCGCGCTGTACGCGGCCTACGGCACGGAGACCGAAGCAACCGACGCCGACGTTCGTCCGCTGCGCGAGTTCGTCGTCGCCAATTATCGGACGCTGCTCTCGATCGTCTTCGGCGCGGCGGCGCTCGTCCTGCTCATCGCCTGCACGAACCTTGTCAGCGCGCAGCTCGCGCGCGGCTGGCATCGTGAACGAGAAGTCGTGGTGCGCGCCGCGCTCGGCGCATCACGCACGCGGATCGCCCGACAGCTCTTCCTCGAGAGCAGCCTGCTCGTCGGGATCGGTACCGCCGTGGCGATGCTCGCCGCGTTCGGAGCGATAAACGCGATAAGGGTGATCGGCGGCAATCTGGTGCCGCGACTGAGCGAGCTGTCGCTCGATGCGCGCGTTCTCGAATTCTCGATCGGCGTCGCGCTCCTCACGGCAATCGTCGTCGGCGTCTATCCCGCCCTTCGGTTGGCGCGGCGAGACGCCTGCCAAGTGCTTCGCGCGGGACGAGGCGGCACTTCGGTTCGATCGTCGGTCTGGCGCGCGCTCGTCGGCTTCGAGGTGGCACTCGCCGTCATGCTGGTCATCGGGTCGGCTTTGCTCGTGCGCACGCTGCGCAACATCCTTTCCGCCGAAACAGGGTTCGACTCACACGGCATCGTCACCGCCGCCATCACGCCGCAGGAATCGGACGTCGCTCGATTCGATGCGGTCGCCGCCGGGCTCCGCGCCATTCCCGGCGTCGAGGGTGTCGCGTTTGCCAGCAACCTGCCGCTCCAGTGGGGCGCCTGGTCCGGTCCGGTGCGCCGGCCGAGCGACCCGAAGGATCGCGACTGGCCGGCGATGGCAGGATTCCGCGTCGTGAGTCCCGAATATTTCAGCGTGCTGCGACAGCCGGTCCTTCGTGGACGCGCGTTCACGACGGGCGATCGGCCCGGCGCGCCCGGCGTCGCCATCATCACAACCGGCATCGCCGAAAAGCTGTGGCCCGGCCAGGATCCGATCGGCAAGTCGATCGCGACAAACTATCTGTTCAATGATTGGCTCACCGTCGTCGGAGTCGTCGCCGAAGCGTCGAATTGGTCGATGCCGCACGGGACACAGAACGAGATCTACGTCCCGTTGGCCCAGCGCGAGGCAAACGTCGGACAGCAGATCATCGCCCTGCTCCGCACGGAAGGCCGCCCCACCGCGGTGATGACCGCGACACGCGCAAAGCTTCGCGAGATCATCCCCCATTCGCCGGCGCAAATCGGCACGATCGACGAGCGTATCGCGAAGAGCGCGGCCGACCGGCGCTTCGCCATGATCGCGCTCACGGCGTTCGGCATCATTGCGATCGTGTTGGCGGCCGTGGGCATCTACGGCGTGATGTGGTATATCGTCAGCACGCGGACCCATGAGATCGGAATCCGCATGGCGCTCGGCGCCACCGCGGCGCGCGTAGGGCGCGACGTGCTCTCCAACGCCGCGGCGATGGCGGCGATCGGAGTGGGCATCGGGCTGGCGGGTGGCGCGTACGCGGCTCGGTATCTCCGTACGTCGCTCTACGGCGTCTCGCAGCTGGATCCGAGCGCCTATCTCTTCGGAGCGGCCGCGACGCTCACGGTCGCGATCCTCGCCGCGTATGTGCCGGCGTGGCGCTCGAGTCGCGTTGACCCGATGGAGGCGATCCGCGACACTTGAGCATGGCCAACCGAACGCGCTTTCCTTCTCTCGATATTCGGTCTCATCCGCGGCTCAACCAGCTGTCGAGGCTCAAGTCGCCGCAGAAAGTACAGGACTTCCTCGATTCGCTGCCGATCAACTTCGAGAAGCGCGGTGAAACCTGTTCGTCGCCGCTCGCCTCGCTCGAGCGCGGGACGGTACACTGCCTGGAGGGCGCGCTGCTCGCCTGTCTCGCGCTGTGGATGAACGGAAGTCCGCCGTTGATCATGGACCTGAAGACGACCGATGACGACGTCGACCATGTCGTCACGCTTTTCAGGTTCCGCCGCCATTGGGGCGCGATCTCGAAGACCAATCACGGTGTTCTTCGCTTTCGCGAACCGATCTTCCGCGACCTGCGCGAGCTCGCCGCATCCTACTTTCACGAATACTCGCTGCCCGACGGCCGCAAGACGCTTCGCTCCTACTCGGCGCCATTCGACTTGCGGCGCTATCGCGATGATTGGGTCTTCACTGCCGAGCCGCTTTGGGCCCTCGAGCGGCAGATCGATCAATCACGCCACTTCAACCTTGTGAACCGTGGCCAGATCGCTCGACTGAGGCGGGCCAGCCCGATCGAGGTTCGCGCCGGGAAGCTCGTCGAATGGCGCGGATGACGAGGCCGGACGGCGTGATCATCGGACGAGCGACCGTCGGTCGCGGGCTTTTCGCCGGTCGCGCCTTCCGTCGTCGCGAGACGGTGTTGGCCATTCGAGGCCGGGTCGTCAACTACAATCTGTTATGGGAGCGCGAGGGCTCGGCGTTCTCCGCGAACTGCATCCGCTTTGGCCCCGAGACCTATCTCGATCCCGGCGGCGGGCCGGCGCGCTACCTCAATCACTCGTGCGCGCCGAACGCCGCCGTCACGAAGCGCGCCAACCGTCTCTACCTCGTCGCGGCGCGCCGCATCGCGACGGGCGAGGAGATCGTTTTCGACTACTCGACAACGATCGGCGACGACGACGTCTGGCGTATGCGCTGTAAATGCGGCCAGCCGTCGTGCCGGCGATTGATTCGGAACTTTGGTTCGCTCCCGATCGAGCGACGCGCATTCTATGTCGCGAACGGCTTCGTTCCGCCGTTCATCATACGCACCCTCGCGGATCGCGTCTCGCTCGGCGTGTCCCGTCACGCGGGACTCTAGTCGTGCTTTATCACCCTTCGGTGAAGCGCTGCCCCTGTTTCGCGCGCGCCTCGTAGGCCAGGATGAAGTCGACGTTCTTGCGCTCGATCGGCGTCAACGATTTGAGCGAGAAGTTGGCATCAGGACGGTACCATTCCTGGCTGGCGAAATACGACTGCAAATTCGCATCCTTGAAGGTGCGTCCGTGTCGGGCGAAGATCTCGTTGCGGAGCCGTCTAGCCGTCTCGGGAAAAACACCCTCGACGTCATGGTTGGAGAGCTCGCGCGCCGACAGCTCTTCGTGACGACGCGCCTCGACCGCCTGAATGACCTTGATATTCGCCTTCTCGATCTCCGACAGCGCGGCGATCGTGAAGCTCGCGCGCGGCGTGTACCACGGTGCGTCCTTGAAATAGGCGCGCAGCCACGGCGTCTCGAAGCGGCGCCCGTGACGTGCGTAGACTTCATTTCGGAGAATCCGGAGCTCGTAGAGCGAGACGCCGCGAAGCAACGAGTCCGTGAGCGGTGTCGTCTGGAACAGGTACATCATCCCCGGCGCGACGGCGAGCTTCATGTCGCGCATCCGCCCCAGGGCGATCGTATCAGCGTTGGCTCGTTCGATCGCCGACAGCTCCTTGTTGGAGTAGTCAGGCCGGCGGTGATACCAATACCGGTCGTCGAAGTATTTCTGAAGGACCCAGAGATCATGCCCTTCGGCATCCTCTTCGTCCGGTTCATCGTTCATGAACGTCTGACCGTGGACGGCGCCGATCTCGGCGGCCAACACCTGCCAATCACCGGGCTTGTGGTGTCCGAGCATGGCGGTCGTGATCACGCGGTGTTGATAGTACCGCATGTCGCCGGTCTCGATTTGTGAGTGCTTCCGCGCCTCCGCCGCCCGAATGACGTCGACGTTCTCCTTCTCTCGCGCGCTGAGACGCTTGTTCGAAAACGTGGTGTCGGCGTGATACCAGGGACGACTCTTGAGGTACGTCTGGACGTCTTTCTCGTCCGTAAACGGCCGGCCGTGCCTGCCGAAGACGATGCCCCGGAGTTGGCGGAGCGCGAGAAGCGAGAAGTGGTCGATCGCCGCCGAATCGACTTGCTTGTGCGCGAAGTCGAAAGTTTCCCACGAGGTGGGTGATTGAGCGGCCGCGCTGGCCGACATCAAGCACAACGCGGTCACCCAACTCACGCGACTCGTCCAACCGCCACTCATATGTAGATTCCGTGATGAGATCGGGTCAATGATGCCTGCTGTGCGAGCTGGACTCAAGGCTCAATGGGTACTGGGAGCCGGCGTGTTCGCCGCCGCCGCGTGTGCCAGCGCGCCACGCAATCCCGTGCTCGATAGCTATCCTGCCGGAATCATCGGCCATACGACGGTCATCTACTACGAGGTGCACGGCCGCACCTTCGATGAAGTGCGCGCCGACATGCGTCGACTCGGACCGAAGGTCGCCGACAGCAGCTTCGTCGGCGAAACGCGCTCGCCGATGCGTTGGTCCTGGCGAACCGAATCGACGAACGGCATCTGCACCACCCGCGACGTCACCGTCTCGGTCAACGCGCAAATCACGCTGCCGCACTGGACCCCACCCACCGATACCGAGCCTGGATTGGCGGCGGAATGGGCCAGATTCGTCACCGCGCTCGAAACCCACGAAGCCGGACACAAAGACATCTCGGCCAAGGCCGGGAGCGAGATCGTCGCACGCCTCCGCGCGCTGTCCGGCCTCTGCGCACAACTCGGAACGCGCGCTAACGACCTCGCGCACGCCATTGTCGACAAAGCCAGCGACGAACAGAAGACCTATGACGCGGTCACTCGCCATGGACTGAGGCAGGGAACCGGCTTCGGCGGCGGTCGAAGTCGCGTGACGCTGTTCACCGCGAATTCGCCAATGGTGTTGCTGACGCCGCCGCTCCCCGGCACCGTTCGCGCGGCCTTTGCCGTATCCATCGACCGCGCGTTCACGCTCACGCGCGACGTCTACGCTGCGGCTGGATTACGCATCAACGCCGCGGACAGCTCGGCCCACGCGCTCGGCGATTCGCTCACCGTCCACGGCATGCTCACGCGATTCCCGGCGAGTGCGATCGTCGACTGCGGCACTCTCGCGGGAGGGAAGAACGCGGACTCGGTAGACCTCAGACTCTTCGTGACATCGCACATCGAGCCGAGGTCCCCCGCGGGAAGTTGGATGACGAATACCGTACGAGCGGTTGCCCGCCCCGCTGGCGCCCCGCCGAGCGCATGCCGGTCGCTCGGCACTCTCGAACGACTCCTCGTCGACAGCCTTCGCTCTCGACTCGCCAAGCCGGAACCTTAAGGCGTTCGTCCGACCCCCTTGCGTCACACAGGGTAGCGCGATAGCCTCCCTTGTGTCACTAGGGGACTCACGCCGAGTCGCCGAGTCGCC
>JAICJQ010000006.1 GCA_025928335.1 Gemmatimonadaceae bacterium
CTCACGGCAACGGCGCTTTCGGCGACGGGCGCGGTGCTGACCGGGAAGAGTTTCGCGTGGAGCTCATCGAACGCGAGCGTGGCGACGGTTTCATCGGGCACTGTCAACGCTCTGGCAGTTGGATCGGCAACGATCTCCGCCTCGAGCGGCGGCTTCAACGCCACCGCCCTCGTTACTGTCTCTGCGGTCGTGGGGAATACTCAAGCGGTCTTCGCCAAGATCAGCGCGGGCACGGAGCATACGTGCGCACTCACCGCAGCCGGGAAGGCCTATTGCTGGGGCCAATCGACCTACGGAGCACTCGGCACTGGCGATGTGGTGGCCACAACGACGCCGCGGGCTGTCGCGACCGCACTCGCGTTTACGTCAATTGAAGCGTCCCTCAGCCACACCTGCGCGCTCACCGCCACCGGAGACGCGTACTGCTGGGGGCGAAACATCAAGGGTGAGCTTGGAGACGGGACGACGACCCAGCGCAATGCGCCCGTTCCGGTGAGCGGCGGGATCAAGTTCGCGAGTATCACGACCAGCGAAGAGGGCTCGTTTTCATGCGGCCTCACCGGGAGTGGTGCCGCGTATTGTTGGGGTTCCAATATCGGGAACCTGGGCGATGGCACGACAACTCAGAGAACGACGCCCACGCCGGTCGCCGGCGGGCTGAGTTTCACTACCATCGGAGCCGGCGCCGATCACACCTGCGGACTCAGCGCCGGAAGGTTGTATTGCTGGGGGCAGTACTCATCAATTGGTGACACCGGCAGCGTCAACCGCCTCGTTCCCTTTCCGATCGCTCCAAGTCTCTCATTCGCGTCGCTTCTGGTGCGAGGTCACGGTGGCTGCGCGATGACGAGCGGCAATGTCGCGTATTGCTGGGGTTCGATCGTCGCGCCCGGGGGAACCAACACTGGGACACCGACCGCGTCGACCGGGCAGACCTACATCGCCCTCGGCCTCACCGATCGTTTCAGTTGTGGCATCGTGAGCTCGGGTACGATGTATTGCTCCGGCCTGAACGACTTCGGCCAGTTGGGCGACGGTACTGTAGGAACGCGAACCACAGCCGCGCCCGTGAAGGGATCGATCACCTTTGCCTCGGTGACCGCCAGCGGCTGGCATGCGTGCGGACTCACGCCGACGGGCGCGGCTTACTGCTGGGGGGATAACGGCTTCGGCGAGGTTGGGAACGGCGTGAACACGCAGGGCAGCACATGGACTCCGCAGCCGGTCAAGAGTCCGTGACGCCGGTGCGCTGACTCATCCCCGCTCGATCAAGGGTTAGTTCGCCGAGGCGCGCAGAAACGTCGAAGCGCGTCACGCGAAGCCGAGTTGCTGGAGCATCACGGATTGATCCCACTGCTCCCAGCGCTCTTTCACTTTACCGTCCGCGACTCTGTCCATGATGAGACCATCGAGCGCGATCGGTTTTCCCGTCGGCGGCGCGGCGCCGAGTGGTCCGGAGTGCGTTCCGGTGGCGCGCCAGCGAAACGCGACGAGATCGCCGTGGACCAACTGATCTTCGATCGTGAAATGAAGGTCGGGAAAGGCGGTCAACAGTCCCGTCACCAAATCCTTCCATGGTCCGACGCCGCGAACCGGCTCTGCCACGCCGGTGATGTGGACGACACAGTCGGGCGCGAATACCGCGTCCGCCGTCGAGACATCGCCTCGATTGAGGCCATCAACCCACACGCGCTCGTACTCTACCACAGATTCAACCGGCATTTGCGATTCTCCAGAGAGAGAGTGAACAGTGTTACAGACATCAACTCGTCGTCCCGCCGAGTCGCCGAGTCGCCGAGTCGCCGAGTCGCCGAGTCGCCGAGTCGCCGAGTCGCCGAGTCGCCCAGCCCTATCGAGCGATCTCGGCTCCAATGCGACGCGCCTCGATCCCGATTTGCCGCAGCAAGCCCGCGCGCCCCGGATCGTAGCCGCAGAAATAAAGCCCCGGCGCTGCCTCCGTCCCGTGAGCTCGTGGAGCTCCCTTATCGTCGAAGACAAAGCCGTGCTCAGGCAACATGCGCTGCAGCCCAGCATTGAAACCGGTCGCCAATACGACGGCGTCGAAGTGCTCGCGCGTTCCGTCGACAAAACAAACTACGGCGCCCTCGAACGACTGGAGGCCTTTGCGCACGGTGATCTCACCGCTGCGAATGCGCGCGAGCGTCCCAACGTCGATCACCGGTATTTCCCGCGATTGAGCGATCTGTGTAAACGGGCCCTCCGCACGCTTCTCCAGGCCAAGGGCGCCGAGGCTCCCGAGTGCCAGGCGCAGCGTCGGCGCGTTCACGGCATCAGCGAGACGCGTCGGCGCCGCGCGCCAGAGCAGCGCGAAGACGATGATCGGAATGCCAAGCAGGTCGCGCGGAATCACGTTCACCTTTCCGCGCACCGACACCGCGCACCGCGCCCCGTGCTCCACTAGATCGAGGGCGATCTCCGCGCCGGAGTTTCCGAAGCCGGCGACGAGCACGCGCTGCCCCCGGAACTGCTCGCCGTTCACATAGTCCCGGCTGTGTAGAATCGGTCCTGGAAACGATTCAAAGCCTGGCCAGCGAGGGATGTTCGGCTCGCGCTGCCAACCAGAGGCGATCACGAGGTGGCGGCCCCGATAGGTCCCAGCGTCCGTCGAGACTTCCCACACACCGTCACTGCCGCGAACGCACCGACTCACCTCGTGGCTGAATTCCGGCCGCAGGTCGAACGCGCGAGCATAGTCCTCGAGGTACTCCCATACCTGCTGCCGGGACGGGTAGGTCGGATAGTCGCGCGGGAACGGGCGATGGGGCAGGGCGGAGTGGCGCTTCGGCGTGTGGAGGTGCAGCCGCTCGTAATGGCCACGCCAGGAGGCGCCCACACGTTCGGCGCGCTCGAGTAGCGCGAACGGCACATTCGCCCGCCGCAGCGTGGCGCCCACGGCCAGTCCCGCGGGCCCCGCGCCGACGATGATGGTGTTGGTCTCAGACGACACTATTTCGACCCTCCCAACAGGAGAATGAGCCGCTGATCTTCTCGCTCGGCAGACGGGAGTCAAGAGCCAGTCCCGCGCCCTGGCTCACCCGCTGATCGATTCGTACATTCGCAGCCGCCGCGGCGACGCGTCGTCTCCCACCGGCGGTAGAGATGCTGGAGAAGCCATCGATGGCAAGAGCGCTGCACGTCGTTCGCGAGCCACGCCACCACGCTGGGCTCGACGCACTCACAGAACCCGGCTCGCGATTTACCCTCAACACGCTCGGCGGACTGACACTCCTCGACCCCGACGGTCGCGAGGTGGAGTCGCTCGCGTCGCGTCGCCGCAAGCTCGTTGTGCTGGCGTGGCTCGCGATGCGTCGCAGTCCCGCGACGCGAGATCAGGTGATCGGTGTGTTCTGGGGAGATCGCGACGAGTCGCGTGCGCGCAATTCCCTCGCCGACGCGCTCTCGCATTTTCGTCGCGTTCTCGGCCGGAGCGCCGTGCCAAGCTTCAGCGAACGCGTGGCGCTCGCCGACGACGTGCCCCTCGTCGTGGACGCGGCGTTGTTGGTGGAGGCAGCGAGCGTCGGCGATCACGCCCGCGTCGTCGAGCTGTACGCCGGCCAGTTTCTCGACGGCGTTCACCTGGACGATGCCATCGAGTTCGATCGCTGGCGTGACGGTGAGAATGCGCGACTCGGTGAGGTCTTCGCGCGAAGCGCCGCCGCGCGGTGCGCGCAACTGGCGCGCGCCGGTCAGTGGGAACCGTGCGCCGCGCTCGCCCGACGGTGGCTGGATGTCGAACCGGCGAGCGCCGATGCCGCGCTGCGGCTGATCGACGCGATCGCCGCTCCGGGCACCCATGCCGCACGCGTCGCCGCGCTCATTGCGTTCGAGGAACTTCGCGAACGGCTCCGATGTGATCTGGGCGTCGCGCCGGCGGCTGTCGTCGTGAAGCGCGCGCACACGCTCAGCGCAACCGTGGCGGTCCCCGAGCCGTCGCCGACACTCGCCGGCGCCGCCGCGGAACGCGCCGTCGCCGCGCCAATCATCGGCCGCGCAGAGGAGCGGCAGGCGCTCTCCGAGGCGTACGCGCGAGCCGTTGCCGGTGACGGCGGCGTTGTCTGCATCACTGGCGAGGCAGGAATTGGCAAGACGACCTTGCTCGAGGCCTGGCTTAGCGAACGGCTCGCAAACGGTGCATCGATGTGGGTGGCGCGCGGACGTTGCTCCGAGCGACTCGCCGGCGCCGAAGCGTATCTCCCACTGCTCGACGCCCTCGACCATCTCCTGGCCGGTCCCGACGGGGTCACCGCTTCGGTCTTGCTGCGACGCGTAGCGCCGCTCTGGCACGCGCAACTTTCGCCGGCCGATCCGGCGCATTCCGCGACGCCGACGCAACAGCGGCTGAAGCGCCAGCTCGCGGCGTTCGTCCAGGAGCTCACCAGCACTCGGCCGGTCGTGCTCTTTCTGGACGACGTCCACTGGAGCGACTCCTCCAGCGTCGATTTCCTGGCGTACCTGACGACGCGACTTCGCGAGCTTCGCGTGCTCGTCGTCGTCACGTACAGAGAAGACGACCTGCGCGCCACGCGACACGAGTTTCTGCCCCTCGCGCTCGACCTCCAGGCGCGCGGCGTCGCCCGCGAGGTCCCGCTGCCCTTCTTCTCGATTGACGAGGTGGCGCGGTACGCCGGGCGAGAGCTGCCGCCGGGAGCGCTGACGCCGAAACTCGCCCAAACGCTGCACGCGCTCAGCGAGGGCAGTCCGCTCTTCGTTGCCGAGCTCGTTCGTGAGCTTCGCGCTCGCGCGCAATGCGATTCGGAGTCGCTGCAGTGCTTCGAAGACGCGGCGGGATCGCTGGCCGACGAGCTTCCACGATCCGTGCGGAGCATGGTTCGCCGGAAGGTCGAGCGACTGTGCGACGAGGACCGTCGGCTCCTCGCCGTCGCCAGCGTGCAGGGTGTCGAGTTCGACGCACCCGTGGTCGCCGCGGCCGCGGGGCTCGATCCGATGAGCGTCGAGGAGCGCCTGGACCGGATGGCGCACGACGACGGCGTGGTGCGACGGGCGGGCGAACGTGCATTTGCCGGCGGTACGGCCGGGGGCACCGCGCGCTATCGGTTCGTGCATGCACTGTATCAGAACGCTCTGCACGCGACACTCGGGCCGGCGCGGCGTCGAGCTATCAGCGCCGCCGTGGCCGACGCGATCGTCGCGCAATGCGGAGCGTGCACCACAGGGAGCAACACCCAACTCGCCATCCTCTACGAAGCGGCGGGCGATCCCGCCCGCGCGGTGAAGCATTTTACTCGCGCGGCCGACGACGCGGCTCGCCTCTTCGCGCATCGTGAGGCGGTGCTCCTCTGCCACCGCGCTCTTGCGCTGTTGCCGTCGCTCCCCGACACGACCGAACGGACGCTCACCGAGATGCGGCTCCATTTTTCCGTGGGCATCTCGACGATGATCGTCGACGGGTACGCCGCGCCGGAGGCCCAAGCGGCCCACGCCGCCGCCGCCACTCTGGCTGCACAGTTCGACGACGTCGAATCCGTGTTCCCCTTGATCGCGGGCCTGTTCGGCTACTACTGCGTCGCCGGCAACGTCGCCGAGTCGGCCCGCCTCGCCGCGCGAATGGGCGAAGTCGCTAAGGCCGACGCAACCTCCCCGCTCGTCGTCATGAGCGACCTCGCGGGAGGCCTCGTGCAGCATGCGTCCGGTAACCAGGCCGCGGCCCACGCGACGTTCGAGCACGCCATCGCGCGTTACGATCCGGCGCATCACGCGATGCATGTCGCCATGTATCAGTTCGACCCCGGCATCTTCAGTCTCGCTCAGTCGGCGCGCACGCTCTGGCTCCTCGGCTACGCCGACCAGGCACTCGCGCGAGCCGAAGAGGCGGTCGTGATGGCGCGCACGCTCGACCATCCCGGCTCGATCGCGTTCGCGATGACCTTCCTGGCAATCGTGCGCCAGTTCCGGGGCGAGGCGACGGAAGCGCTCGCGAGCGCCGAGGAGACGATCGCGTTCTGCGACGCGCATGACATCGCGCAGGAGCGCGCCTGGGTGTCGCCGATACGCGGCTGGGCGCTCGCGGCGCTCGGTCGAACCGACGAGGGGGTGGCCTTCACGCACGATGCCGTCGCGGCTTACGTCGCGGCGGGATCTCAGCACAGCCTGCCCTACTATCGCGCCATGCTCGCCGAGGCGCTGTTGTTCGCCGGCTCGACGCGTGATGCGCTTGCCGAATGCGACGCGGGGCTCGTCACCTCGGCCCGCATCGGCGAAGTGGCGTACGACGCCGAGCTGTACCGACTGCGTGGTGAATGCCTGCTGCGAGGCAGCGCCGCCGCAGCCGACGCGGAGCGGGATATGGAGGCGTCGCTGCGAATCGCGCGCACGCATGGCGCGCGTTTGTACGAGCTGCGCGCGGCAACGAGCCTTGCGTCGCTTTGGCGCGACCAGGGTCGCGTGACGGACGCGCGGGCCCTGCTCGCGGCGACGGCGTCCTGGTTCACCGAGGGGCTGAACACCGCGGACTTGCGCCGCGCAAGTCATCTATTGGGCGAGTTGCAGCGGCTCGAGCGTGACGACCTCGCCTTCGTCGGCGAAAAAGAAGAGCGGCGGCCCGCCTGAGGAGATCGAGACCGCGTGGGCCGCAGACTCCAGGGTGCTGGCCGTCGCGGCACTCGCCTGGAGCGCCTCCATCGAGGCGAAGTGAATTTCGGTCACTCTGTGGTAAGGCGATTCGACGCCATGAGCGCCGAGCACGGTGGTGAAAACGAACTTCGTCGCCCCGACGATCTTCTCACGCGCGAGTGGAATGTGCTCTTCCACGTACACCCGCTCGAAGGCGGCCACGTCAGTGGGCCGCGGATAGAGTACGACGATCTTTGCGCCTGGCATGGGTTGCTCCGATGAAAGAGAAGGCCCCGATACGGGAACAAGATCGATGCGGGTCTGATTTAGGTCCCAATTCTTCAACGGGTGGCGTTTGCTCGCGGCGCGCCCCTTATTTGCGGCGTTGAGTCGTCCGCATCCGATTCCCCATCCCGGCGCGCGCGATCGATGAACGTACTCTTGCCACCGATGTCGCTCGAGTCGCAACCGCGTGTCTCGCTCGCCACGCTGCCCACGCCCACGTCGAGGCGCAACGGCTGCGCGCCGCGTTAGGCGGAGCCGCTCGGTGTCCAAGAATCCTCATCAAGCGTGACGACCTCGCCGGGCTGGCACTCGGCGGCAACAAGGCGCGTAAGCTCGAGTTCTTGATGGCCGACGCGCTCGCCCACAACGTCGACGTAATCGTCTCGAGCGGCGCCACGCAGTCCAACACGCGCGGATGACCGCCGCTGCGGCACGGGCGGTTGGCCTCGACTGCGTCCTCGTGCTCTCGGCGCGATCAGCCGACCCGCCACTCCAGGGGAATCTGCTCCTCGACCGGTTGTTTGGCGCGACCGTTCACTTCATTCGCGCGAATCCGGAACGCGCCGCCCGGCTTGTGAACGACGCTGCGACGCTGCTCGGGCTGAGCGTTCGTGTCGATCCGCCGGAGCTCATCACGGACCAGCGGTTCATCGGCGAGGGCTACGGCATTCCGAGCGCCGAGTGTCTCCAGGCGATCAATCTGCCGGCGCGGAGTGAGGCCATTCTGCTCGACCCGTGCTACACTGGAAAGGGAATGGCCGGTCTGATACACGATGTGCGTGCTGGCGCAATCTCGCCGGACGAGACCGTGATGTTTCTCCATGCCGGCGGCGCGCCTGCGCTATTCTCGCAGTCGGACCCGGAAGCGCTCGTGCGATAATTGACAGCGATCGGCGGAGCCGAGGCTGTAGACACGCTTCGTTTGCCGATCGATTCCAGCTTGCTCCTCCGAGCAGCTCCGGCTGTTTGCCAGGGCGGTTCGGGAGGCGTAGGTTCTCCGGCGTCCCTCCTCCCGTGCGCCGATGCACACCGCAGAGCACCTCAACGCCGCGCTCGCCGGCCGTTACGAGATCGTACGCGAGATCGGCCAAGGCGGCATGGCCACGGTCTTTCTCGCGCGCGACCTCAAGCACAATCGGTCGGTCGCGCTCAAGGTCTTGAGCTCCGAGCTGGCCGCTGTGCTCGGGCGCGAGCGTTTTCTCGCGGAAATCGAAGTCACCGCCAACCTGCACCACCCGCATCTCCTGCCCCTCTTCGACTCGGGCGAGGTCGAGGGGCTGCTGTTCTACGTCATGCCATATATAGAGGGCGAGAGTCTGCGCGCGCGGCTCGAGCGCGAGCGTCAACTCTCGATCGAGGACGCGGTGCGCGTCGCCTCGGCAATCGGCAGCGCACTAGCCTACGCGCACCGCCACGGCGTGATCCATCGCGACATCAAGCCCGAAAACATTCTCCTCCATGACGGCAGCCCGATGGTCATGGATTTCGGCATCGCGCTCGCCGTTTCCAACGCCGGCGGCGCTCGGGTGACGCAAGCCGGCATCTCGCTCGGCACGCCGCAGTACATGAGCCCGGAGCAAGCCACGGGCGACCGACAGATCGACGCGCGGTCGGATATTTACTCCCTCGGCGCCGTGACCTACGAATTGCTTGCCGGTGAGCCGCCGCACTCAGGACCGACGGTCCAGTCGATCATGGCGAAGGTGATCGGCGACCGGCCACGCAGCCTGCGCGCGCTGCGCGACACCGTGCCCGACCACGTCGAGGCGGCGGTGATGCGCGCGTTGGCCAAACTACCGGCCGACCGTTGGGCGTCGGCCGCCGATTTCGTGGACGCAATCACAGGCAGCAAAGCGATCGCCGTGATTGGGGCCGCCTCGCTCGCCTATACGGGAATCGTCAAGCCGCTGCCCATTCAGCCCGAGCGAGCACCGATCGTCACACGCCGCGGGCTGAGCATCGGCGCGGCCAGCATGGTGCTGGCGGTGGCAGCAGGAGCGGTGGGTGCGCTCGCGCTGAGCAAACAGGCATCGGAGCCGCAGTCGCGCTTTCAGATCGATCTGCCTGACTCGCTCCGTTTGATGACTGGTGCTCACGCGCCGCAAGTTGCGCTGTCGCGCGACGGCTCACGCGCCGTCGTCTTCAACGAGAACAACGTTCCGGGCCCGCTCTACACCCGTCGAACCGGTGAGCTGCAGCTCGATGCGATTGCGGGGAGCGATTCCGCGTTCGGCGCGATACTCTCGCCGAACGGCAACGAAGTCGCCTATTGGATCACCCCGAGCTCATTGGGGGGCACCGGACGTTTGATGCGCATCAGCGTCGGCGGGGGCGCGCCGGTGAAGATCGCCGATTCGGCGACCGGGGCCGGGCAGGCCAGCTGGGGTGACGACGATCAGATACTGTTTCGTCGCGCAGACCGCCTGATGCTCGTGTCGAAGGATGGCGGTCCTGTACGGCTCGTCGCGCAGCCCGACACGACGCGCGGTCAGTGGGGGCTGGGGTGGCCCGACATGCTTCCCGGTAGCAAAGCGGCCCTCGTCACCATACTGCACGGGCGGGCGCAGGATCCCGACTCGCTCTACGTCGGCATGGTTTCACTGAGCGACGGAAAGGTGAAGGACTTCGGATTTCGCGGACTCACGCCACGGTACGCGTCGGGACACCTGCTCTATGTCCGTCAGGACGGCCAACTCTTCGCGCGTCCGTTCGATCCGAAGAAAGGAAAGTTCACCGGCGAAGAGCGCGCGGTGGCCAAAGACGTGAGTTTCCGCAGCACCGGACTGGGGGGGGTCGCGTTCCAGCGCGGCGTCACCGACTTTTCGGTCGCGGAATCGGGCACCATCTTCTTCACCGAAGGCGGCCGACCTGTTGGGAACATCGTCGGCGGAAACCTCCGCACGATCGCCATACGCCGCCAGAACGGTAAAAGCGATCCGGAAGCCCTTCCGGTACCGCGCCGGTTGTATGAGGAGCTCCGCGGATCGCCGGATGCATCGAAGCTCGCTCTCACGATTCGTGATAGCAGCAATGGATCTCGGAGCGACATCTGGCTGCTCACCTTCGCCTCGGGACAACTGCGGCCGTTCACGCGCGACGGGAAGAGCAGCCATCCGGTTTGGAGTCCTGACGGCTCGCGCATCATCTACCGCGTGACCGAACCGGGCTCGAAGCCCCTGCATCGGTTCTTCGCCGCACCCTGGGATGAGAGCGGGCCGGCCAGTCACATCGCGGGGCTCGACGGCGCGGAGTCGGTGGAATTTCCAGAACCGGGGGGCAAATATATCGCCATCGTCCGTGGGGACTCGACGGACGACGCATCTGGATTGACGAATTCAGACATTCTTATTGCACCGGTTGATTCCCCCGCCGCGGCGAGGCCATTCGCCTCGACCGGAATACGGGAACGCATGCCTCGTTTTTCGCCCGACGGCAAATGGCTCGCGTACGTCGGATACGAGCTCCCCAGTACGTCGGGAACCACGACCAATGGCGATGGAACGCTTTTGCTGCGCAGCGTGCCGGGGCCGGGAGCGGTCACGCAAGTCTCGATCGAAGCCGGGAACAACCCGCTCTGGTCGCGCGACGGACACACGCTGTTCTACTTCGCCGGCAACGCCGGGGCGCCGCTCGTCAGCGCGCGCATCGCCGCCGGGCGAGGGCCCGAGTCGCCCACACGTAGCGAGGTGTTCAGTCGTCCCGCCCCGCGAACGGGATTTGCCTCTCCCATCGCTCCCTGGACGACCGACATGCTCCGCAATGGTGACGTCGTCTACTTGACCGCGGGAACTCCACCGGCAGCCACGGGCGCATCGACCGCATCGGGCAGCACGGCCACATCGCCAACCCCTACTTCCGCTCCGGCGGTACCGGTTCCGCACCTCATCGCGATTCTGAACTGGCTCGCCGCCGAACGTGCGACGGCATCACGCAAATGACCTGTTCGCGCCATGGCTGACACCGACACTCCGCGGCGGACTGCCGAGCAACTCAGCGTAGCGCTGGCTGGTCGATACATCATCGAACGAGAGATCGGCGCCGGCGGTATGGCGACCGTCTATCTCGCGCGGGACGTGCGGCACAATCGCAAGGTCGCCCTCAAGGTCCTCAAGCCCGACCTCGGCGCAGCGCTCGGGCCCGAGCGGTTCCTCGCCGAGATTCAGGTCACGGCCAATCTGCAGCATCCGAACCTCCTGCCGCTCTTCGATTCCGGCGAGGCACGCGCGGCGGATGGTGGATCGCTTCTCTTCTACGTCATGCCGTTTGTAGAAGGACAGACGCTTCGTGTGCGGCTCGATCGTGAAGGGCAACTTCCGGTCGACGTCGCGCTGCGTATCGCGAGTGATATCGCGAGCGCACTGGATCACGCGCATCGGCATGGCGTGGTGCACCGCGATCTAAAACCTGAGAACATCCTCCTACACGAAGACCAGCCGGTGGTCATGGACTTTGGCATCGCGCTCGCCGTGTCCAACGCCGGCGGCGAGCGACTGACGCAGTTGGGTCTCTCGCTCGGGACGCCGCAGTACATGAGTCCCGAGCAGGCCACAGGCGATCGCGAGCTCGACGCGCGGTCGGACATCTATTCGTTGGGCGCGGTCACGTACGAAATGCTCGCCGGCGCTCCGCCGCACACCGGAAATTCCGTGCAGGCGGTGATTGCCAAAGTGATCATGGATCGACCGCTGAGCGTGCGCGCGACGCGGGAGATGGTGCCGGTCCACGTGGACGCGGCGATCACCCGTGCGCTCGCGAAGCTTCCCGCCGATCGCTTCAATACGGTTGCCGAGTTTGCCCGAGCATTGACGCGTGAGCACGCGCTCGCGGTACGCGCCACGGATGCACCCGTCGCACTCGGCGCGAGCAACGCGGCGCCAGCTCTCGCATCGAGCAGGTTGGCCGGCGTCCTCGCCAACCCCGCGGCGCGTCGGGTGGCTGTCGGGTCCACATGGCTCGTGATGCTTGGCATAGCGGCCGCGGGCGGCGCGCTTGGAGCATTGGCCCTCGTGCGTTCGCCGGCCCCGCCGTTCGCGAAGTTGCCGATCGTGATGCCCGACACCGTCGGGTTGCCGGCGCTTGGTCGAGCGGTTGCAATCTCGCCGGACGGAACCCGACTCGCGCTGGTGGCATCGAACGGCACGTCGACAAAGCTGTTCGGCCGGCCGATGGCGGGTGTTTCGTTCTCGCCGCTGCACGGCACAGAAGGGGCGCGGGCGCCGAGCTTTTCGCCCGACGGCCAGTCGCTCGTGTTCGTCGCCAGCGGACGGCTCATGAAGGTGGCGGCGGAAGGAGGCGCGGCGCTGCCGTTAGCGGACTCTGTTGACGGGCAGCCGAGTTGGGGTGGCGACGTCATTGTCTTCACGCGTCGCGGCTCACTGTGGGCGGTGCCGGCGGCGGGTGGCTCGGCACGCCTTGTGGCGCGGCCGGACTCGGCGCACGGGCAGCGTGCGTTTGCTTGGCCGGACATGCTCCCTGGCGGCAACAACGCAATCGTCACCATCGAGCGGACGGGCGGCGCGTCGCCGGACTCCAACCATATCGGCGTCGTGTCACTCACCGGCGGTCAGATGAAGGATTTGGGAATCGTCGGCACAGGCGGACGGTTTGCCGCGCCCGACCGCCTCGTTTACGCTACCGCCGGCGGTTCGTTGTGGACAGTTCCATTCTCGGCGCGCAAGCGCGCGACGTCCGGAGAGAAGCGTCTGCTTGCGGGCGACGCGTACGTGGATAGCACCGGCGCAGCCGACGTCGCCGCGTCGGCGAACGGAACCTTGATCGTCGGTCAAAGCGCCGGCGCGAGGATGACGACGGAGTCGCGTGTATCGTTGGCTGTCGTGGACCGCGGCGGCGCGGTCAAGGTGGCGGGGGCGCAGACCGGAGATTTCTATTCTCCACGCGTCTCGCCGGATGGCTCGCGCATCGCGCTCACGGCCCGCGAGCCTGGCGGTCAAACGGACGTATGGTATTTCGAGCCGGCCACGGGACAGCTCATTCCCGTGACGCGAAATGGGGTGAGCCACTTCCCGGAATGGATCGATGCTCGACGTTTGGTCTTCCGGGTCAACGTCGCCGGCGTGGGCCACTACGAGTCGATGCCATGGGATCACAGCGCGCCGGCGATGACGTACCTCAGTGCGATTCGCAGCGCGATCGGCGCGGTCCACGACCTCTCGCTCGGCCCCGCCAACGGATATCTCGCGCTCATGCGGAATCGCCGGTTGACTGGAGCGGAGCTTCATCAGGATATCTGGATCGCGCCGATGTCGCACCCCGATGACCAGCGCGAGGTCGTGTCGACGAAAGCGAGCGAGCTGTCACCGCGTATCTCGCCGAATGGAAAATGGCTGGCGTATACGTCCAACGAGTCGGGAGCGTTTCAGGTGTACGTACAGCAAGTGCCCGGACCGGGGACACGCATTCCGGTATCGGTCGAGCATGGTATCGAACCCGTGTGGTCGCGCGACGGTAAGCAGTTGTATTACATCTCTCATGACCTTTTGTTGTCGGCGCACGTCGATGAGTCGAGCGGATTTCGCGTGACCAAGCAGGACACGCTCTTCTCCTTTGCCAAGCACGATTTCGTGGTGCATCCGCCGCTGTCGCGCGGGCCGGCGCTCGATTCGTACGACGTGTTCGCGAACGGCGACATCGTGGTCTTGAAGCGCGGCTCGGCGGTGGAGCAGGGACGTTCGAGTCTTGTCGCGCTGCTCCACTGGCAGCAAGGGCCGGCGTCGACCGTGCCGAGCCCGCGCTGACGGCATTCTGATCGATTCTCGAGGAGCGTAATGACTCGCCGCTATTCACGGCTCGCCCGCATGTTCGGCGCGACTTTCGCCGTCGTCGCGTTCCCGATAGCGCACGTCGCCGCACAGCAGCCCAGCGGCCCGATCTTCACGCACGAAGAAGTGATGATCCCGATGCGCGACGGGGCACGCCTGCAAACGGTGATCGAGCGCCCGGTGAACATGAGCGGCCCGCTGCCGATTCTGCTCCGACGCACACCGTACGGTGTGCCGAGCGCGCCTCCTCCATTCGTGGTGCCCGCGCTCGAGCAGTTCATGACTGATGGATACATCTTCGTCATCCAGAACCTCCGTGGGCGGTTCAAGTCGGAAGGGACGTTCTTGCTGTCGTCAGCCGTCGACCTCGCCGACAAGTCGCCCAAGAATGTGAACGAGGCGACGGACGCCTACGACACGATCGATTGGCTCGTCAAGAACGTCGCGAACAACAACGGCCGGGTCGGCATCTACGGCGTGTCGTACGACGGGCTCACCGCCGGGATGACCCTGCTCATGCCGCACCCGGCGCTCAAGGCGATCAGCGAACAGGCGTCACCGGCGGATCAGTGGATGAACGACGACGACCATCGTTACGGCGCTTTACGCGAGAGCTATTCGTTCGAGTACGCGGTCTACGAGCAGGCCGACAAATTCAAGAACACGCATTTTGATTTCGACGTCTACGATTCGTACGACTGGTACTTGAAGCTGGGGCCCATCTCGAACATCAACACCAAGTACCTGCACGGCTCGATCCCCGCGTGGAACGCGATCGTCGCGCATCCGAACTACGACGCGTTCAACAAGCGCGAGGCATGGTACACGCAGATCAAGGGCTCGACCGTTCCCAACCTCAACGTCGCCGGCTTCTGGGATCAGGAAGATCCGTGGGGGCCGTGGCAGATCTTCCATCAGGCTGAGAAGAACGATCCCGACCACACGAACTTCATGGTCGCCGGTCCATGGTATCACGGCTCCTGGCATACGCCGACCAACGACAGCATCGGCATCATCCCGCTGGGCGGCCATAAGACGGCGCGCGAGTTCCGCGAGAACATCGAGGCACCGTTCTTCCGCTACTACCTCCACGGCAAAGGCAGCAAGCCCACCTGGCGGGCGATGATGTTCCAGACGGGGTCGAACACCTGGCGCACGTACGACAGTTGGCCGGTGAAGAACGCGACGCCGACGAATCTGTATTTGCACTCGGACGGCACGCTGTCCTTCGACAAGCCGGCCACGGCGAGCAAAGCGTATCGTGAGTATGTCTCCGACCCGGCCAATCCGGTGCCGTATCGCCAACGCCCCATCTCGCCGACGTACCCGGCGGGCGACTGGCGGCGTTGGGAAGTGGCTGACCAGCGATTCGTCGACGGCCGGCCGGATGTGCTCACCTACACGAGCGCGCCGCTCGATCGCGATGTCACCGTCACCGGCGCGCTGTCAGCCACGCTCTTTGCGTCCACCTCCGGCACGGACGCCGACTTCGTCGTGAAGCTGATCGACGTCTATCCGGAGAACGCGCAGCCGAATGCATGGAACCCGGACATAGGGCCTGAGCCGGGCGCTTATGCGCGATCTCTCAACGGCTACGAGCTGCCGATCGCCATGGAGGTCCGGCGTGGCCGGTTCAATCAAAGTTTCGAGACGCCGCATGCGCTGGTCGCCAACGCGCCGAGCGAGTGGACCATCCCGCTGCGCGAGCATGACCACATCTTTCTCAAAGGGCACCGCATCATGGTGCAGGTCCAGTCGACCTGGTTCCCCGTGATCGACCGCAACCCGCAGAAGTTCGTGCCGAGCATCTACGAGGCGAAGGCGAGCGACTACGTGAAGGCGACGCAACGCGTTTACGCGACTCCGGCGCTTGCGTCGCACATAACGCTGCCGGTCGTCCGCCAGTAGTATTCCAGACGAGAGGCTGCGGCGCGCCGCTGCTACCGCAGTCGCATGGTCGCCGACGTACGATATCGTGCTACTGGAATCCACTCCACCGCAACCAAGCTCGCCCCCGCGTACCAGTCATCGTCGCGCGGTGGGACCGTGCGGCTGGCTGTCGCGAGTTGATCGAACGAGCTGGCGACCGAGATCCACGGCAGTACGAGCCAGCCCCCACCGCTACTGCTCGATGGGTGTTCGTCGAGTGGGATCGCCTCGCCTCGCGCGAAGTTCGCGACCATGAATTGCGGCATATGTCGACCGGCGAGCGGCGGGTTCACCGTATGGACATACACAGAAAGGCGTGCCGAATCGTGCGACACGCCGTAGATGCCGATGAACCTTCCGTCGCTCTCGGCGGACGCACCGTCGCGGAGCGGAAGTGTCGCCAACACGTGTGGTCGAAGCACGGTCACCATGCCGCTCAACGTGGCGGACGTCGCGCCTTGTTCCACAATCCGAGCATCCGCCGGCGCCGCCGAGAGTTGGCCCATCACCGCGAAGTTCAACGGCGAGATGAGCCAGTGTATCGGCCGGCCGATGTCGGGAAACTGCGGCCCCACCATCAGGGTGTCGTGAAACGGCGTCAAGGTTTGCGTACCGTGACTGCCCGATATCTCCGTCTGGTCGCGCGCGAACGCGAACGCGGTGGACGGTGAGGTGTCGCGGACGCTCACCATGAAGGGAAGGATCATCGACGTCGGTCCGGGCGCGCCGAATCTGAGGGAGAGACGCGGGCCCGTCGCGCGCGTCGCGACGTTCGTAAACTGAAATGTCGGTGCCGCCGTCGTTCCGATCAGCAGCAAGAGCGCGGTCGTCAGCCCGGCGGCACGCTCCGCGCGGCCATTCGTCCGTCTGCGATACAGCACTGTCGCGAGGATGACCGCGACCAATGGTGCCACCACCGCGACTCCCGACGGTATGCTGCCGAACTCAAAGACCGAATCGAGAAATACGAACACCGCGAGAAGACCGCCGAGCAACGTCACAGCGGCCGTCACAAACCCTTTCAGATCGGATGTGAGCGCTGCCGCGACAATGGTTGCCAAGAGCAGGGACAGCTGAATGATTCCAGCGTGGGCCAGGATGCTCCAGGCAGTAGGTGTCGAGACATGAAGCGCCTCGAGGACCGCCAACGCCGCCGCGAGCGACGGCACCAGGATCACCGCGAGCGCCAGAAGAAGCTTCGCGGCAAAAACCGCGGTTGGCGCGAGCGGTCGTGTCGTCCAGAACGAATCAGCCTGGAGCCAGCGGTCGGCCTGTACGAGAGCAGCGAGCGCGAGAACCCCCAGGACCACGGCGACAATCGGCAGCCAAGTGACGACCAACTCCGACATCGAGAGGGTCTCGGTCGTGCCCGAACTTCCATGTGAAACGATCGGGCCGAATGCGCTCCGGGCCAGAAAGCCCCGCACCGAGATCGCAAGCGCGGCAAGCATGACGACGAGCGGCCAGCGGGCGTAGCGAAGATCCTTCGCCGAGACGTGTCCGACCTGCGCAATCCAGTTCATGCCGCTACTCCCTCCGTTGGTCGTTGCGCTTCGCGCTCGGATCCCAGCGCGACAAAGATCTCGCGGAGTGTCGCATCGCGGAATTCGATCTGCCCCGCGGCGCCGAGCCGCGCGCGGACCATCGTCTCCGCCGCAGTGCGTGACTCGGCGCGCAGCACGAAGCTCAGCCGGCGGCCCGCGCTCTCCACCATCATCCACTCAGCAGGGAGGCCGTCGGCAATCGTGGCCGCGCTGTCCGCCGGCAACGCGACCTCGACTCGCGTGAATTCCTCGCGGACCCGGTCCATCGGTGCCGAAAGCCGAATGGTCCCGCGGTCGAGGAACCCGATCCAATCGGCGAGCAGCTCGAGCTCACCGATGTCGTGCGAACAGAGCAGGATGGTGCAACCCTCGGCGCCGCTCGACGCGAGCAGTCCGCGCACGAGATCGTCCTTCACCAGCGCGTCCATGCCGGTGAACGGCTCGTCCATGATCAGCACCTCCGGCCGGGGCGCCAAGGCGCAGAGCAACGCGGCCTTCATGCGCTCGCCGCGGGACAACGTGCGGATCTTGCGTGCCGGATCGAGCGCGAAGCGATCGCGCAGCTCGAGCGCCAAGCTCCGATCCCAGGTCTCGTAGAGCGGGGCGAGATACTCCTCGAGCTGTGACAGCCGCATCCATTCGGGCAGTGCCTGTCCCTCCGCGACATAGCCGATGCGGGCACGGTCGCGCGCCGACATGTGCGCCACGTTCGCGCCGAGGATCGCGGCACGGCCGTTCGCGGCGCGTCGCGAGCCCATCAGGATTTGCAGAAGCGTCGTCTTGCCGGAACCGTTCGGGCCGAGGAGCGCATAGAGCGCGCCCTCGGGAACGGCGAGGTCGACGTGGCGCAAAGCCACGACGCGCCCATACTGATACGAGACGTTGTTCGCTTCGATCACGTTCATACCCTCAGTCCTCGTCCCCGAATAGGTCCGTCCACCGCGCGTCGATCGCGCTCACCACGTCATCGCGAGTGAGACCCAGTCGTTTCGCATCGACAAGCAGCGCCTCGACGTCGCTCGACAGCAGGACGCGACGCTCGGCGCCCGTCGCGCGGCGCTTGGTGGTGACTACGGTGCCGATCCCCGGATGCACCTCGAGCAGACCATCGCGTACGAGCTCCGCCACGACCTTTTGCGCCGTGTTCGGATTGATCTTGAGGGCCTGGCTCAACTCGCGAACGGACGGGAAGGGCGATCCCGGCGTCAGCTCGCCCGAGACGACGGCTTTCGTCGCCGCGTAGACGATCTGTCGGTAGGGCGATTTGCCCGCCTCGATCGATACGGAGAACGGTAACACAGGTGTACTATGGCACATAGTACACCTGGCGTCAAGCGACCGAGTCCTTCGGGCCGCTCGAACAGGATCGCGAGAACCTCTGCCGAATTGCCGGGTCCTGCCAGAAGTCTACGCCGAGCGGTACGTTCTCGGCGTCCGCTTCCCATAGGCTTCGAGCCGCTCAGCCATCCATGCCCGACGACGTCGTACCCGCCGACACTCGACCATACATCGCGCTCTCCAGCGCGCTGGGCGAGCGGTATCGCATCGAGCGCACACTGGGCGAGGGCGGGATGGCGACGGTCTATCTCGCCCACGATCTCAAGCACGACCGAAAAGTCGCCGTCAAGGTCCTCAAGCCGGAGCTGGGCGCGGTCCTCGGCGCCGAACGGTTCCTGAGCGAGATCAAAGTCACCGCGCAACTGCAGCATCCCAACTTGCTGCCACTCTTCGACAGCGGCGAAGCGAATGGGCTGCTGTATTACGTGATGCCGTTCGTCGAAGGCGAGACGCTCCGCGCTCGCCTGGAGCGGGAAAAACAGCTCAGCGTCAGAGCGGCCGTAGGTATCGCGACCGGCGTCTCCTACGCGCTCGCCTATGCCCACGAGCGCGGCATCATTCACCGCGATCTCAAACCGGAGAACATCCTCTTTCAATCGGGACAGCCGGTCGTCGCCGACTTTGGGATCGCGCTGGCAGTCTCGAACGCCGGCGGCGTCCGCGCCACGCAAACTGGAATGGCGCTCGGCACTCCCCAGTACATGTCGCCGGAGCAGGCGGTAGGCGAGCGCGAGATCGATGCGCGAACGGACATCTATTCGCTCGCCAGCGTGTTGTACGAGATGCTCACCGGCGAGCCGCCGCACACGGCGGGGACGGTCCAGGCCGTGATCATGAAAGTGATCACGGATCCCGCGCGCCCAGTCGGGGAGCTGCGAAAGAGCGTTCCACCGAACGTGGCCGCGGCAATCGCCAAAGCGCTCGAGAAGCTGCCCGCGGACCGATTCGACAATGCGCGCTCCTTCAGCGAGGCACTGGCGAATCCAGCCTATGCGGCCGAGACGTCGGTGATGCAGGGAAGATCGACAGGCCGGCGCGGTGTATCGCCCGCGCTCTTCTTTGCGGTGTCGGGTTTCGCCGTCGCGGCACTGATCGGCGCGGTCTTGGCGTGGCGTCGTCCGGCCATAACATCGCCGGCGCCGCGGGCTCGTTTTCGGTTGGAGATCCCCGACTCGCAGGCGGTTGCCGCCACGAGCGGTTCGCGCTCGCTGGTCATTTCGCCGGATGGATCGGAGATCGTGTACGCTGGGCACAACGCGCGAGGCCAGCGTGTGCTGTTTCGCCGGCGCCTCGACGAGCTCGCAGTGCACGAAGTACCAGGCAGTCTCAATCCGAGCGCTCCCGTATTTGCGCCGACCGGCGACCTCGCGTTCGAGAAAGGCGACGGGACGCTCAATGTACTGCCGATCGACGGACGGCCGATCACACGAACGCTCGAAGACGTGAGTCGTGTCAGCTGGGGAGACGGCGACATGATCGTCTTCCGGCGCGGCAGCTCCCTCTGGCGCACGAGCGCCGGCAGCGGCCCAGCCACGAGACTCACGAAGGTCGACTCCGCGGCCGGTGAAGGCGACACGTCGCCATTCGTGCTCCCAGGGGGCCGCGCGGCGCTGTTCAATCACTATCGCGAAGCACGGACTCCCGACGAGATGGATGTGTTCGTGGTCCGGCTCGATGACGGGCGGGTGAAGCGTCTGGGTATCAAGGGCTCGAGTCCGCAGTACGTAAGCAGCGGTCACATTGTCGTTCCGCAGAGCGACGGAACGCTGCTCGCCGCGCCGTTCGACTTGCGCACGCTCGAGCTACGCGGCCCAGCGGTCAGGGTGCTCGACGGAATGTTCGTTCGGCCGACAGGCACCGCACAGTTCGATGTCTCGCGGAATGGCGTCCTCGCCTACATCGAGGGCGGCATCTCGCAACGCCCCGTGCTCATCGATCGAGCCGGGCGCGAGCACGAGGCGGGTTTCCCCGAGGGCGCCTACACACACCCGCGATTGTCGCCGGCCGGAGACCGCGTCGCCGTCGAACGATCGGAAGGAATGCGGGCGGACATCTGGAGCATCACGCGCGCGACGGGACAGATCTCGCGCCTCACTCGCGACGGACAAAGCAGCTCGCCCGAGTGGAGCGCCGATGGCAGTCGCATCGGGTGGATTCACGGCGACAGCGCCGGCGCGAGCATCCGCTGGCAGGCAGCCGACGGGAGCGGAACGCCCGAGGTGATCGCGACACAAGGTCGCGTTCCCTTTCGCTTCCTGTTCACGCCGGACGGCAAGTCGATCGCGGTGGTCGTCGGTGGTCCTTTCCGTCACGACATCTTGGTCTTTCCGCTCGACGGCAAGTCGCCGCCGCGCACCGTCGCTGGAAGCGACGCTGACGAGCTTCAGCCAAGCGTCTCGCCGGATGGCCGTTGGCTGGCGTTCACGAGCAACGAGACGGGACGCACCGAGGTATTCGTGGCGAGCATCGAGGATCCGTCGACGCGGTTCCAGATCACGACCGATGGCGGCGGGGAGCCGGTGTGGCGGGACAACCATTCCCTCGTCGTGCGCAGCGGGTCGTTGTTTGTCGCGATCTCGCTCAGCTTCGCGCCGCGTACCGAGGTGACGCGGCGCGATACGCTCTTCGCCGACACGTACCCACGGGGAACGCCCGACCGGGGGATCGACATCAGTACGCGGACCGGCGATCTCGTGACCGTGGCGCGCCCGGGCGGCAGCCGCGAGCGCATCGTCGTCGTTACTGGATGGCTCGACGAATTGAAGGAGCGCATGGGGCGCGCCGCGAAACCGTAATCGGCCTCAAAGTCCTTTCGCCCGATCTCGCGCAAGGTTTGAGCGCCGAACGCTTCGAGCGCGAGATCCAGCTCGCCGCATCCCTTCAGCAGGCCAACATCGTTCCCGTGCTGGCGACAAGCGAGACGGGAGGGATGCCGTATTACACAATGCCCTTCGTCGAAGGCGAGAGCCTCAGCTCGCGTCTCAAGAACAAGGGCGCGATGTCGATCGGTGAAGCGGTGAGCGTCCTGCGCGACGTGGCCCGCGCACTGCAATTCGCGCACGAACGCGGCATCGTTCATCGGGACATCAAGCCGGACAATGTGCTCCTCTCTGGCGCTACCGCGGTAGCGACCGACTTCGGGATCGCGAAAGCCATCGCCGCGTCGCGTGCGGGCGTCGGACATGAACCGACGTTGACGCAGCTGGGCACTTCTATAGGAGCGCCGGCGTACATCTCGCCCGGTGGCGGCAACGCGACGCCCGATCTGTCGTGCTCAGGTGGCGCTGGTGGGCGCGGTGGAAACAACGCCGCTCAGGCACCGCCCGGGACGTACAACGTGAAGCTCACAGTGAACGGGCATGACTACACCAAGCCCGTCGTCGTGCTCGACGACGTCTGGCTACACGAGCGTTGAGCCGCGTGTGCCGAGTCGCATCTCGAGGGACTAAGGCTTCACCTTGGTCCGGGCGTTGACCCAGTCGGCAATGATCTGCAGTGCCGTCGGCGAAAACGTCTCGTCGATCGCTGCGTATTCATTTGGGCTTCCTGTTTTCGCCGGCTGGAAGAGGTGGTTGAGACCAGGCAGCTCCCTGACCTCATAGTCTCGATTGCCGGCGCGCTTGAGCGTCGTATCGATCGCCGCGAGGTCCTGCTTCGGCGGCACTTGCAGGTCGAGCGAACCGTCGAGCGCAAGAACGGGGACGCGCACCTGCCGCAGCGCCGTGCGTGGATCGTACTTGAGGAAGTACTGCATCCATGGCGCGAGCACTTGCGCCTTGACCGTCGCGAGCTGAGTTCGCGCCAGTGGTTGCTGGCCGGCGGGAAGCGATGCGACCATGCGGTCCGCGATCGCGTCGACGCGGGCGGCGGCATCCGCCGAGTCACGCGCGCCTTTAACGGCGGCATACAGACGGCTGTTCACGGCGAGACTCGTGTCGATCATCGCCTGCGGCGCGCCGTTTGCCTTGGCGATCAACTCTGCCTGCAGGAGCAGGATCGAATCGCCGGGAAGCCCCGGACCGGCGAGCAGCACGATGAACGCGACGTTCGCGTCGCGCGACGCGACGATCGGCGCAATGAGTCCGCCTTCACTGTGTCCAATGATGCCGACATGTCCGGGCGCGATGCCGGGTTGCTTCCGCAGGAACGCGACGGCGGCCTGCGCGTCGTCGGCGAAATCAGCGCTCGTCGACGCCGCGAAGTTGCCCGTCGACGCGGCGATTCCTCGATCGTCATAGCGAAGGCTGGCGATGCCGTGCCGAGCCAGGTAGTCGGCGATGACGAGGAATGGCTTGTGGCCGAGCAGCTCCTCGTTGCGGTTCTGTGGACCCGAGCCGGTGACCATCACGACGGCGGGAAACGGCCCGGCTCCCTGCGGCATGAGAATCGTTCCGGCGAGTCGGACGCCTGGCACCGACTCGACGCTCACCTCTCGCGACGAATAGGGAAACGGCGGCTTGGGCTCCTGCGGACGGACGCGTGTCGTCGGTGACAGCGCGCGACCCATGTCGAGGGGCACCGGGGCACTCCGCGTGAACGTTCCGCGAAGCGAGTCCTTCGCCGCGTCAAGGACAGCCGCATAGGTCGCCTGCGCCGCCGTCATCGAAACGACCAGTGTATCGCCGTGCAGCGCAAGCGTCGCCGGAATCTTCGCGTTGCCCTGGTCTAGGCTCGTCATCACGCCGGTGAGGCCGCCGGTCGAACTGTCGCGCGCGACAGAGAGTCCGAGGCGAAGTTTTGCGGCCGGCGTGGCGAGCGTTCCGATCCACTCGCCGACGAATTTACCGGCGACGGTGGGCTGCTGCGCTTGCAGTACAGCCGGGACGATCGCGGCAGCGACGATGGCGCGCCGGAAGCTGACAGTTCTCATCATGGTTTGTTCTCCGAATACACGATTAGCGCAGATAGTAGTCGATCGTTGAGACGACGCGCACGACCTTCGCGATCTGGCTCGACTCATTGATGCCGGGTGCCTGATCTCGCGGCAGAATCTCGAAGATACCTTGGTTGGCTTGGCGAATTCCGCCAAGCTGGCTTCGCGAGTCACGCGCGAACTGAGAGGCGGCCTCGCGGGCGCGCGCCGTCGCGTCCGCGATCATTTCCGGCTTGAGCTTGTTCAGACCAGAGAACACGAACGTCGGTCCACCCGAGTTGGCCCCGTATTCGCCACCCGACGAAATGGCGACGCCGATCGCCGCCAGCTCGCCGATCTGCTGGCTGGCGGCAAGCACTTCATCGGGGCGGCTTGAACGAACGAGCACCGTCTGATGGACGACGTATCGGTTGGCCGGCCTGCGATCCGATCCGTATTGATTGGCGTAGGCGTCGGTGGCGGAGAACTCCGTCATCTGAATCTGGCTCGTGTCGACGCCGTGGCGCGCAAGAAAGTCGCGAACGCCGACGATGCTTTTCGTCAGCTTGCTGTTCGCGGCCGCAAGATCGTTGTCCGCTCCGACGAGATGCAGTGGCCAAATGGCGAGGTCGGCGCGCACTTCGCGCTCCGACACGCCCTTGACGGTCACGAAACGGTCGGCCGCCCGCGCCCGCGCGAAGCCGTTGCCGGCGAGGAATCCGGCGAGTGCGATGCCGCTAGCGAGAATGATCGCGCGGAGGGTGAGACGATCCACGGTCATTGCGGCGAAGCGAAAAGTTCGAGAAACTTCATTCGCTGCAATCTACACGACGGACTTGGGGGACAGGTCCGCTTGATGAGCTGTCGCTGCCCGCAGGAGAGTTGCAATGAAGGGTGCGTTGTCGACGATCGTCGGATCGGCTCTCGCTGGAATCACGTTTGTATCGTGTCGCCAAGCCGTCGAACCGGGACTCCCTGCGCAAATTCCCATCGGCGCGCTGGTCCCGTTTCCCGATTCCATAAATCGCGCCAACCCCCTGCCGCCGCGAACTGATGATTCCTCGACTGTCGTTCTCGGCGATACGCTCGCCGTGGGCCAGGTCGGCAACGGCGGGACGCAAATCTCCGTTCGGTTTTTCGCCCGCGATACAGCGAGCGGCGTGTTCCACCCCCGCACGCTCCCGTTGGCCGAGTGTCCGTTCGTCGTTGCATTGACGCGTCTTGCCGAAACGGCGGCAGTTTGGCGCTCGGATCGCGCTGCGCCTGCACTCCGTTGCCCGTCGCTACAGCGGTCCCTCGACGGCGCCGAGGTCGACGCCACATACGACGTAAAGTCACTGTTGGGCGACTCCATCGCCGCCGGGAAGTATCGCGCCCCGCTCGACGTTCATGCCGCCGATGGTCGCGTCTTTCATTATTCCTCCATCACGATGTACCTGACCCCGACCATCGAGCCGTCGCTTCTCGACTACTCGCTGCTCGAGTTCAAGGGGTCGTCGGCAATCACCGGCGTCGCGCCGCGCTATCTCAACACCTCCGTGGTCGTACGAAACCCGACCGCCAAGCCGTTTGCTGTCGACTATGGCGCATGCGCGGTCAACGTGAGGCTGTTCAAGAACGCTGATCGCACAGGAAACCCTGTCTGGCGGTCGGAGGACCGCCGGGCTCCGGGATCACCGTACACCTACGGCTGCATAACGCCCCTATACGTCTCCACTGTGCCCCCAGGCGATTCGCTCGTCTTTCCGATGAATGTCCCGATGTACGAAGTGATCGGTGACAGCCTGCCGGCGGGACATTACTACGTGTCCGCCGAGCTCGGCCTCGTCGGGCAAACAAGGGCTGACGGCACGCCCGCGCCGGGACTCACCAGGTCCGTCGCTGCCGGTGAGGTCGACATCGCCAACGAGCGCGATCGTCTTCCAGCGTCGCGCGTAGCGGACAGCGTCTCGTTCACGGCGACGACTCGCGTGATTCCGGGAAACGGCGACGACACGCTGCGCACGCTCGTCATGGTGACGAACGTCTCCACTCGGCGAGTAACCATGAGCATCGCCGCAAGCTGCCAGGTCATCGCCTACGTCTATCGAACCGCGGACCTTCGCGATTCAGTTCCTATCGCTCAGCCGATGACGACATTCCCCAGCTCGAGGTGCGTCGCCGACAATTATCCATTCGCGCTCGATGCCGGCCGGTCATGGGTCTTCGGTACTCAGACTCCGATGTCCGTGATCCGCGCTCGTTTCGGAGTTGGGCATTACTGGTTTACCGCATGGTTGCTGACGACCGGACAGATTCTCCTCGCGGCTGGAGACGCGGAGGTCAAATAGGCTATCGCTTTCCGCCGAACGGTGTGTGCAAAGAGAAGCCGACGTCGAACGTGAAATAGTTGACACCCGTGCCCGTCGTGGTCGTCGGCGTCGTGACGCCCGGGATTTTCGCCTTGAGGTTTTGTCCGACGTAGCGCGCCTGCGGCGACAGCGAGACGATGCCGAGCAGCGTGTAGTCGAAGCCGACGCCCACCTCGTAGCCCGGCGTCTTGTCAGTCGTCAGTACTTTCGTCGACGAGCTGCCGTAGCTGCCCTCGAGGTCGTGGAACGTCACCCCGCCTTTGACGTACGGTCGAAACCGCGCCATGCCCGGCACGGCGAGCTTCGCTCCCACCGTTGCTCCTTGTAGCGTGTACTTCCCGTCGCTCTGACAGGTGGTCGTCTCGCAGTCGAAGTTTATGTGATCGAATCCGGCGTACGCGCCAATCGGCCCGATGCCGAGCCCGACGTCGAGACCGTAGCCGAATCCATTTTTCGCGCCCTGGATCAACGCGCCGTTCGCGGCGGCTTGATCGTCCGCGAAAGCGCCGGTCGGGATGCTGCCGGTGCCGCGAACTCCGATCGAGAGGTATTGGGCCGATAGCTCGGACGCCGACGTGACGGACGCGGCCACGACGACCGCATACCAGAGACTTTTCATAGTGCCCTCCAGAGTGATTTCTGCGTCCAAGAGTGGCTTTACGGATCAGGGATGTGCTTGTTGGATCAGCGGCCAATCGTCTGACGCGCTTGGGCGAGTTTGCGTTGCAGTACTGGTACCGCATTCGCCGCGGCCGGATTCCCCGCCAGGTTTCGCAGCGCGAGATCGACCGCGTCGAGCCCGAGACTGGCGCCGAATTTCGTCGACACCTGGCGGAGCGCACCCTGGAATCCCGGATCAGCATCGAGCTCGGTCTCGCCAAGCGTCTGCGCTTTGCCAATGATGTCCGTGAGCACCGCGATCGCGCGCGTGGCGTTCTTCGGCGAGAGCGGCTCTCCCGAGTTCGCGAACTGTGCCACCTCCGGCAGGCTCGCGGCGAAGGTTTGCAACGCGGCGGCCTGCCTGGCGTTGCGCGGCTGCGTCTGGTGCATGATCGCCTGCGCCGCGCCCATGATCGCGAACGGTGCGCGCCAGCTGCGCGCGAAGAGCGGCGCGCCTGATACGACGCCCGAGACCGGAAGGCCGACGAGGCTGAGCGCGCCCAATCCGTGCGCGATGTGGAGCGCCGTGCCTTCGATCCGGAATACGACGCGAAGAACGTCGCGCAATGGAGCGAAGCCACACACGGCACCGACGACGAGGGCGGCCATGGCGGCCGTCGATCGACCCTCGACCTTCAGATGCCCGTACGCGGCGAAGCAGGCGAGAGCGATCAACAGGAGCATCGCGTGCCAGACGAGGCGCGTGGCCGTTCCGAGGCGCTTGCGCGGCTCGCGTCGCCGGTTGGCGGAGCTCACGGCTTGCTCGATCAACTGCGCCTGACGGAGATCCACGGTTGCTATCCTGGGTTCATCCTCGCCCTCTTCATTTACGGATCGCGCTGTGCGTTGGCAAGTACCGTCCGCGAGCGGGCGCATCTACTTATAGTAGTCTTATAGTAGTCACGACGACCACGGCGCCGCGTCGGTCTGGGTGGTGTCGCCCAGAGCAATCCAGACGTGATGGAGATGCGAAAGCCGTGGCCGCCAAACTTCCGTCAGAGGAGGGATTGCCATGGGTGCATCCGCCGCGGCCGTGATCATTCGCAAGGAGCGCGAGATCGTCGAGCGCTTCACGGAAGCGGGGGCCGTGTCGCCGTCGAGTGCCAGGTCGTCGAGCGATCTCGGCGTCCACGAGCGCTTCGCCTGGATCCGTCTCGTCGAGCGCGGCGTGATTCGCGAAGCGGCGTCGGGAACCTACTATCTGGACGAACCGACTTGGGTAGCGCTCCGGCAACGACGTCGACGGGTGGCACTCGTGCTGATGATCGTTCTCGTCGTACTCGCGGCCGCGCTGATGATTGCGACCCGGACGGTCGCTCGCTAGCGTCGTTGATCGTCCCAGAGTCTAAAACCGCCTCGGAACGCATTGCTGTTGTCGCCAATGCGCACGTTGTGCGGAACGGCCGTCATGTCCTTCGCGTTCCCGCCTCCCAGGACGACGTAGTCGACGACGAACGCCGCCATGAACATGTCGATGATCTCGAGCACGTGTTTTCTCCAGCGACGCTTGCCGAGCCGCTTCTTGCCCGCCGCACCGACGTAGTCCTCATACGACGCGCCATGTCGATACGGGAGATGCGCGAGCTCGAGCGGGAGAACGGTTCCCTCGCAGATCATCGCGCTTCCGAGACCGGTGCCGAGTCCGAGGAAGAGCATCTTCCCGCCCTCGTAGCCGCCAAGGGCTTGCATCGCCGCGTCATTGATCACACGCACCGGACGGCCGAACGCACGCTCGAAGTTGAACCCGACCCAACCCTTGCCGAGGTTCCAGGGCTCGCGCTGCGGACGACCCTTGCGCACCGGGCCGGGAAAGCCGAGCGAGATGCGCTCGAACTGCCAATGCGCTGTCGCGGCCACCACCTCGCGCACCATGGCACTCGGCGTGAGACGCGGTCCGGAGTCGATGCGAATCGGCGTTCGTTTGCCTGTGGCGAGCAACTTCACGTGCGTGCCGCCGACGTCGACGACGAGCGTATGGCGAGGAGGGGTCCGTGGTGTCATCGTCCGCTGGAGGTCTGCATGGCAGACTATGGAGCACCGGCGGACCAGCTTCAAGTCATGGCGGCGGCGGCTTGACCCGGGTCAACCGTTGCCGGGTGTCACCGGCCGCGATCGTGAGTGAAGTCACCGTGCCGTTCGCGTCAGCCTCGAAGGTGATCACGAGATCCGGTTTCCGAACGAAGAATTCCGTCGGGCTCGACGCGAGCAGGGTGAGGGCCGGTTGCTGCTGCTGTCCCTGCGTCAGCCGGAGCGTGAGATGATCGCCGTCGCGCGCGATGGTGGCTGTCGCCGCGCCGACGGTGTAGCCGCCGACGAACCTCTCGAGCTGCGCCGCCGTGAGCGCGATCTCCACGCGCGCCGCCGCCGCCGCGGCCAGTGCCGCGCGGCGCAAGGTGAATGCCTTTACAAATCCGTCGGTAAGCGATCGGACGTCGATCGGCGCGACACGTCGCATGTCCAAGGGGCCATCGCGGAGCTCGAGGATGCGTCCGTCGCCGGCGATGTGCATATGAATGGAGCGAATGAACGCGCTGTCCGATCCGACGAAGCGAACCGGCGCGATCGTGATCCGTGAGTCTGGCTGGGACGGCGGGTGCAGGGTGACGCTCGCTGAGTCGATGTGCAGCCGACGCAGGCGTGATAGCGCGAGCTCGACTCCGACATACGACTGGCCGAGGAGCGGGAACGCATCGCGCATGGCGATGCGCCGTGTGAACGACGAATCCCTGCCGATGAATGTGAGCGTCGCCGAATCGCGGCCGTACACCACGTCGAGTGAGTCGAGTTGCGGCGGGTTGGGTTCGCTCGGTGTGCTGTACTTCATCGTGTAGTGCGTCGGGATACCGTCGTTGCTCAATGCGATCGTGTAGTCATGCACGAAGACGCCGGGCGAATGCATGACGACCCACGTCCCGGAGACCACATTGCCTTTGCGGCTGTATTGCTCGAAGCAGAACGTGTCCTTGCCGACCGTGGTCAGGAACGTCGTTGGCGTGCTTTGCGAGAGAAGACGCTGCGCGGAGCAAACCACGACGAGTGCGGCGAGGCGGAGCGAGCGCATGGTGGAACCCTGTTTGGAGGGCCGCGAGCAGACGTCGATGAGCCCCAATACTACGGACGGTCAGCCGCCTAGGTTGCGACGGCGGATCTCCTTTGCAATTCACTTACGAGATGGGAAAGTCGTACGTCGGCGCCGACTGCGCGAGTTGGTCCGTTACAGGCGATCCAGATCCTTCGCCACGACGATCCTCCCCGAGAATCCTTGCGCGCGAATCGTCGCGATGACTTCGTCATCGGCAGTGCCGTGGGCGCCAAAGTGATAGAGGACGAGCGTCTTTGGGTGCGCGGCCGCCGCGAGCTTTCCCAACGCGACGTCGTTCGTGTGAAATTCGCGAAGGTACCTCGCCCAATCCTGCCGCCCACCGCCCTCGGCCGCGGTTTCGACTGACGCGGGGTGCACCTCGTGGATCAGTATGTCGACGCCGCGCGCCGCCTGCTCGATAGATGACGCGGGTCGCGTGTCGCCCGAGATGACGATCGAGCGATCGGGTGTGTCGATCCGATAACCGTACGCTTCCTTCCAACTGCCGTGCAGCACTGGAATGGCGGTGATGCGAACTCCTCCGCTATCAAAGGCGACGCCTGGCGCGATCTCGTGCACCGTCACGCGGTAGCCGGTCGCCGGTAGATGCTCGAGCCCCTTCGAGCGAATACCGATGTCCTCGCGCCACGCGCTATAGATCGCATCGGTCATCGCGGCGAGTCCGTGTGGACCGTACACCGGAAACGGTGCATGCCGGCCCATGGTCCACGTCGTGAAAATCAGATCCGGGTACCCGAGCGTATGATCGCTGTGCAAGTGCGTGAAGAAGACGCCGGCGATGGATGGCAGCGGGATACGCGCGGCGGTGAATCGACGCGTGACCCCGACACCAGCATCGAACAAGAAGGTGCGCGACCCGACGACGATCGCCGTCGCCGGACCCATCGTTGTCGGATCAGGCCGCGGCGTGCCTGTGCCGAGAAAGACCACGGTCGTGGAATCGCTTGCGGTCCGCGGGGCGCGGCTCGATGGCGGTGAGAAGCGAACGCCGGCGGCGAGCGTAGCAACGAGACCGCACGCGGTGATCCAAGGTCGGGTCATGGACGAGGTGTGACGGGGAAAGGATAGTCTACGGCGTGGTTGTCCCGCACGCACGTCAATAGAAGCGGTTGGGTCGCTCTCGTCCTTGCCGCACGACCCGCGCCACGACACCAGGCAACTATCTGTACGGCGCGAAACTACCCAACGCGGCGAGCCAGAAGTTGTTTCTCGGCGGCGTCCTCGCTGGCGTTCATGATCATGATGACACCCGACTCGCTGCGTGTTGCGGCCGCGGATACGTCTGATCCCATCCTCGGCGACGTCGGACGGCTCATCTTCACGATCAACGGCCGCTCGTGGCCGACGACCGAGCGCATCGCCGCCACCGTCGGTGACTCTCTGCATTGGAGAATCATCAATGCGTCGTCGGACGTCCACCCGATGCACCTTCACGGCTTCTACTATCGCGTGGACGCGCTCACCGGACCGCTCGTCGATCTCGAGGGGCAAGGGGCTCCCGGCCGGCTCGTGGTCACCGAGCGGATGTCGCCGTTCTCGGCAATGTCGATGTCGTGGTCACCGGACCGCCCCGGCAACTGGATCCTTCATTGCCACTTCGCGATTCATCTCATGCCGGACTCCATCTCGGCGGCACCCGACGATCACGACATGCGGGGCATGGTCGGCCTCATCATGGGCATCAACGTCGCCGCAAGGCCGGGGGTTCGCCTTGCCGGCGTGCCGACGCCGACGCGACCCCTTCGTCTGATCGCGATGGCCGACAAAGGATTTCCGGATTCCGCGCCGTCGATGCGCTTCGCGCTCGAGGAGGGCGGCAAGCGGCTCGAGGCAGGCGTCGGCTTCAGTCCGACGATCAGCTTGACTCGCGGCGAGCCTGTCTCGATTACCATTGTAAATCATCTCGCCGAGAACACCACCGTCCACTGGCACGGGATCGAGCTCGAGGACGCCTACATGGATGGCGTTGGCGGTGTGACCGGCGCGGGGAAGCGTGTTTCCCCGTTGATCGCGCCACGCGACTCATTTGAGGTCCGCTTCACGCCGCCGCGCTCCGGCACGTTCATGTACCACGCGCACGTGAACGAGGTCCGGGAGCAGGAGAGTGGCCTCGTCGGCGCTCTAGTCGTGCGCGATCGTGGGGCGTCCGAACCGACCGACGAGCACGTGGTCTTTCTGAAAGGATCGCGACTTGGACTAAACGCAAACAACCCGCTCGACGTCAACGGTCAGGCGAGCCCCGATACCATAGTGATGCACGTCGGGAAACCGGCGCGACTGCGCATCATGAGCCTCTCCTCGGTGAACCCGAACGCGACGGTCACCCTCACGACTCGCCCGGAAAGCTCGTTCGTCAATCGCGATGACGCGCTGGTCGTTCGCTGGCGTCAAGTCGCCAAAGACGGCGCGGAGTGCTTCGGCTCGAGATTCGTACGGCCAACCCGCCGCCCGGCTTTGGAGCGTCGGGAAATCTGCTCTCGCGAGTGCCGATTCGCGTGGAGTGACGACGCCAACATCGTAAATCGGCGCGTCCATCGATGTGTTAGCCAAACGATAGTTATAAAATGCTGATGGCCGCCGCTCGGCGCCGAGATGGACGCGGCAATCCGGAGTGTCGAGCCTGCTCGCCGGCTACCGCGGGCAGCGCTCGGTAGCCCTTGCTGACGTGGCGAGCGATCTCGACAAGTCCGTGCCGGCGCTTCATCCTTTAAGGTCCCCTTCGCCGAGTGCTTTATGCGCCTTCGCGTCACCGTCCCCTTGCTCGCCGCGCTCGTTCCCGTTCTCGCCGCGGCGCAGAGCCCGTCACCAGTCGCTGATGCTTTCCGGAATGAGGTGAAGTCGCGTGGCAAGAACCTGATGGCCGCGGCCGAGATCATGCCAGCGGACAAGTACGGCTTCAAACCGACCCCGGCCCAAATGAGCTTCGGCGACGTCGTCCTGCATCTCTCGGGCGGCAACGACGCGTTCTGCAGCGCCATCAGCGGCGTCAAGGCGCCGGCACGAACCAAGCTCACGTCGGCGGACAGCAAAGCCGCCCTCACGGCCCGTCTCAAGGAGACATTCGACTTCTGCAATGAGTCGCTCGCCAAACTCGACGACTCGAAGCTCGCCGAGCCGATGAGCATGTTCGGCATGTCATCCACACGCGCCGGCTTCATGCTCACCGCCGCCGAC
Source organism: Gemmatimonadaceae bacterium (assembly GCA_025928335.1). Classification (GTDB taxonomy): domain Bacteria; phylum Gemmatimonadota; class Gemmatimonadetes; order Gemmatimonadales; family Gemmatimonadaceae; genus JAQBQB01. The sequence goes on from JAICJQ010000006.1 coordinate 32,607, forward strand.
GATTGGGGCGACCATTATAGCCAGAGCTCGATCTACCTCCGCCTCAACGGCCTGCTGCCGCCAACGGCCAAGCCGCCGGCGAAGTAACCTCGAGCGAGGCTTCCCCGTAGAGATCAAGACAACGGCGAATCTGCGCCAATGCGTGTAGCTCGCAATCCGCTCGGCCGATCAGCTGCAAAGGCGTTCGTCGCGACGTGTCTCTCGGTGCTGTTTCTCTCGCCGCCGGCGATCGCCCAGCAGCCGGCGGCGCGGCGCGACAGCGTGCCGTTGCGTGCGGACTATCGGGATCTCTCGGACCTTCTTGCCCATCTCCCGGCCGTCGCGCCGCGAGCGTTCGACGAATCGTTGGCTCTCTGGCTCGGCGCGCTGCCGCTTTCCTGCCTCGATCGACTGCAGCCGAGGCCCGGCGGTCGTGGAGGCGGTCGCGCGATTGCTCCGACGGACAGTGCCCGCGGCCGCGGTGGGAGTCCGACCGATGCGACGACCGGCGCTCCGGCGCGTGGATCGACCGCGGCGGCGCCCGCCAACAATGGCGCCGGCTATTTCTGGGTCGCGAGCTACACGCTCATGAACGACCACGATCGGCTCCGCGCCTTCTGGGGGTGCAACGATTGGCACTCGGCCGTCTCGTCGACCTGGGCTGCGATTAGAGTTCTTCAAAGCTACCCCAACAGCACGCTCCGCGACCTCACGCGCGAGAAGCTCAACGCACACCTCGGCCGGGCGAATCTTCGGGGAGAGCTGGCGTTCTTCCAGGCGACCGCCGAGGCCATCAACCCTATTCCGTCGGCGAGTCAAACGGGGTTGTTCGAGCGGCCATACGGCTTTTCCTGGCTGCTCGAGCTGGCGTCCACGTTGCGCGCGTGGCCCGACACCCAAGCCAAGCGCTGGTCGGCGAACGTCGCGCCGCTCGCGACCTGGATGGCCGACAGCCTCGGTGCCTATTTCACGAAGTTGGTCGAACCAATTCGCACGGGTGCTCAAGGCAACACCGCGCTCAACATGACGCTGGCGCTCGACTACGCGGACGTCGCGCACGAGGCGAAGCTGCGCACGGCGATCATGACGACGGCGAAGAAGTTTTATCTGTCGGACTCGAGCTGCGCGACACAGTCCGAACGCGTCGTGCCGGCCGGCGGTGGACGGGGCGGCCGCGGAGGTGGTGGCGGTCGCGGTGCGGGCCGCGGTTCAAGCGCCGACAGCTCTCGAGCCCCCAACGATCTGACCGCGACGTCTCGCGGCGCTCCGCCCCCGACGCCTTTCGGCGGTGGCGGCGCCGTGATCGTCTCGCCGTGCCTGAGTGAGGCGGCGCTCATGGCGCGCGTGCTCGAGCCGCGAGCCTACGTCGCGTGGATCGACCGTGTGCTTCCGCCGATGCAATCCGGACGCTTCGCGCCGTTGACGGAAGCGATCGCCATTCCGACCGCCGCTCCGCCGCCGGCGCAACCGCCCGCCGTTGCGGCTCCGGTCGACACGACGCCGGCCGGTCGCGCTGCGTCAGCGACAGCCGCGGCCGCGGCGCTCGCCACCGAGCGTGCTCGACTCGCCGGCTTGTCGTTCGCTCGCGCACAGTCGATGGAGCGCATCGCCCGCGCGCTTCCGGCAACTGACCCGCGCGTTGCCGTCTGGCATCGACTCTCGGCGATTCAAGCCGAGCGAGGCTTCGAGCTCATGCAGGACGATCAGGCCGGGCTGTCATGGCTGCCGGCGCAGGCCCTTCTGTATATGACGGGGCGATCGGCGACCGGCGGCGGGCGCCGGATGGTCGGGCAATGATCAAACTCGTCAGAACGCTCGCGACGATGGGAGTGCTGTCTCTCGCCGCCGCCGCCGCGGTCGCGCAGACCGCAATCCAAGCGGGAGGTGGTGGTCCGAAACGCGACCCGGTGTTCAGCGATCTGACGTCGTTCTACGCGTCATTGCCGGTCGTCGCGCCGCATCCGTTGGACCGGTCGACGGCGCTGCAACTCTCGACGATGCCGTTGTCGTGCATGGATCATCCCCAGCCTCGGCCGAACGCCGTTCCATACATCTGGGAGGCGACGTACACGCCTGTGCCGGACTTCGAAACCACCCGCGCGTTTTACGGGTGCTACGATTGGCATTCGGCGGTCAACTCGGCGTGGACGCTGGTGAGGATTCTCAAGACATTCCCCGACCTGCCGACGGCGCCGGCGATTCGACAAAAACTCAACGATCACTTCGGGGCAAGCAACGTCGCCGGAGACTTACAATTCTTCAAAACTGCCGGCACATTCGAGTTGCCGTACGGGTACGCCTGGCTGCTCCGGTTGCAGTACGAGCTCCGCTCATGGAACGACTCTGACGCCGTTCGCTGGGCCGCCAACATGCAACCGCTCGCGAGCTACATGTCGGAGCGAATGATCACGTATCTCAAAGGGCTCCAGCAGCCGGTGAGAACCGGCGTCCATCCGAATACCGCCATGGCGATGGATAACGCGCTCGGATACGCCCGGTCATTCGATCCGCCTCTCGAGGCGGAGATCCGCGCCTCGGCCGAGCGTCTGTTCACGCGCGATGTTCGCTGCAACACCGCCGCGGAGCCTGGGCCGAGCGACTTTGCGTCGCCCTGTCTCATGGAAGCGGCGATCATGGGCCAGCTGATGGACCGCGAGTCGTTTCTGCCCTGGCTCGACGCGTTCCTGCCGCCACTCTACTCCGCCGAGTTTCGTCCGCTCACGAAGGGGCTCGGTCCGGAATTCGTGAAGAATCCTGCTGCGGTGGCGTCGAAGTCGCACATCGTCGGACTCGCATTTGTGCGTGCGACCTCGATGGGCGAGTTGGCGAATTCGCTTCCACCGAACGATCCGAGAGTCCCGGTGTTGCGGCGTCTGGCGGCGATTCAGGCAGCGACGGGTTTTCCACTCATGGGCGCGGTCGGGTACGACGGGTCACACTACTACGCCAGCTGGGCGACGACCTACCTGATCACGAATCCCTCCGTTTCCCCGTAGCGGATGAGGTGATCCGCCGTCAAACCGGGCGTTCCAGGAGAGAACCCGGAGGCGACGGTGTGGAACCGACGTACGATGCGGACTGCCGCTCTGGCCGCCGCGACTGTGGCATGTGGGCGGGCGCATACCCCCGTGCGAGGCGACGATGAAGCGGCGTGGGTCGCCGGCGGAACCGGGTCGGCGGAGGTGTCGTACCAGCCCAGCGTTCACACCGTCGACGCGAATCGGTCGCTGGCGATCGTGCGCGCGGCGAGCCGCGATGGCTGGACACTAGCGGTTGACGCGAATGCACCGGAACTGGCCGGCCTCAAGGCCGGCGACGTTCTCCTCTTCAAGAACCTGACGGCGCGTCGAGTTGTCGCCGCCGACACGAACGGTGGGCGCGTGTACGTCCTCACCGATCACGCGGCGCTCGGCGACGTCGTACGGACGGGTAAGATCAGACTGCACGCGCCCATTCGCTTCACCGCTGCGGTGGCATCGGTGGCGCCTGATCGTGGGCGAGCGACGGGCGGCCGCCTGCTCGATGTCCTCGTGCCGCCGGCGTACGCGCAGAAGCCGAAGAAGCAGCCCGACCCGATAAAGGACGCATACAACGCCGGCCAGAAGGCGCTCAAGACGGGCGAAAAAGTTGCAAGCGGGGTCTTCGACGGCTGGAAGACGAATTACTCCGCAACACCAGGAGCCGGACGGCTCGATCTCGAGGTCACGATGGCCCGCGAAGCCGGCCCATTCCGCGCCGTGATCAAGGGCACCGGCTACATCGCCGACTTCGACCTCGATTCGGGGATCGACGTCGAACGCGGGGTCGTGGAGCAACTCGAGTTGGCGAGCAAGCGAATGAACGGCGTCATGAACTTCACATGGCAGGTCGCGGCTGACGCGCCCGATCCGCACAACAACGACCACGGTCGCATCAAGCTGCCGTCGCCGGTCAAGATTCCGCTTGCGCCGTTCCTCGGCGGCATGCCGCTGTTCATCGAGATCGGCGGCGCGGTGATCATCGAGCCCGCGCTCACCGGCGGGAAGGAGTACAGCCGCGGCGCGTTCCGCGTCACGTACGACGGTGCCCAGCAGTTCTCGGTCAAGAAGGGGAATATTGACGCCGAAGGCAACGTGACCGGCGACATCAAATACGTGGAGGGCCAGAGCATCTCACCGCTCGCCCCGCACGGGTTCGTGATGGCGCTCGCCGCGCCGCGCGTGGAGCTCACGCTCGGTCTCGGCAAACTCAATTTCAAGGCGATCGACGAGGCGGCGGGAAAGGTGGACGATTACGCCGATGCCCTGCTGCATCAGGTGCTCACGCCGGAACAATACGAAGCGTTCAAGAAGAATCCGGTGGGTGGCATCAAGATGGCGCAGGCTGCGACGAATGCCGTAAAGAGCAACGCCGACGCGTACGTCGAGCTCGTGACGAGCAGCGGCGCGAGCTTCAGCGGTGAGTCTGCGATCGTGCCGTGCACGCGCACGGACATCCACGTCACGGTGACGGTCGGGGCGTCCGCCACCGCGTTCGGGCAACAGGCCGGCAAAGTGTCGAAGGAGGTTTACCGAAAAGATTTCCTGCGTGTAGATCCACCGGGGAACCACCTCTGCAGGCCGGGATGACGGTGCAAGGTCCGCCGCAGGCTACCAATGCTTTCACCGCCGCCCTGACCGACCGCTCCATACCGTAGCATCGCGCCGTGCCTACGCCGTCGTACCAGCGCTCACGTCGCGACCGCAGAATCTGCAGACCTTCGCCTTGACGAGAATTCGCTCGGCGCAGAACGGGCATTCTCGTTCCTGACGGTCGACGGCCGCATCCCCATTCGGCGGTAGCACAACGGCGCCGCGCGCCTGCTCAGCCGCGCTGATCGCGGCTTGCACCTGTCGCCGGAACTCGAGGGGATTCGCGATGCGGTCGAACTCTTCTTTCGTGCCGCCGGTTCCGGTCACGGTAATCCTGCCGAAGCCGAGCATTCGGCCGCTGAGTGTTTGGTCGACGCCAATTCCTTCGACCTTGGCGAGCATCGTCTCGAGCGTGCGCCGACGGATCCAACCGACCTTGATGATGACTCGCTTGTCGGTGACGGCAAATTCCGAAGACGATGACCGCACCCACGCCGACGCGAAGGTCAGGAGGCTGATGACACCGAGAACGAGCGCCGCCCACCAGAAGGGCGGCTGGTAGATCGCCACCGCCGCGACGATGAGTGTCAGCGTGGCGACGCTGAAAAACCAATTGTAGAGGCTTCGGTGAAGCCGAGCGCGATAGAGAACTGTCTCATTCGGCAGCAACTGCGAATCGACGTATGACATGCTGAACCCCGGGCCTCCCGTGACAGAGAGAAAGTACGCCAAGGCTCGGCGGCCCGCGACGTGACGATCCGCGCATCTGGGCCGAAGATCCGGCCGGCGCTTACGATGTCCTCGCGACGACGTAGATGCGGAGCACGCCATCGATCGGCATCCAGTCGAGCGGTCCGTCCTTGCGCTTGATGAGCAAGCCTTTCGCGCGGGTGCGACCGAAGCTCGGAGGGAACGAGTGAATTGGGTCGATCGCGATGATCGTGCCGATGAGCGTCTTGCTCGAGCGAAGGTAGACGCTCTTGCCAACCCTGAAGTCCTTTTCGCGACTGGAGTACATCGAGTCGGCTCGAACAGACGCCCGCTGTGGCACGGTCTGACTCATCCCGCTCGTCAACGGCAGAAGAACCAGGAATACAGCGACGCTCAGCAAGCGGGTCAGTGTGCGCATGGGACGGTTGGAAAGAGTTTTGACAAAGGCCAACGAGCTCCTCAAGGGAGACGGAGCACGGGGCCCACCGTCACGCCCGTGTCTGCCGCTTGCCGGCAGTGTCTGGCCAATTCGGCGAAAGCCCCCTCGTCGCGATGTTCCGTGCGAAGCGTTATCGTGCAGATAACTCTCATCGCGAGTGCCCATGAACCTTCATCGTCAGATCCGCAGGGCCGCGTTCATCGTCATTGTCGGAAGCCTGTCGGCGTGTTCGGCGTCAGACGTGACGGAGCCACCGCCCACGACGATCACGCGCTTACCGCGCGATCTCACCGCCGGCGAGCAGCAGGTGCTCAAAGCCGGCAACCAGTTCTCGCTTGCGCTTTTCCGGCAGTTGGCGAAGGCGCAGCCCGGCAGGAATGTGTTCGTATCACCGCTCAGCGCATCGATGGCGCTGGGGATGACGATGAACGGCGCGCACGGCACGACGCTCGACGCCATGCGTGCGACCCTCGGCTTCGATACCGCCGACCTCCAGCAGATCAACGCCGGCTACAAAGGCCTCATCGGATTGCTTCGCGGCCTCGACCCGTCGACGACCTTCCAGCTCGCGAATTCGATCTGGTACCGGAACGGATTCCCCGTCCGGCAGTCGTTCGTCGACGTGGTGAAAGACGCATTTAGCGCCGAGGTGCGAGGGCTGAACTTCAGCGATCCGAGCTCGCTGTCAGTGATCAACGGGTGGGTGAATTCCAACACCCAGGGCAAGATCCCGACGATCCTCGACCACATCAGCCCAGCTGACCAGATGTACCTGATGAACGCCATCTACTTCAAGGCGAGCTGGCGCACGCGCTTCGATCCCGCTCTGACGCACCCGGGCACATTCCAGACGAGCACTGGGTCGACGCAGACGGTAAGCATGATGCACCGCGATCCGAACCCCGCCGTACTCAATAGAGTGTTCTCATTCCCGCATCTTTACACCGCGGAGCTCAGCTACGGCAACGAGGCGTTCGGAATGACCATTGTGCTTCCCGAACGCGGCTTCAGCGTCGACTCGATCGCGGCGGCGCTGACGACAACGCAGTGGAACGATATCGTCGGAATGCTCGATGGGTCGATGGGCATCGTGCTCGGCGTGACGCTCCCCAAGTTCTCGGTCACGTACGACCGGACGCTCAACGACGATCTCGCGGCGTTGGGGATGGGCATCGCGTTCAGCGGAGACGCCGACTTCTCGGCGTTGACCTCATCGCCCGTCTCCATCTCCTACGTCAAACAAAAGGCCTTTGTCGACGTCAATGAATCGGGTACGGAGGCCGCGGCGGTGACCAACGTTGCCTTGGCCGCGTCGACGCCGCCCTCGCTCGACGTGGATCGGCCGTTCATCTTCGTGATTCGCGATCGGCTTTCGGGAACGATCCTGTTCATGGGGAAAATGAACAGCATTCCGCAGTGAAGTAGCATCCTCCCGCGGGCACGCCCGCGGGAGGATGGCCGGTCTTCGACGCCTAGTTCTTTTCGAGCTTCGCGCTGCGGTCGATCACGCCGCCGCGAGCACGGGATCGCGCGAACCGCTCCGGCGCCGCAGGACGCCCGCCGACACGAGCGCGATGAGGAGACCGACCGGCAGCGGCTCGATGAACGTCATCCCGAACACCCAGATCGGATTCCCGGCGTTCTTCGTCATCTCTTCCATAGTTGCCTGAGTCTTCGCGATCTCCGCCTCGCTCTTGCCGCTCTTTCGGGCCTGATCGACAACCGTCTGCCCGTACCGCGAGTAGAAATCCGGCATGAACTTGTAGTAAAGCACTTCCCAGGTCGCGACGTAGCAAACGCTTCCGATCGTCGCAATCAGAACACCGACGGTGAACGCCCGCCCGAAGCCGATTCTGCCGCCCAACACGTTGTCACGGTACGAACGGACGCCGAAGTAGACGAGCAGGAATCCGGCGACGATGCCCGCGTAGCCGAGGATGAGGCTGTGCTCATCGAGGGCGTTGGCGAATGGGAGCGTAACGATCATGAAGAGAGCCATGATCGCGCCGGAGATGAGACCGAACGTCCAGACTGTTTTTTTCATTGGAAGAGGGGTTGGTGACGGCGCCATTCTGCGTCCGGGCCTCGAATCGCGCGTCACCCGTTCGGGTGATTTTCGCTGAACCGACGAAAAATCAGACTTTTGGGGGACTCGGCGGCTGGCGATTGGGCGAGTTACGACGAGTGGTCGGTCGGGCAGGGTGCGTTCGCGTAGCCCGAGCGGAAGGGCGTCACCGCACCCGAGTCCGGGTTGTACTTATGCCGCCAGACGCAGGCCGTGTCGTTGGCCAGCAAGTGAATCGAAATCGACGCCGATTTGGAAAGCGTCTTGACGTAATGGATGTCGTCGGTCGGCGGAAGGAGCGCGTAGACATCGCCGGGCCGCAGTTCCTGTCGCTTCGACACCTCGAGGTGCGCCTGCGCCGGGTCGCTCCCGTCGTCGAGCCGGCGATATACCGTCTCGTCCTGCTCTCCGCGGTACACACCGACGAGGCCCCATGCCAAATGGTCGTGCACCGGAGTCGACGCCCCAGGTGGGACGACGAGAGAGAACAGGCAGAGCGACCCGTCTTCGGCCCGGTACAGGGCGTACTGGCCGATCCCGTCGCCCATCCGGCTCTTTTCATCCGGCTGGGCGAACTCGTCGGGAAGCCACTTATCAGCGGACAGTAGCTTGGCGAACGCGGGCTTCAATGCCTCGACACGAGCGGCGGGGTCATCGCTGCCGTTCATCATCCGTTCGGTCTCGCCGATCAGCGCGCGGATCTCCGCGGTGTCGACGAGAAACCCGAACTGTCCACGATCGTGATCATGGCTGTGGTCTGTTCCGCACATCGCGTCTCCGTTTCGAGCACGACGAAAAGCTGCATGCCCGGCCCCGGCTAGCCAAGACTGCCGCCGCGCGCGACCTTAGCCCGAGCGATACAACCCACGATTCCCATGCGCGATACTTACGCTCGTCTCATCGTTTCGGCCGTTGCCGCTCTGGCGGCAGCGCTAGGTACGCCGGCCTCTGGCACAGCGCAGAATGCTCCGTCGCCGCAGGCCGCTGCGCGATCAGCCACGGCACTGCGCGACAGTTTGCGCGCCACGCTCGCCTTCCTCGCCTCGTTCGATCACGGCTTCGATGCCGACTACGCACACGGCGACCGTCTCATCTACACCGCGCCGTCGTACGCCAAACTCGACGCCGCCGTGGCCGACGTCGCGAGTCCGGACATCGTCATCGCCAAAGGTCAGGGGCGGTACGGGGATGCGCTGCAGTTCAAGAAAAAGAACACGCAGGCCGTCTTCTATAGAGGGGCAGTCAACACCAACTATCGCCCGCGGAACTGGAGCGGGACGGTTTCCTTCTGGCTGAGCCTGAGCCCCGACACGGACCTCGAGCCAGGCTACACGGACCCGCTCCAGATCACCGACAAGACGTACAACAATGCGGCGGTCTGGGTCGACTTTACGCGCGACGACAAGCCGCGTCACTTCCGGCTCGGTGTGTTCGGCGATTCCGCCGTGTGGATGAAGGGCAAGGCACAGCCGGAACAGACCGCGTTTTTCGATCAACGCACCGTCGTCGTGACGCAACCACCATTCGCGCACGGACAGTGGACGAACGTCGTCATCGTCTTCTCCAACCTCGGCTCCGACGCCGGCGGGACGGCGAAGCTCTACCTCAACGGCAAGCTCGCCGGAACCACTGAGGGGATCAAAGAGCCGTTCAACATGGAGCCCGCGTCCGCGACGATCCGCCTCGGTGTGAACTACACCGGACTGTTGGACGAGCTCACGATGTATTCGCGCGCCCTGACAGACGCCGAAGTGGCCGCTCTGTACCAACTCGATGGCGGAGCGGCGACGTTGCTACGATGATCGATTACGCGACACAGGTCTCGATCAATGCGCCTCCCGAGGGCGTCTGGGCAATTCTGGTCGACGGCAGCCGGTATTCAGAATGGAATCCCGAAATCTTCGGGATCGACGGCACCCTCACTGCCGGACTCAAACACCACGCGGAGCATTCGTAACGCGCTCCGCCCAATCGCCCAAGCGCCTAATCATGAACGTCGCTCGACTCATTGTCTCGATTGCCCTGCTGCCGCTCGCGGCGTGCACGCGGCCGCCGGCCAACGCAACGCCGGTTGTGGCAGCGCCGACACCGATCGCTCGGCCGAGTGCTCCCGTCTCGCCACCCGACGCGCTCCCGGCGCGACTGAGCGACGCGGAGTTCTGGAAGCTGCAGGCGGATATCTCGGAGCCGGGTGGCTACTTCCAGATACGCGACAACTTCACGTCGAACGAGATGGAGGTTGGCGCGCTGTTCACCATGCTTCGCGAGAGCCACGTTGCCGGCGACGTGTACATGGGAGTTGGTCCCGAGCAGAATTTCACCTACATCGCGGCCATTCGGCCGCGCATGGCGTTCATCGTCGACATTCGTCGCCAGGCCGTCGTGCAGCATCTGATGTTCAAGGCATTCTTCGAGTTGGCGAAGGATCGAGCGGATTTCATTTCCCTCGTGTTCGCGAAGCCCCGGCCGGCCGGTCTCGATACGTCCACGTCGATCCAGGCGATGTGGGAGGCGTATCGCAACGTCGCCACCGATTCCGCTCTCGCCAACCGGACCTACGCGCGTGTGACGAAGCAGTTGTTCGAGACGCACGGATTCACGTTTACCGAGGATGAGCGCGAGACGCTCAAATACGTCTTCGATGCCTTCTACGGCTACGGCCCGTCGATCGCGACCCGCGGGGCGACGAACGGCCGCGGCGGAGATTTCGCCGAGCTCACGGGATACTCCACCGATCGCACGGGACAACCGCGCAGCTTCCTTTCCTCCGAGGAGAGCTTCCGGACGATCAAGTCGCTTCACGAGCGGAATCTCATCGTGCCGGTGTCGGGCGATTTCGGCGGTCCGAAAGCGGTGCGCGCCATCGGCGCGTACCTCAGCCAGCACCATGGCACGCTGCGCGCGTTCTATGTCTCGAACGTCGAGCAATATCTCTTTCAGGACGGCAAGGCGTTAGCGTTTTATGAAAACGTCGCGACCGTCCCGGTCGATTCGGAGAGTGTGTTCATTCGGCCGTACTCGATGCGTCGTGGTTTCGGCGGATACAGTGGGCCGACCCAGTCGCTTTGCCCGATCGGCGGGTTCATCGCCGCCGCTCGAGCCGGCCGCGTGCGCTACAACGAAGAGGCGCTCGCCTGCGCGAAGTAGAGAAGCGCTCACGGTTGACGCTTCCACGCGACGCGAGCGACAAAGAGGTGGCGATCGTCGACGACCCCGCGGCGCTCGACGACACGTCTCGCGCTGCCATCGAGCGCGCGCTCGCCATCGCGGGCTTCGTGCTCGAGGTGACGCGCGTGCTGGCGATCGATGAGGAAGTGGAGATCCGACAGTGGTCGGTCGAGACGACGTCCGGCGCCCGCTCGTTCCAGACACACCTCGACGACTGGCCTCGCGTTCTGCCGGATGGTGCATCGCTCATCCGCGACGTCGCCGGAGATCTGTACAACCTGCGCGCGCCGCACCTGCTGGACCGGAAGACGCGCGACGTCCTGCGGCCGTTTATCGACCTGTAGGCGAACCGTTCGCGGTTTTGACGAGAGAATGGCCCGTGTCGTGCCACACACGGCCGTATGTTGGGCACGGGCCTCCTCGTCGCGTCACTGCACCTGCTCGCGCTCGGCGCGGGGCTTGGTGGGCTGTGGTCGCGCGCGCGAGCGCTTCACGACTCGCTCCGTCGATCCGGCGAGCCCCGCGCGCTCCGTCGGGCGTACGTCGGCAACAGGTGGTGGGAAGGGTCCGTTGTTCTCTGGGTGATTACCGGCGCGTGGTGGTTGGCGAATGGGTCGGCGAACGTTGCCAGCCTCTATGCGCTGGATGCCGGTTTCGTCGTGAAGATGGCCCTATTCATCACCGTTGTCGGATTCGAGCTCTGGCCGATGATGAGGTTTGTGCGATGGCAATTCTCACATGTCGAGCCCATCGCGCGAGAGCTTCGGCGCATCGAGGCCATTAGTTATGTGCAGTGCGCGCTCGTCGGGGGCATCGTCTTCGCGTCGGCGAGCGGGCAAGGGGCGCGCGGCACGGCGGCCGCAACGTCATCCAGGATCGACGCCACCCGAACGCGAACGGTCGAACATCAGGCGACCGGCGACGTCGCTCCGATCGCGCCGAGTGGAACGACGACGGTAACGCCAAGCGATCTCTCGCTTCTGACCGACGAGATCGCGATGCCGCTCCAGGGGATCAACCCGGATTCATTGCGCAGCAGTTTCGACGCTCCGCGCGCCGGCGGCCTGCGACGCCACGAAGCGCTCGACATCATGGCGCCGCGGTCGACGCCGATCCTTTCGGCCGCAAAGGGACGCCTGCTCAAGCTGTTCAAGAGCGTGGCCGGCGGCTTGATGATCTACGCGGCCGACTCGTCGGAGCGTTTCATCCTGATGTACGCGCATCTCGATCACTACGCGGCCGGAATGCACGACGGCATGTCGCTCGAGCGCGGCGAATTGATCGGCTATGTCGGCTCGACGGGGAACGCCTCGGCCACGGCGCCGCATCTCCATTTCGGAATCCTGCGCAGCGCCGACGTCAGACGGTGGTCGAAAGGAACGGCCATCGATCCACTTCCTATCCTGAGGGATGCCTACTCCGCTCGCAGCGCTCGCACCGGATCCTCCGACGCCGCGCGTCGCCCTGGCACGATGCAGGCGGCAGTCGCGACGAGTCCAACGAGCACCACGACGCCGCCCAGCGTCACGGGATCCCACGGCGCGACACCAAACAGAAACCCGGCGAGCGACCGGCCAGCCACGAGTGCCCCGATCACGCCGAGCCCGCAGCCCACGAGCGTCAGCCCGAGTCCTTCGCGCACGATCATGCAAAGCATTGCCGAGGGTTCGGCGCCGAGGGCGAGACGAATCGCAATATCGCGGCGGCGGTGACTGACGAGGAAGGTCAGGATGCCGTAGATGCCCACGGCGGCCAGCGTCAGCGCCAGTCCGGCGAACACCGACATGAGTAGCATCACGAAGCGCGGCGGATCGACCGATTCTTCGAGCACCCGATCCATCGACTTGACGTCGCCTATGGGAAGCGTCGGATCGAGTCGCTGAGCTTCGTTGCGCACGAGCGACGCGAGGCGCGCGCCCTCACCGTGGCCGCGGACGATGAGGTGCATCTTCCGGCTCGGGAATTGGTGGCTCGCGAAGTAAACCGCGGGTTCCGACGCTGAGCGCAGCGAGCTGTTCTTGACGTCCTTCACCACTCCGACGACTTGGTAGAGGCTGTCCGCGACGATGCGGCGACTCAACGGACCGATTCCCGTTACAGGGGTGGCGATGCGTTTGCCGATCGCGGATCCGGCCGGCGCGACCTGTCGCGCCATGGTTTCATTGATCACGACAACCGGTGGCGCGTGCGCATCGTCGTGCGCGGTGAATGTGCGACCGGAAGCGACAGGAATGCGAAGGGCGTTGAAATATCCCTCGTCCGCGATGTGAAACTGGGCCTGCGGCGCTTGCTCGGCTGTCGTTCGGGTATCGGTGACCTGATAGGCGAGGCGCCACCCCGGCTCGAGCGGAAGGAAATTTGCCGCACCAACGCCGACGATTTCCGGATTCACCCGCAGCGCGTTCGCCAACGACGTATAGAACTGATCGACGCGCGTCCAATCGCCGTACGCGGCGTCCGGCAGCTGCAGGTCGATCGTGATCGCGGCAGTTGGATCGAGTCCGGCGTCGACGCGGACGAGCTTCGAGACGCTGCGGATCATCACGCCGGATCCGGAGAGCAGCACCACGGCGAGCGCCACCTCCGCGACGACGAGGAGGTTTCGCAGCCCGTTGCCGCGAGAGCCGGAGCCTCGCGTACCGTCCTTGAGCATATCGTGAAGCTCGACGCGCGAAAGAAATACAGCCGGCACGAGACCGAAGACAATCACGGTGGTCGCCGCGACCACCGTCGCGAAGAGAAGCACTGGTAGATCGACGCCGATGCCTTCGGAGCGCGGAATGTGAATCGGCGACCACGCCAACAGACCATGAACGCTCGCCACCGCGACCCCGAGTCCGATCAAAGAGCCCATCACGGCGAGCACGACGCTCTCCGTCAGGAAGAGCCGGATCAGCCGCGGACGGCTTGCGCCGATCGCCGAGCGAAGCGCGACCTCGCGGCGCCGCGACACAGCGCGCGCGAGGAGCAGATTGGCGACGTTGATGCACGCGATGAGCAGCAACAGCCCCGACGCACCGAGCAACGCGAACAACGCCGGTCGAAAAACACCCGCGATCTCGCGATCGAGTGCTGTCGCGCGAACGGTCCACGCGCCGTTCGACGCCCTGTTCTCGGCGCCGAGTCGCGCCGAAAGACGATCCAGCTCGCGTTGGGCGAGGTCTATGGAGACGCCGGGTTTGAGTCGCTCCACGCTCTCCATGAAGTGCGCGAAACGGGTGTGCTGGTTCAGGTCCCAGCTCAGCTGCTGCCAAAGGTCGGTTTGACCAGGGAAGCCGAAACCAGCCGGCATCACGCCAACGATCGTGTAGTTGTACCCATTGAGGTGGACCGGCTTCCCGACGATTCCGCGATCGCTGTTGAAGCGCGATTGCCAGAGCCGGTAGCTGATCATTGCTTCGTGTTCTCTGCCGTAAAGCTGCGGATGGATGGTGAAGCTCTGACCGAGGTAGGGTCGCACGCCAAGCACGGCGAACAGATTCTCCGTCGTCTCGATGGCATTGACGCGCACCGGTTCGCCGCTGTCGTCGGTCAAATTGATTTGCGGCCGCCACCAGGCGGCGGCGTCCTCGAACACGCCGCTCAACCGTCGATAGTCGACGAAGTTGACCGGTGAGATCGGTTCATGCTCGAGCGCTTTGGTGTGATTCACTTCCCAGAGCGTGACGAGACGCTCCGGCTGCGCGTAGGGAAGCGGGCGAAGGACAACTCCGCGGAGCAGGCTGAAGACGCCGGCGGCCGAGCCGGTGCCGAGGCCGAGCGCGAGGACGGCGGCGATCGTGAAGCTTGGCGCGCGCCGGAGGGAACGGGTACCGAATCGAAGATCGCTCAGAAATGTCGTGAGCGTCGAGTCTCGCGTCGGCACCGGCGACGTTGTGCGAGGTCTCCGGAACCAGAGCGGCAGGAAGTGAATGGCAATCGATAAAGTGCGACGCCAATACCAGCGCGCCGCCGCGCCGCTCGATCGTGCGGCGAGCCGAACGAATTCCTCGTTCAAATCACCGAGCACCGAGTCGACGTGGGTGGATCGTGCGGCGACGACGCGGACGAGCCACTCGGCGAGCCGCGGCGGCGTGGGGCTGTCATGAGTTCTCAAGAACACCCTCCAACCCACGCCAGAGCTTGAGCAGCGCGGCGCGCGACGATCGCAACTCGCGGAGACCGTATGCCGTGACGGTCACGTAGCGTCGCGGCCGGCCTCCGCGCTCGCTGGTGCTGTCGGCAAGTCGCGAACGGAGGAATCCCTTTTCCTCGAGACGGTCGAGGGTGACGTACATCGAGCCCGCCGACGCAGTTTTACCGGTCGCGTGGTCGATCTCGTCGAGGATGGCGGAGGCGTAGGCGGCGTCGCCGAGGCGGAGCACCGCTAGCAGAACGAGTTGCTCGAAATGGCCGAGCCGTACGGACGATGCGGTCATTCCTTACAATGTAAGAGTCGCGGCCGCCGCGCAAGAGCGTTGAGGCCTCGTCCAGTCGGCTCGCCGCCGGCTATTGCTTGACGACGTTCACGAAATACAGATCCGTCGCTACGTCGAACGTTGCCGGCGTCAGGCGCGTCGGCATCGTCTTCCATCCTCGGGTTGTCGGTTCGACGATCTGCCACGCGTTGTTGGCGCCGACGCGGATCGGCATCGCGAAGCCAGGTTCGGCCGCCTGCCAGCGATAGGCTACCGTCTTCGCGGTCGTATCGAACTTGAGCTCGAGCGTCGGCAGCGCGGTATGTCGCAGATACTGGTTGAACACCGGCGTCAAATTCCTGCCCGTCCGCTTGTTGAAGAACGCCACGATGGAGTCGGTCGTGATGTTCTGATACTTGAAATGCTGGTAGAGATCGTGGAGCAGCGCAAACCAGCGTGGGTCGTCGTTCACAACGTTGCGTAGTGTGTTCAGCATCAGCGCGCCCTTGAAGTACATGTCCTGCGGTGGCGTACGCATCAAACCGCCGGGCGGAATGATCGGCTGCTTGTTCTGAACTTTGGTCTTATACCCGTTCACGTACTTCAGCGCGTCGTCGTAGCCGAAGGTGTACTCGACGTACAGGACTTCGAGGTACGTCGTCCATCCTTCGTGAATCCACATGTCGGAGCGGTCCGACGCCGACACGGCGTTTCCGAACCATTCGTGACCGCTCTCGTGAATGATGATGAAGTCGAACCGCGGGCTGACGCCCACCCCCGTCCAATCGCGGCCTCCGTACCCGTTCTTGAAGCCGTTGCCATACGTCACCGCGCTCTGATGCTCCATGCCGGCGTTGGTCGCTTCGACCAGCTTGTAACCGTCTTTCTTGAACGGATATTCGCCGAAGTAATGCTCGTATGCCGCCAACATCCCCTTCGCCTGGCCGAATTGCGTTTTCGCCTTCTCGAGGCTGTCACGCAACACGTAGAAGTTCAACGTCATGTCTTTGTACGTGTCGGTGAAATGCACGTAGTCGCCGATGTTCATCGACACGTCGTAGGAGTTGATCGGGTAGTGCACGGTCCAGTCCCAGCGCGTGTAGCCGTCGCCCAAGTCGGTCTTGCCGGCGAAGGCGCCATTGGACACATCGGTCAGCCCATTCGGAATCGAGACGCTGATCCGCATGCTGTCGACTTCATCGTGCCACTGATCCTTACTCGGCCACCACGTGCTCGACCCGACGCCCTCGCAGACCGTATTGATGAAAGGGTGGCCGTTGGCATCCCTTCGAAAGCCAATTCCACCGCGCGCTGAGATCTCGAGCGGCGTGCCCGAGTACTGGAACTCGATGGAGTACGAGCTGTCCTTCTTGAGTGTGCGCGGAAACGCGATGAAGACGGCGCTCTCCTCACGAGTGTATGGCAGTGGCGCGCCGTCGAGCAGAATCCGGTCGACGGTGAGCGCCGGATGTAGGTCGAGTTGAATGCGGTCGTCGTCGGACAGCATGCGAAACCGGATCGTGTTCTTGCCGCTCACGAACTTCTTCTCCGGGTCGACGCGAACGTCCAGGTGGTAGAACAAGAGATCATTGTTGGCGCGGTAGCGACCATACTCGCCGCGCAGAATCTCCGAGCGCGTCGGTGGCGGGCCTTGTGGCGCCGGGGCTTGCGGGACACCCGCACCCGGAGCACAGGCGACCGATCCCGCGAAAGCGACGGTCGCGGCAATGGTCGCCAGGCTGCGCCCGATCATGGTTACCATATGTCTCCCACCGTGAATCCATCGGGGAACGGATCATCCGGATCGACGACGTACGTCGCCATGCCGGTGATCCATGCTTGCCCGCCGAGCGTCGGCACGACTGCCGTGTACTTCCCGACTCGCGTCTCCTCGACGAGACGACCCGTGAAGACCGTTCCCAGCACCCCCGCATGCCGGAAGTCCTGGTTGAGCGACAGTTGTCCCTTCGCGTACAGTGTGGCCATCTTGGCGCAGGTGCCCGTGCCGCACGGCGATCGATCGATCGCGCCCGTCCACGTGCTCGGCTTGTTCCAATCCAGCTCGCCCGTCGAGACGACGACGGCGTTCTGCCGATCCGCGTCGTCCTTCAGCGGCGGCCCTGAGAGCTGTGCGATGGTCACGCCGTCGAAGCCAGGTTGTTCGGGGTGCACGATCGGGCACTGTTCCTTCGCGGCCGCTTTGATCATTTCGCCGATGCGGACGATGTCGCGCCCCTCGTCGGGAGTGAGACGCAGGCCGAACTGCGCCGCGTCCGCGATCACATAGAACATGCCGCCATAGGCGACGTCGACCATCACCGTGCCGAGGTGTGGTACTTCGATGTTCGTGTCGAGATACGCGGCGAACGCAGGGACGTTTCTGAACGTGACGCGCTTCACTTTGCCGTTGGCGCAATCCGCGCGCACCTTGATCAAGCCCGCCGGCGACTCGAGGGTCAGCTCGGTCACCGGCTCCGTCATCGGCAGCATTCCCGTCTCGAGAAGCACGGTCGTCACACAGATCGTATTCGTGCCCGACATTCCCGGGTATTCGACCTGCTCCATGATGACGTAGCCGGCGTCGGCAGCGGGGTTCGACGTCGGCAGAACCAGATTGCAGTTTGCTGCCGGATAGCCGCGCGGCTCCCTGAGCATCCGCTTGCGCAGGCCGTCGGCGTGATCGCGGAGGTAGCACATCTTGTCGTACATCGTCGCGCCGGGAACGTCGAGCACGCCGCCGACGATCACGCGGCCCGGCTCCCCGCAGGCGTGCGCGTCGACTGCCTGCACCAGGTTGGAGACTCTCACCGAGATCCCTGTCGCAAAAGAGCGGCCTTGGGGCAGTAGGGCACGGACGAGTGTTACAGCGCTTCGTCGAGATTATCAATGACGCGCGCCGGGCGGTGTACTGGCTGGGGCGAGAAATCAACCGTAGACTCTTTACAGTCGAATCCCTTTCGATGCGGAGCGGAGTGGCAACCGCGAAGCCCGCATTGCAGAATTCAACTGACCCGCACTGGAGCCGCAAAAATGATTTCCCCACTGACGCGCGCAACGGCGTGCGTCGTCGCGTTACTTGCCGTGTCCGCTTCGGCCGGCGCGCAAAACAAGCGACCGATGACCTTCATGGACATCATGGAGCTCAAGAACGTCGGCGGCGTTGCGCTCTCGCCTGACGGGTCCAAGGTGGCGTACACCGTCAGCGCCTGGGACCATCCCAACGCGCGCCCGTCCACCGACCCATCCAAACCCGATACCGCCAAGGGCGACAAGCACGAGACGCGGTCGCACATCTGGATGGTGAGCGCCGCCGGCGGAACGCCGCGCCAACTCACGTTCAGCGAGCGCGGCGAGAGCGGCCCGCAGTGGTCGCCCGATGGCCGTTCGCTGGCATTCGTCTCATCGCGTGGCAGCGGAACGGACACCAAGACACAGATCTGGATCCTGCCGATGGATGGCGGTGAGGCCTATCAGCTCACGACGTCCAAAGAGAACGTCAGCGGCTTCGACTGGTCGAAGGACGGCTCGCATATCGCCTTCCTTGCGGTCGACACGCTGCCGAAGACCGACGAAGCAAAGACGGCTCGCCGCGATGATCCTCAGGTGTACGAGGACAACTTCCGCCTCTCGCACGCGTGGGTGATCGACGTCGCGACGAAACACGCTACCGAAGTGGCACACGGCAAGCTCACCGTCAGCGGACCGCCAAGCTGGTCGCCCGATGGAACGCGGCTCGCCTTCCAAGCTGCACCGACGACGATGCTCCGCGATTCTCGCTCCGACATGTACGTCGTCACCATCGCCGACAAGTCGTTGAAGAAGATCACCACGAAGCCCGAGGCGGGATCGGCGCCGGCCTGGTCGCCCGACGGCAAGACGATCGCATTCACCATTCTTCCACAGAGCCACACCGCGCGGGCCGACAGCATCATGGATCGCGAGATCGGAAACGATCATTTGATCCTCTACGATGTCGCGTCGGGAAAGGCGAAGGACACCTACGACGCGAAGATCGACGTGTCGGCGGGCAATCCCCGTTGGACCCCCGACGGGTCGCGTGTGCTGTTCACGACCGGCGAGCGCGCGTGGAGCGCCGTGTACGCGTACGACCTCGCGTCGAACAAATTGAATCGCGTTGTCGGCAAGGTGCTGATCGGCAATCCTTCGCTGTCGAAGGACGGCCGACTCGCCGCCTATACGCTGGGCTCGTCGGACGCGCCGGGCGATGTCTACGTGAGCGACCTGACGTTTGCATCGCCGAAGAAGCTCACCGACCTCAATCCACAATTGCGTGACCTCGCGCTCGGTGAGACGGACGTGATCACGTGGAAGAGCACCGACGGAACTCCGGTCGAAGGAATCCTGCTCAAGCCCATCGGCTATCAGGCTGGACGCAAATATCCGTTGCTCGTCGAGGCGCACGGCGGTCCGACGGGCGCCACGAGCGCTGGTTTCAAGGCCAGCTGGGGATCGCCGGGCCAAGTGTGGGCCGGTCAAGGTTGGGCCGTGTTGTATCCGAATCCGCGCGGCTCGACGAACTACGGCGAGAAGTTCACGCGCGCGAACATCATGGATTGGGGCGGCGGTGACTATCGCGACATCATGACCGGCGTGGACGACGTGATCAAACGCGGCATCGCCGATTCATCGAAGATGGCGTTCGAGGGATGGAGTTACGGCGGCTACATGACGGCGTGGGTCGTCAGCCAGACGAGTCGTTTCAAGGCGGCGCGAATGGGCGCGGGGCTGTCGGATTTGCAGAGCATGTACGGGACGACGGACATCCCCGGCTACATCGGCACGTTCTTCAGCGGCATCCCGACGCAGAAGACACTCGACTTCTATCGCGCCCGCTCGGCGATCACGTTCGTCGACAACGTGACGACGCCACTCCTCATCCAACAGGGTGGAAGCGATCAGCGTGTGCCGATCGGCCAGTCGATGGAGTTTTATCGCGCGCTCAAGGATCGCGGGAAGACCGTCCAGCTCGTGTTCTATCCGCGCGAGGGTCACGGCCTCGCGGAGTACTACCATCAACTCGACAAGATGCAGCGCGAGCAGGACTGGATCACGAAGTACACGCTGGGCGGACAACGCGTGATGCCTTGATCGAGAAAAAAGATTTCAGCTCCGACGATCGCGTCTCGTGTTCAGTCGAAGTCGGCCAGCAGCGCGTCGTCCCATGCTAATCGAACATCGGCGCGCCATTGCCCGGACGGCGGCGGAAAGTTCGTCCGGCAGTAGGCGCGCCGAGCATCGAAGTCGATGACGGCGTGCGCACGGTCGTTGATCACCAAAGCGGCCTTCATGCCGTCGCGCGCCCAGATGATCTCGGCCTCCGACGGCCGATCGCGGTCCGTTACCGCGGCGACATTGTAGATGAGACAGGCATCGAGAATGCGACGGTCCTTCGCCGCAGCGCGATCGTAGGCGTAGAAATAGCCGGTACGTCCGTCATCCTCGAAAACTCCGCTGTAGCTCGACGATGCGGAGTCCGACGCATAAAACGTTTTGTCGCCCGGCGTGAACACGGTCGGCATCCGCGCGCCCTCCGCTTGCCGCACGTTAGGTCAGCGGCTCGGATACCGATTTGAATTGCCCGTCCCTCATCAAAGTGATTTCCGCGACCGGCTTCCCACCCTCGAGCATGGGAACGACTTCGACGGCGGTATATCCCGCGTTCGCGGCGAGCGCTTTTCCGAGCGCCGCCGCCAGCGTCACCTTCGCTTTGGCGAACGCTTTGCTCTCGGTCTTTGCTTCCTTGAGGTCCTCGCCGCCGGTGATCTTGTCGACCGTCGCCACCTTGCCGGTCATGTGGTCGACGAAGATTTCCGTGAAGGCGCCGTCCTTCTCGATGAACACCGACAACTTCAGCTTCTTGTCCTCGTACTCATATCGCGCCGAGATCGGTTTGCCGGAAGGGCTGGCCGCCGCGATGCCATCCACGAGCGCGACGTGTTTGGCGCCTTTCATCTGGGCCGCCAACGTAGCCTGCTCCTTCGTCGCTTGAGCCTGCACGCTGCTCGCAATCAGCAGCACGCCCGCGGCGGAGGCTCGAACCAGACCTGCCATCGTACGCATCGTCAATTCTCCCGAAAGCGGTGAACGCCCGACCGCCAGATTGTACCGGCGGCCAGGCATTCAGGCAACGTCGCGGAACGAAGCGCATACCTCCCTCGCCCACTCGCGCGGTCAGGCCGACAATCCGAGCCCCTCGTGCATGAAGACGAAGCTCAACGCGAGCGTCAGCACCTGGTCCATCACGACGCGGTGCCCTGCGTCGGCGTCCGGTTTCGCGAGATCGTCGAGCACCGCCACCATCTTTGCTGGATCGAGAAAGCGCATGTTGGCGGCGGCCGAGCCACGCAGCGTGTCCTGCATCAGCACATTCAACGCATCAGCGAGCGTGTGCGCGCCCCGGTCCCACTCATCGCCTCCAACCAGGATGGCGCGGATCCGAGCAGCGTTCGGCACAGACCGCCGGTGTCGACGTCTCCCTCCCGCAGGAGCAGGCCGCGTGAGACCTGATTGTTCTCCGTCAGCTCACGCAAGAGACGCGCTGTCTCCTCAACGTGTACGCACGTACCGGCCCGTCGTGATGTCGCGAAGCGAGACCGAGCACGGCGCACGAGTCGATGCCGCCGCTGAGATAGCATCCGACCGGAACATCGGCGCGAAGTAGAGTTTTGACCGCCTCCTCGAGAACGGCGCGGAAACCTTCGATGTATTCGGCGTCGCTCTTCGGGGCTGGTGCCGAGTCGTCGCGCGGATAGTCGACGTCCCAATACTGGTGGACGCGGTGCGACTCGCGCGTTGCGCGGAGATAGTGGCCCGGCGGAACGGCGTGTACGTCCCCAAAGAGCGTCCGTTCGCCCGGAAGCACGAACCCGCGGCGTACACGGACTCGTTGCTCCATCGCGCCGGCACGCCCATCGCGAACAGCGCCTTGACTTCCGACGCGAGATAAAGCGCTCCGTTGTGCTCGGCGTAAAACAGCGGCTTCACGCCGATGCAGCGCGATCTCACTGTCGGACTTCGTGCGGAAGCGGTGTCCGCGCGCCATCAGCTCACCGCGCGTGCGCTCGAAATCGTAGAACTCGCCGTTCACGACGATGTGAATCGTCCCGTCTTCATTCGAGATCGGCTGATCGCCCGTGGCGAGATCGATGATCGACAGCCGCGTGCGCCCCAACGCCGCGCGTTCATCCTTCGACATCCAATATCGTTGTCCATCCGGTCCGCGATGCCTCAACGCTCGCCCACTCGCCCACTCGCCCATTCGCCCACTCGCCCATTCGCCCATCACTTCCCTATCGCTGTCACGACATCGAGCACCGTATCGACGTCGGCCGGGCTCATATAGACATGTGCCGACAGTCGAACGCCGCGCGCGTCGCCCTGCTGCCGCACACGTAC
>JAICJQ010000191.1 GCA_025928335.1 Gemmatimonadaceae bacterium
GCGGTGTCGAAGCGGAAGCTCATGTTCGCCAGCCGCAACTCCCGGCGATCGGGATAGAGCGCGTAGTCACCAGTCGCCGCGTACTGCCGGTTCTTGTCCTGGATCAGGGCAATGTCGGCGTGGCCGCCGGGCGATGCGTACGTCAGGCGCGCGCTCACCGAATCGAACGCGAAGCCCATCGCGCTGACGCTGTCGGCGTCGAGACCCACGGCGAGCTTCGCCTGCGGTGTCCGCGCGTTCGTCCACGCATACTCGCTCTTGAACGATCGCACGAAGTTGCCGCGCGCCACGATTTTCTCGCCGGCCGCTCGGCCTCGCAGATCGAAATCGTAGATGTTGCCGCGCAGCGTCCCCGCGGCGAGGAGCGAGCCCGAGAGCGTGTCGGTCCGTACGGGCTGCTGGGCGACAGGGACGTTGAGAATCGGTCCCGGGGCACCGGTGAGGGCGCGCTCGAGCTCCGTGGCGCGCGCGATGCGCGCCGAATCTTCGCGCGCTCTCGCCAAGGCCTGGGCAGCGGCGCGTGGGCGCGGCTGAACGGTCGCCGGCGCGTTCGGGCTGGCTTTCGGCAGCCAGCGGTTCAACGCGCCGAGCGAATCGATGGCGACGTTGTATTTCAGCTCACCGCTCGTCGAGCGAGTGAGACCAAAGCTGCCGCTGACATTCGCCGCGGTGTGATACCCGTGAGCGTAGAGCCGCTGGACCTGTGCCAGTCCGTTGGTGAGCGTCGCGCGGACGGATGCCGTGTCGACGGCCAGCGTGTCCCATCGTGACGTGGAGAGATCGGCGGCGACGGTCGTGCGCATCGTCGCGAGCTGCGTCCCGCGTCCGCGAACAGCGGCCGTCGCGGTGAGCGACGTGGTCGGTCCCTTTGTAGTCAGCGTGCGAAGATTGAGCGTGTACAGATGCGCCGTCAGATCATAGCCCTTGTCTCGGCTCGCCAGATCGAGCGTCCCGCGCGCCTCGAAGTGGCCGCCGTCGGGCAAACGCAGATCCGTGTTGACTCGAAGATTGCTCATCGTTCCGGCGACGTGAATCGGACCGACCGCCGATCCTTGCAAGCCCGCCGCGGGGAAAAAGCGACCGACCTCGACGAGCGACGCCGGCTGCGCGACGACGTCGACGTCGAAGGACTTGGTGCCGGCGAGCTTCACGGCGGCATGTCCCTCGAGCACGGAGTGCGTGCCGCGATCCATCTGCTCGAGGTTCAGTGCGATGGCGAGTTGGGACGTCGTGCTGCCATTGACGGTGGCATTCCCGACGAGCGTTCCACCCACCGGGAGATCCGGCTTCCAGGTCTTCGCCATCTCGAGCTGCAAGGGACGCAGCTGGAGCTTGAGATCGCGCGCCTGGATACCGCCGCCATCGAGGAACCCGATGACGCCGTTGGCGACCACTCGGCTGGCGCCGGCCCGCTGGTCGTTGAAGGTCACGTCGCCGTTCACCTGCATCGCGTGGCGGCCGCCGGCGGCGATGGCGTGTCCGGCGAATACTCCTCGACGCGGCGATTTGAAGTTCGGGATCAATTGCTCGAGCGTGCGCGTGTCCACGCCGGTGAAGCGGAGATCGGTGTCGTGAATCGCGATCGTATCGCCGAGCGTGATGCCGAACTTTCCGGTGGTCCGGCTCCCCGCCATCGTGATGTCGGCGTTGGTGATCGTGTAGCTCTGCAACGCACCGCGCCAGGCGAGCGCGAGATCGAGCTTTCCTCGTCCGTCGCCCGGCAAACGTGGATACACCCACCGCATGTCGGCGAAGCTCGCCGGATCGCTGTGGACGTTGAGCGTCATGTCACCGCTGGAGAACACATAGCTGCCGCTGCCGTTCGCCTTGGAATTCGGCATCTCGACGTAGGCGCTCTTCCACCAGGCAGAATCGTTGTTGAACGAGAAGGCGCCTTTGAGGTCGCGAACGACCGCACCAGGCGACCGGAAGGGATACGCCTCCATCGACATCGCCGACACTTCGGCCAGACGATCCTTGATGCCCGGTTGCGCCAGCCGGAGCAGCGGCATCACGGCGTTCACCGAGTCGAGCTGCACGGTTTTCTGAAAGCCGCCTTCGACGCGCGAGATGACCAGCCGTCCCTTGCCCCCCAGTGCATCGCGGATCGCGCTGTCGCGCGCCGATGCACTCAAGCGCGTGCTGGGATTCCAGGGCGTGCGCACGATCATCTGACCGCCGCGAAGGCTCAGGTTGGTCAGGCGTATCCAATCACCCCAACCCGTTTGCTGGGAGACCGGCTTGTGAGTCGTGTCGCGCGGAAAGATGCGCTGCCAATTCCAATCGCCCTTCGGAAGTCGGTCGAGCACGACGAGCGGGCGCACGACGTACACCTGGTCGAGCCAGACGCGCTTTCGCAGCAGCGACATCACGCTGTATTTGGTCGACATCGATTCGACGGCGATGAACGGCTTGCCGGCGCTGTCGGTGATCGCGATATCGTGGATCGTGACGCCGCTCAGCAAATTCCCTTCGATGCGACCGATCGTCACGCGGCCGTGCACCATGCCGCTGACCGCGCCGACAGCGAATCGGCGGACGCGCTCGCGCCCCCAGTCGGTGCTCGTGATGACGAGCACGGCGATGATCGCGATGAGAATCAGCCCGGAAAGCAGCATCGTGGCGACGAGGATCCCGCGGCGCCAGTTGAGCCGTTGGTCTCCTTCGACGACACTGAAACGGTCTCGGTCTTCGTCGCGTTGTTTGTCTCCCGGCGACGGCGCGCCCCCGGGCTGCTCGCGCCACGCCGCCATCAGTACGCCTCGCCGATGGAGAAGTGAAGTACGAGGCGGTTGAGCAGCGTCTTGCCCGACGAGAAGGCGCGGCTGCCGACGAGCGGCACGATCACGGAATGCCCGCTGCTGTCCTGGAGCGCGGTGACGACGGCGAGCTGGTCGACCTTGCCCGGGTTGATGCCGATGTCGACGCGAATCGGACCGACCGGTGACTGATACCGAACACCGAAGCCCGGGGTCACGGCCCAGGCGCCTTTTGTGAGATTGCTGATCGTCTGCAAACCGCGAACGGTCGCCGAACCGACGACGCCGGCGTCGATGAACACGGCGCCGACGAAGTGGCGAAGATTCGGGCCGAGCGGAAGCGGCATGCGGTATTCCACGCTTCCCTCGACCAGCGACGTTCCGCCTAATGGCTGGCTGACGAAGTCGGAGTTCGTCAGCCTCGGCGAGTTCGGGTTGCAGAACCGGATCGAACCAGGCGTCGGCGCGCAGACACCGCCGTTGAAGCTGTCTTCGGCGCCCAGGCTCGTCGCGTCGATCGTCAGCACACGCGGACCGAGTTGGCTTTCGGCGTATCCGCGCACGGAGTTGGCGCCGCCGGCGTAGAAGCGCTTGCGGGGATTGAGCACGCCGCTATCCAGTCCGGCGACGATCGGGCGAACCCAGCCGACGCGGAGGTGGGTCGCGATGACGTCCTGGGTGCCGCTCTTGTGCGCGTACAGCGAGCCGTCGAAGAAGGCGCGGTTGTACTGATAGTCGGAGAGCGTGAGGTTCGACGCGTGCTCGAGATCGAGACGCGCGAGATAGCCCTTTGTCGGTGAGAACGGCAGGTCGGAGCGGTCGATGAACCCCGTGAGCGTGAGCGGCGAGAGCGAGTGGTGCGACCGCAGCGTGACGATCGTGCGGGTATCGCAGACGCCGAAGTTCACGCAGAAATACACTTCGCTCGCGTCGACGCGATTCAGCTCGTACCGGTAGTTGAGACTGATCGGGAAGCGGGGCATGAACTGGTGCGTGAACGTCGTCTGCCCGCCGTAGCCGCGATCGATGAACACACCGGGGTTGATGTTCCGGTGCGTGAACGTGCCGATCGCGAACTGGTCTTTCGGGCGTTGGAGGAACGCCGGCTGCTTGAAGTCGATGCTCGCGTTGTACGTTGGCTCGAGATACGGCGAGACGTTCTGCGCACCGACCTCGCTCGTCACGTCGCGAAAGAAGCCCCGTCCCTGGAGCGCGCTGGCGAAGAGGTTGCCCATCGTCCCGTCGATGTCGAGCCGACGCGCGCCGCCGAAGAGATTGTACGCGGTGTAGTGCGCCTGGAATTGGAAGAAGTCGACGCTCGAAATCCCCGGACCGACCCGCGCCTCGTGCATCGTGGCTTCGGTGACGTCGACGAGCACGTTCTTGACGCTGTCGTACTGCGGCGGCACGTCGATCGCCGCCAACCGAAAGAGGTTCGACTCGTAGAGATTGCGCTGGCTCTCGAGGATGTCGGTCTGGCGGTACAAGTCGCCTTTCCGGAAGGTCAGCGAGTTCTGGATCGTCGAAACGTTGATGCGCTGATTGCCGGAGATACTGATCTTGCCGATCGTCGTCCGGCGGTTCGGCGTGATCGTCATGGCGATGTCGCCAACCCGCGCCACGCTGTCGACGTCGACGGTCGCGTCGATCACCGCGTCGCCGTAGCCCAAGTCCCAGATCTCGTTCTGGAACATCACGCGCATCGAGTCGAGGAGGACGAGGTCGAGCGGATCCTTGGCGTGCAGCGTCGTCAGCCGGTCGCGAACTTTGTTCGAGATAAGCGTCGAGTCGTACTTGATGGCGATCTTGCGGACGACGGTCGGCTGGTTCTCGTGGACGGCGAAGGTGAGGTGGACCTGCCGAGGGCCGCTACGCGCGACGGTCGTGTCGACGGTCGCGTCGCGAAAGCCGTGCTTCCAGTAGTACAGACGGATGCGGAGGACGTCGCGCTCGAACTCGGCCTGATCGAGGTAGTGCTTGTCCTCGATGGTCGGCGAATGGCTGATCCAGCAAAAAGGCATGAGGAGCATGCTCCGACACTTCGTCGGCTGGGTGGAGATGCTCTTCTCGAGGTCATTGAGGTCAACGTGCTTGACCCCAGTGATCGTCATTTTTCGAATTTCAGGGGCTTCGCGCTGCTGGTCGCGGGTATTCTGCGCGTGGAGAGCGCGAGGATCGACGAGTGCCGCTCCCGCAATAACAGTTGCAAGCCATCGATAGATGGAGTGCCGCATGTGGGCTGCTATTCAAGCAAGCCCTACGCCCGGACGAATAGATCAGTCTGGTAGAGCGAAACGGCGCTCTTTGGGGCGTAGACGGCGCTTGTAACCGGCGCAGGTAAACGGCGCTTGTAACCGGCGCTTGCAACAGGCGCTTGTAAAGGGCGCTTTATAAGCGGCGCAGGTAAGAAACGCCGGTGAACGACGCCTCGAACGCGCTGTTCACCGGCGTCGTTTACCAGCGGTTGTTTTCAGGCGTTCTTTACCAGCGCGATTTACAAGCGCGATTTACGAGCGCCACGTACCGGCGCTCTTTACAAGCGCCGTTTATGCCCTAGTGGCGCCGTTTCAAAGTCCCGCCAGCAGTGCATCATTCGACGGCGTCGCGGCAATCCGCTTAATCAGCCATTCCATGGCCGATTGTGGCGGCATTTGGCTCAAGCCTCGGCGCAGCGTGTACACGCTGTCGATCTGGTCCGGGCGGAACAGCTTCTCTTCGCGGCGGGTACCGCTCGTCCCGATATCGATCGCGGGATAGATGCGCTTTTCGGCCAGACCGCGATCGAGCTTGATCTCGCAGTTGCCGGTGCCCTTGAACTCCTCGAAGATCACGTCGTCCATGCGCGAGCCCGTTTCGACGAGCGCGGTGGCAATGATCGTGAGGGAACCGCCGCCGGAGGTATCGGGAATCGACCGAGCCGACCCGAAGAAGGCCTTTGGCTTCGCCATCGCCGTCGCGTCGAGGCCACCGGACAGCGTGCGTCCCGTGCCGCGCTCGGCGGTGTTGTGGGCGCGGGCCATTCGGGTGAGCGAATCGAGGACGATGACGACATCCCGCCCGCTCTCGACGAGACGGTGCGCGCGGTTCAACACCATCTCCGTCACCTCGACGTGTCGCTGCGCCGGCTGGTCGAAGCTCGACGAGACCACTTCGCCGACGCCCCACGAGATCGCCTCGCTCACTTCCTCGGGACGCTCGTCGACGAGGAGAATGAGCAGCACCGCGTTGGGGTGGTTGAGCGCGACGCCCTCGGTGATGGCGTGGAGGAGCGTCGTCTTACCGGCGCGGGCCGGCGCGACGATCAACGCCCGCTGCCCATAGCCGATCGGCGCAATGAGGTCTACGGCGCGGCGAATGAGCTCGGCGCCGCCTTTCGCCGGACGTCCCGTCTCCATGAACAGCTTCCGCTCCGGATACGACGCCGGGAGCGCGTTGAACTCGGGACGCTTCGTGGCCGTCGCGGGGTCGGACTCGTTGACCGTCCGAATCTCGACGACCGTCGGACGCCCGCGCTGGTCGAAACCAACGGCGGCGTCGATCAGGTCGGCCCGACGGAGCTGCATCCCCCGCACGAGATGGGGCGGCACGTAGGGATCGCCCGGCTCGGCGAGATAGCTGTTCGCCGCGCGGCGGAGGAAGCCGGCGTCTCGCGCCGGATCGAACCAACCGTGCATCTCCGTGGTCGCGGTGATCTGGACCTGCTGCGGTTGTTGCTGCTGCTGCTGTTGCGGGTTCTGGTCGCGGCGCGGACCACGTCCACGGCCGCGGCGATGACGCCGGCCGTTGCGCCGATCGTGGAAGCTGCCGCCGCCACCGCCCTCCTGGCCGCGGTCGCCGCCGCGGTCGCCGCGGTCGCCCCGATCCCCACGGTCGCCACGATCGTGGCGGTCATGTCGGTCGAAGCGCTGATATCCCTGCTGCTGCGGCGGACGGTCGTAGTTGTTCTGCTGCTCGGGTCCTCGGCTGCTCGGCTGCGAGAACGAGCCATTCATCGGCTGCGGCGAGGGCGGCGGAGAGAACTCCGGCTGTCCAGTCGGCGGCTCGGCTGCTCGGCTACTCGGCGGCTCGGCGGCTCGGCTGCTCGGCGGCTCGGCTGCTGGCGGAGGTGGCGCGGGTGCCTCGGAAGGAGGCGTTGCCGCGGCCTCGGTGGCCTGGCTGCGCGACGCTCGCGGACTTCTGCCGCGGCGCGGACGCTCCGGCGGCGGGCTTTCGGATTCGGCGCGGGCGACCGGGGAAGGTGAAGGCGGTGCTTCCGGTTCGCTCGTCGCCGCGGGTGCTGAACCCGCCGACTCTGCCTCGTCGCGATAGGGATTGTCGCCGGTGTCCGAACCGGTACGGTTGGACGGACGTCGACCACGGCCGCGACGGGGTGGGCGTCGACTTTCGCTCATACTGTGCTTGGTGAAAAGGTGATTCTGATACAGTCTGTCCACGCGTTCGCGGGACGATGCTTCACGGTTTTCGGGCCCAAATCCGGAACTCGCCGGACGTACGACGCCCTCAGGGATCGCGCGCGAAAGCAATGCGTGCGATGAATGCGAAGAATGACGGGAGTACTTCGACGCGACGTGCTGTCGGTATCGTCGGGGCGCGGATGCCTCACGCGAGATCCAACGATGCTGGCGCTACGGCGCGGCTATCGACGTCTCGGTCCCGGTGCACCGCCGTGGTGCGGCCGAATACCCTGACGTGTGTGCCGGAGGGACGACGTCGCGGTCGTGCCGGCGGACGCCAAGAGTATCGCCACTTCCCCAGTTTGGCGCAACCCTGAGCGTCGAGTCCCCCCTAGGCGATTGCCCAGGCTGCGAACTCTGTGCCGTCGTTGCTTGATAGGTTTGAGGGGGTGGGTGCGAGGTTTCAGGTCCGCGGTGGTCAGGGGTTCAGGTTGGAACGGCGCCGCCGTTACGGCTGAAACCTAGGATTCTCGGACCTGAGATCTCGAACCTTTTGTTGATTCAGGTCGCGACCCAACCCTTCAGACGAGCCTCCAACCAACTTGTACCCCCCGAAAGGCACAGACGATCCCCTTTCGACCGAGCTCGCGGGCTATGTCGCCGAGTATCAGCGGTCAGGAAACCTTGGCCAGTTACTCGACAAGCTGCGGGCGTTCGCCGGCCGGACCGATCCGGTGTTTCTCGCGGCGGCGGTGAAGCCGTTCCAGGGGATGCCCGAGGTCGTGATCCCGCTCTACGAACGGATCACGGCGGAGCGTCCGGCGGACGCGCAAGCGATGGTCATCCTGGCCAACGCGTATTGGCTCGCCGGCCGCGGGCCGGATGCGGTGTCGCGGTTGGCGTCGAGGGCGAAAGAGATCGAACCGGCGAACCGCGGTGCGTGGCATCTCTGGGCGCTCGCCGAGTCGAATGTGCGGAAGCGCGTCGACCGATGGCTCGAGGTGACGAAGCGATTTCCCGGCGACCAGCTGGCGCGCGCGGCCCTGGCGGA
>JAICJQ010000202.1 GCA_025928335.1 Gemmatimonadaceae bacterium
AATTGAGGGATTATGCGCCTTACGACTCCCAAATTCCTGCCGGTTTACGCCGCGATGTGTGTCGCGCTGCCGGCGGCCGCGCAGCGGCAGGCGGCTTCGCGACACGACGACGTCGTCTACGAAGCGTCGATCAGGGACCTGCAGCAGGCGATGTCGCGCGGTACGGTGACGTCCGTGGCGTTGGTCGACGCCTATCTGGCGCGCATCGCGGCGTATGACCACAGCGGTCCGGCGCTCAACGCCATCATCTATCTCAATCCGTCCGCCCGGGCCGATGCCGCCGCGCTCGACGCGGAGCGAAAGGCAGGACATGTGCGCGGCCCGCTGCACGGCATTCCGGTCATCGTCAAAGACAACTACGGCACGCGCGGCATGCCGACGTCGGCCGGGACAATCGCACTCGCGTCGCTCGAAACCGGCGACGCCTTCCAAGTCAAGAAACTCCGCGAGGCGGGCGCCGTCATCCTCGGCAAGTCGAACATGCACGAGCTGGCGAGCGGCATCACGACGATCAGCTCGATCGGCGGGCAGACGTGCAATCCGTACGATCCCGACCGCAACCCAGGAGGCTCGAGCGGCGGGAGCGGCGCAGCCGTGGCGGCAAGCTTCGCCGCGATCGCGTGGGGATCGGACACCTGCGGGTCGATTCGAATTCCGTCGGCGGTGCAGAATCTTTTCGGACTCCGGCCGACCAAAGGACTCTCGAGCATCACCGGCATCGTGCCGCTCTCGCACACCCAGGACGTCGGCGGGCCGCTCGCGCGCACCGTGACGGATCTCGCCATCGGGCTGGACGCGACGATCGGCCCGGACCCCGCTGATTCCGCGACGCATCTGCTCGACAACAAGACCATCCCGAGGTTCGTCGACGCGCTGGACACGACCGCGCTCCGCGGCAAACGACTCGGCGTGCTCATGGGTTACTTCGGCACGGAGGTCGACGACCAACAGGGCGCGCGCATCGTGCGCGCCGCTATCGCCAGCATGAAAGCGCGTGGCGCCGAAATCGTCGACGTGACCATTCCTGGTCTCGATTCCGCGGTCAACTCCGCCAGCGTCATCGACTATGAGCTCAAGCCGGATCTCATGGAGTTTTTGGCCGCGGTGCCGAACGCGCCCGTGAAGTCGCTCGCCGCGATCATCGATCAGAATCTGATGCATGTGGCGCTCGACGAAGGCCTGCGTCGCCGCGAGACACGCGGCTCGCGCGAAAGCGCGGCCTACGCCAAGGCGCTGGCACAGCGCATCGTGGCCCGCAACGTCGTCGTCTCGTTTCTCGACGCCAACAAGCTCGATGCACTCGTGTACCCGACGATGACCCGCAAGGCGGCGTTCATCGGCGAGCCGCAGCGCGGCGCGAATTGTACGTTGAGCGCCGTCACCGGTATGCCCGCGTTATCGGCGCCGGCCGGATTCACCGGAGACGGAATGCCGATCGGCGTTGAACTGCTCGGCCGGCCGCTCGACGATGCGCGTCTCGTTGCAATGGCCTACGACTACGAGCAGGCGACGCGTCCACGCCACGCGCCGAGCACAACACCGGCGTTGGTCGACGGAAAAGCGCCGAAGCCGGTGACGATCGTCGCGGTCGCGAAGGATGGCAATGCCGTCGCGCGCGGGACCATGACGTACGATCCGACGCGGCGCGCGTTGGCGTATGCCGTAACCGTGACCGGTGTGCCGGCGAGTCACGTCTTCACGCTGAGCATCGATCGCGACAGCGCGGGCAAGAAAGGCGACATGATTCGGCATCTCGCCGGGCCGGGAACCCTCGCGGCGAAAGGCACGCTCATACTGACCGAACCCGAACGACGCGAGCTCCTGACGGGCCGGCTGTCCCTCGTCGCGTACACGCGCGAGCAGCCGACCGGTGCAATGCGCGCCGCGCTCGCGACCCCCCGCTAGGCCGCGAGCAGCCGGCGCTACGGTCGAACCACGTTATTCGCCGCGGGCGTGGTGCGAGTGCTCTTTTTCTCGACAGTGATCGGAAGCGGCGAGCGTTTGTCCTTGTCGATGAACCGTTCGCCCGAGACCATCCACGGCGCCGCGGGCGCTCCCTTCAAGTAGTGATCGAAGAACTGTCCCATTCGTACTTCATAATCAACCTGGTTCTCCAATTTGCGTAGCCCGTGATCCTCGCCCGGATACGAGAGGAAGATCACCGGCTTCTTGTTGAAGCGAAGCGCGTTGTACCACTCGACGCCCTGCAGGTATTCGACGGTCTGATCGTTGTCTCCCTGCATCTGCAAGAGCGGCGTGTTCATCGTCTTCACACCCGAAATCGGCGACTGCTGATAGTAGAGCTCCGGATCGGTGTATGGGTCCGTGCCGTAGCGTCCCTGGCCGGTGATGTCGTAACCCTGGTTGTTCTGCCCGCTGCCGCGGAAGAGCGTGTTGAACTCGGTCGTGAGATCGATCGGCGCCGCACCCGAAACGATCGCCGCGAACATCGTCGAGTGACCGGCGATGTACGCCGAGCCGCCGCCGCTGTAGCTGTGTCCCTGAAGGCCGACGCGCTTCGGGTCCGCGTAGCCCATCTCGATGACTTTCTTCACCGCGTTCTCGACCGAGCCAAGCATGTCGCTGTGCGACGTGCGCGTATGGAAGTAGATGTCGGGCTGCATCACGAGATAGCCGTTGCTCACGTACCCGGCGAACTGCGGCGCCGTCGCGTATCGCGGCGTCTGATAGACATGCAGGTTCTGCGAATTCTTCTCGTAGAAGTTCACGAGCATCGGCAGCCGTTGGCCCGGCTGATATCCGTCGGGGATCGCCAGGGTGCCTTGCAACTTGTGCCCGTCACGATCCATGAAGTCGAACAGGATGCGGTGACCCCAGCGATATTCGGCCTGCTGTGGATTCGCGTCGCTCACCTTCTTGTCGTTCGCGAAGGTGTGATCCGCGACGCGGAGGTCCGGGTATTCCGTCCAGTCTTCGCGCGTGTACAGGAATCGATCGGCATTCGCCGCCTTTTGCGGGCGGCCGAAGTTCTTGTCCTGATAGATAATTTCGTGAACCTGGCCGTTCTCGAGCTCGTAATAGCCAGACTTCTTGGTGCGATCGCCGTACGCCGAGAGGAACATCGGCTTCGTGAGATCGATCGTCGGTTCGCCGCCACCGCCGCGGCCGCCGCGGCCACCACCGCCGCCGCCCGCACCTGGACCCGCCGGGACCTGATCGGGATCGAGCGCGACGTAGCGAAGGCGCATCTCCTTCGCGGTTCCGGCGCCGTTCGTCAGATTCTTCGGCGCCTCGCTGCCGTCGAGCGACACGAGCCACAGGTCGTATCGATGGTCGAGGATGACGTACTTCTCGTCCTTCGTGTAGCCGGTCACGCCATATGCCGGCTTATCGCCGAAATGATCGTCCTCGGCGTTGACGAACGACACCGGCGCCTTCGCCGTGATGTTCACGTGCTTGTTGGCGGCGAGATCGTACGACCATACCTGCTTGTCCTTCCAGTAGAGGAAGTAGCGCGAGTTGTTGGCCAGGCCGAAGGTGCGGCCGAGCCCCGTGGCGATCGGCGTGCGCTCACCGGTCGCGACGTCGACGCGGAAGTAGTCGGCCTTCGCCTGCTGGTAGTCGGAGACGTACTTGCGATCGTCGCCGACGACGGCCCAACGACCGTCCTTGGTCACGAATACGGTGCGGAAGGTGGAGTCGGAGATGCGAGTCACCTTTTCCGTCGCCAACTCGAGCGCGGCGCGGTCGGTGCGATTGCGATCGGCGTTCGCCTGCGACCGCTGCACACTCTGGATCCGATCGTCGCTCGCGTGGAAGATGTCGACGTCCGACGCCGCGACGAGCGTGTCCTCCGTCACCGGTCGGTGCTTGGGTCCTGGCTCTTGAGCGAGAAAATGAGCCGGTCGTTCTTCGTGCTCCACACGAGCGGTCCCTTCTCGCTGATCGCGAACGTTGCCGGCACACCGTGCGTGCCCGGCATGATGCGCACCCGCTTCATCCCCGACGCGTCCGACGACACGTTCACGGCGGCGACGATCGAGTTCGCGCGCTGGGCGAGCGTGTCGGCATCCAATCCATGCAGCGCCGCGAGCGCGGTGCCGTCTTCGGACCACGTCATGCGGCTATAGTGCTCGCGCGCGTTCTCGATCACGCGATCCGCGCCGGCTTTGAGATCGGTGACGTAGAGACCGTTGCCCGCGTCGTCCGACGCGTCGACGGTGTAGGCGAGCATCGATCCGCTCTTGTTGAATCCAAATTCCGAGACCGATCCGATCAACCGATCGGCGCCCGTTTTGAGATCGCGCACAATGAGATCGGTGCCTTCATTGCGCGGCGGGGGCTGCTGGCGGGCGCGGTGCACGACGAAGTAGCCGGCGCCTTTCGAGAACTCGAATGCCGCGACGTCCTCCCACGATGTCTTCGTCTGCGTCGCGAGGTTCATGAGCTCGACACGTCGCGGCGGAGCCGCCCCCGCCCCGTCGCCCCCGCGGCCAGGGGCCGGGGTTGGTGTCGGAGCCGGCGCCGTCGGCGTCGGCATCGCGGGCGCGCCACCTCGGCCTCCACGACCGCCTCGCCCTCCGCTTCCGGCGCTCACGGGCGGCGCGATGTAGTAGGCGATCCACTGCGCGTCGTCCGAGAACGAGGGCCGCGTGCCGCCGCTGACCACAATGTCTCGATCCCCATCCGCCTGCTTGATGTGCAGCTCTTCATCGCGACGGACCTGGGTGTACGACCACGCGACCCATTTGCCGTCCGGCGAAATCGCGGGAGAGGCGATCGAGCGCCACCGCGCGTAGTCGGGCACTTGCAGCGCCTTCTTGGTGTCAGGATCGACGCGCGAGGCGTCCGGTTTGCCTTGCTGAACAGCGCCCTTGACTTGAGCGATGGCCAGGGCCGGCGCGAACATGAGCGCCGCGAAGGAAAAAGCACGGAGCGCCGAAGTGGAGCGCATGTTCGAAACTCTCCCACGTGTGGGGGGGGGACGGGTGGTCCGAAACCGAAACGCCAATATGGCCCGCGCCGAGCGGGCGTGTATAGAGCCTCTACGCCGGCGCCGCCGCCATCGCTGAGAGGAGCGCGTACGCGACTTCAGGATGGGCGAGATCCGAGTGGCCGCCGATCGTCTGATTCGAATCCAGGTTGTAAATCCCGCGCGCGGCGAACTCATACGGTGTTCCGGGAGCGGCGAGCGTTACGACTTTCGCCCCGGGAGTCTTCTGCGCCCCGTTCCGTCCCAGTCCGCCGTACGGATCGTTTGCATCGCCCATCGCGGCCGCAATCTGTCGCGCAATACGCGACGCGAGCGGATACGCGAGACCGACCGCCTTGTCTTTGGCCGTGAAGGTGATCGCCACGACGCCCGTCACGTACGCCGGATCGGTCACGACGCGACGGAAGTATCCATCGTGCGTACCGTCGTAGGCGACGGCGAAGCCATAGTGTGAGAACGCGGCCTGGAGCAGCACGAGCGACGTGACGGGAAGCGGCGCCGCGCCGTCGGGGCCCGCGGCAGCCGCGGTGACGAGCCGGCAACCGAAACTGTGACCGACAAGGTGAATCGCCAGCGCGCCGGGTCCCGACGCCGGACGATCCTGACGAATCCGCGCGAGCGCATCGCGCACACCGCTCTGCCCGATCGCGCCGGCGCGGTTCTTCATTTGGTAATACGTGACGAGGTTCGCGAGATTGCGCGCACCGTCCGCCACCTTGCCGAACCAATCGCCCAATCCTGCCGCTCCGCCGTCGTAGGACGCCGCCCCTCCGGACGAGGCGGGGCCGGCGTCACGAACGGGCCGAGCAAGACGGCGCAGCAATTCATCGCCGGTCAGCGTGTACAGCGCCGGATCGATCACCGGTTCTTCGTCATTCGCGTCGTGGGGCATGAACGCCCGAATCAACCGGGCAAACTCATCGCGTGCGTCCATCGAGTCACCGAGTCGCGGGACCAGTGACTTGGCGCGTTGGAGCGCCTGCTCGGCATCGGGGGAGTCGAGAAACTGGGACAGGAGATCGACGGCCTGCACCGCGTCCGACGCGCCGTCGCCCAGCGCAGCCGCGCCGCCAGGAATGAGCGACGAGTCGTCGAACTTTTTCGACGGCCAGAGAATGCCGACGACGAGAACCTTCTTCGCGCGCACGGCGTTACACGCCGGGTTCTTCAACGGCAGCACCGCCCCGACCTGA
Organism: Gemmatimonadaceae bacterium; assembly: GCA_025928335.1. GTDB lineage: Bacteria > Gemmatimonadota > Gemmatimonadetes > Gemmatimonadales > Gemmatimonadaceae > JAQBQB01. Next base: position 6,148 of record JAICJQ010000202.1, read on the forward strand.
TTGAAGATCGACGTGTACAGCGCCTCCGCCTCCGGCGTGTCGTTGTTCCAGCCGTGCGAGATGACGATGAGATCGGTGATCGCGGTCGATGAGAGGGCCGCCGTCACGGCGGCGAACTGCGTCTCGTCGACGATCGCTCCGTCCTTGTCAAAGGCGAGCGGCAGGTACTTGAACGGACCCATCTTGGTTGGCGAGGGCATGATCACACCGATTGGATTGCGCGCATCAGGTCTACGAGGCCGGCGCCCTGGAAGTAGCGCTCGCGCCGCAGATCGGTCGCGGATTGCACGAAGATTCGTTTGATCTCGTCCGCCTGGCCGATGAACTCACGGCGCACGGAGAGAAATGCGGCGATCGCGCCCGAGACGTGCGGCGCGGCCATGCTCGTCCCGCTGTCCTCGACGTACAGCGCGTCGCTCTGCGTGGCCGCGCGCGCGTTGGCGAGCGTAGAACCGGCGCCGCACGAGATGATCTTCTCGCCTGGCGCCACCAGATCGGGTTTCGGGCGGCCGTCGCCCGTCGGCCCCTTGGACGAGAAGTAAGAAACGCCGTACACGTGCGGCATGTCGCGATGGGTCGACCCGACGGTGATGGCACGCTCGGAGTTTCCCGGATCGTTGATGCTGAGGGGGAGGCCAGCCGCCACCGATCCGCGCGCCGTCGTGTCGACGAAGCCGTAGCCGGTGTTACCCGCCGCCACGACGACCACGACGCCGGATCGCACGACGCGATCGACGACGTTGCACAACGGGCTCTGACCGCAGGCGAACCACTCGGGATCGAAATCGTAGCCGACGCTGAGATTCACGCCGTGAATCCGGATGTCCTTGCCGTAGCCGTTCACGCGATCGATCTCCTCGAGCGCGGTCATCAGGTTGCTCACCTGCCCGCGTCCCTGTGCGTCGAGAACTTTCACGCTGAGGATCGTGCACTCCGGCGCAATGCCGCGAATGCGCGTCAACGGCATCACTTCGTGTACGATCTGTCCGGACTCGTCGCGATGCCGCGCCACGGCACTGAGCGACATCGACTTGTCCGAGGCATCGAGCTCGCCGGCGATGATTCCGGCAACGTGCGTCCCGTGACCGCATTCGTCGGTGAGCGGCGATTCCGGTTGTCCCGGCGCGACGGTGAAATCGCGATGGCGGAGCGGCTCCTCGAGCGTGAGCGTCGAGTGCTTCCGAAAATGCGGATGATCGCCCTGCACGCCCGAGTCGAGCACGGCCCACACGATG
>JAICJQ010000150.1 GCA_025928335.1 Gemmatimonadaceae bacterium
CCGATGCGTATGCCGCGCTTCCACGCGCCGTGCGGCGGATTGACCGAGCCCGATTCGGAATCCGCGACGTACATGTTGTCCTGCGCGTCGATGAAGATTCCACTCGGGCGGCTCCACTGATACCACGTGTCGAGCAGCTTGCCGTCGGTGTCGAAGATCTTGATCCGGTTGTTGCCGCGGTCGCCGACGAAGAGGCGCCCCTTCGAGTCCATCGCGAGCGCGTGTGGCTGATCGAGATCGTCCGGCCCTTTGCCGAACTGCCCCCATGTCTTGATGAGTTTTCCGTCTTTAGAGAACTTATACACACGCGCCGTGCTTCCGGCGGCGGACGAATGCCCCTCCGAAACGAAGATCTCTCCGTTTGGCGCGATGAGGATGTCATTCGGCTGAAAGAAGAACTCGGCGCCGCGACCGCCGCCGGCCTTTCCGAGCGTCATGAGCAGCCTGCCGTCGGGGCTGAACTTGAAGATCTGATGCCCCTTGGGGGGCGCGGTGTCCGCGGGCGCCGTCTTCGCGGCAGAATCACCGCGTCCTCGTCCACGTCCGCCGCCGACCGTGCATGCGCAATCGACGACCCAGATGTTGCCGTCGTTGTCGACGGCGAGCGAATGCGGCGACAGAATCATCCCGGCGCCGAAATGCGTGACGACGTTCCCATTGGCATCGAGCTTCATCACCGGATCGAGTGGCGACCCCACACAGTTGTTCGTACCGCAGCGTTCGGCGATCCAGATCGTCTTGCCGTCGCGCGCGACGTCGACGGCGCTCATCGAGCCCCACGTACGGCCCGCCGGCATCTTCGCCCAGTCGGTCTCGGTCTTGTATGGGTTGGGCAGATCGTTGATCGGCGCCATTGTGGGCGAGCTCGCCTGTCCCGACGCAAGCGTGGTCGATGCCGCGCAAGCAAGCGCGCCGAACGCGAGACTTCGGCCAACGGATTGTGCGAAGCCTGTCATGAGACTCCTCGAAGCGTCTGGTGGCGAGGGACGTTACGGAGCGCTGACCGCGATCTTCGTCGCGCGGAGCGACGCGGTGTCCGCCTTCAGCGAATCGGGCTTAGGCGATGCCTGGCGATTCGCTTGCAGCAAATACGCGATGACGTCGATGTACTCTTGCTCCTTCATACCGCCGGGGTTGTCGAGCGGCATCGTGCTGCGAACCAGCGCATAGAAGTCGTAGACGCGGCGGTCGTTCCACAACTCGACGAAGTTCTGGCCGATGAGCTGTCCGGGTTGATGGCAGGTTCCACACGTTTCGGCGTAGACGCTCGCGCCTCGCTTTGCTTGCGACGGCAGGAATGAGGCGGCGGGCAGCGCTGACGCATTCGAGAGGATCACTTTCGCCGAAGGATCGTGCTTGAGAGCCACCGTCGCGCCGGTCGTCGCCGCCGGCGTCAGCACCGCGCCGAGCGGCGGTCGTACGTTCGTGGTCGCGGCAGTCGCGCATCCGACTACCAAGAGTGCACCGACAACGATTCCTCGGCTGACCTGCATGCTTCTCCTCCGTGCTGGTTAGTCCACCTCGAGCCGCGCGGTGGCGACGGCACAATTATACCGCGAACGCAGGGAAAAGCAGGGGTGCGCGCGGTTTGATTTCGTCTCCGCGAAACACCATCTTTGCGCATCTCCAACCACCACCGAATCAATGCTGAACGATTCGAGCTTTCCGCCGACCCCGCCTGATTCAGACTCGTCCAAGGAAAATGATCTGACCGCGCTGCCGCGACGCGATTTCATCAAGGTCGCGGGCGCTGGTGCGGGCATGATGCTGCTCGGCGGCGCTCTCCCGGCCAACGCGGCACCGGTGCCGGGCATCCGACGCGCGCCGTTCATCAGAACCCACAATCCGTCGCCGGACATCGTCGTGATCGGCGCGGGGGCGTGGGGCGGCTGGACGTCGCTCAATCTTCGCAAGATGGGCGCGAACGTCACGATGATCGACGCGTACGGTCCGGGTAACGCACGCTCGACGTCCGGCGATGAGTCTCGTGGAGTGCGCTCATCCTACGGCGACAAACAGGGTCAACTAGGCGAGCTGTGGATGCTGTGGGCGCGTGAATCCATCAAACGGTGGATCGCGTTTGACGACGAGTGGGGAAAGACCTTCCGCCTCAATCTCTTCCATACGACCGGCGATCTCATCCTCCGCAACGAATGGGACAACCTTCAGCTTCGCACGAAGGTCTGGTGGGACAAGCACAAGATTCCTTATGAAATTCTAAAGCCGGAAGACGTCAAGAAATCGTTCCCGGTGATCTCGATGGACGACATCACCGCGGTGCTCTACGAGCCCGACGCCGGCGTCGTGCGCGCTCGCCGTGCCGCGCAAACCGTCGCGTCTGTCTTCGAGACGCTCGGCGGCAAGATCGTCATCGGTCGGGTGCAGCCGCTGACCCACCCGAGCGGAAAGATCGACGGTGTCGTGCTCGATACCGGCCAGACCATTCGCGCCGGCACCTTCGTGTACTGCGTCGGCCCGTGGCTCGGCAAGACGTTCCCGGATCTCTTCGCGAAAAAAACCCGCGTGCCGATCGGCTACGTGTGTTACTTCGGGACGCCGATCAACGATCAGCGATTCACCTATCCGAATCTTCCGAGCTTCAACTTCCCGGGTGTCACAGGATGGCCGGCATTGCCGGTCGACAACCGCGGCTTCCGCGTCCGCGGCGCCGAGCGCGCACCGGGCGATGCAGGGCAGGGTGGCCCGGCGGGCAACAATCCGGGAGGAGCGGGCCGCGGAGGAAACGCCGTCGGTGGCGCAGCGAATCCAGCTTCAGGAAACGCTAATAACGGCGGTGGCCGCGGCGGGAACGGCGGCGGCGGCGGCGGCCGCGGTGGTGGCGGCAACGGTGGAGGAGGCGGCGGAAACAACCAGCAGGCCGATGTTCCGCCGCAACAGCAGGATCCGGATACAAGCGACCGCTGGGCAGATCAGTCGCGCATCGACGGCTCTCGCCGGTTCGTCGCCCATCGCTTCCCGTTGTTGAAAGACGCGCCGATCGCGCAGACGCACGCTTGTCACTACGAGTCGACGGTTAGCGGCAACTTCATCATCGACAAGCATCCGATGTTGTCGAACGCGTGGATCGCCGCCGGTGGCAACGCGGAGGGATTCAAGTTCGGCCCGACAGTCGGCGAGTACATCGCGCAGCGCGTCATGGGAATCGAGGGTGATCCCGGAATCGCGAAGGGCTTCAAGATTCCCGATAAAGAGTACGAGCCGCCGCCGACGCCAGGCACTCCGGCCGACAGCGCGCGCGGCCGCGGGGGACGCCCGCCGGGAAGTACGTACTGAACGCTGTCATCCCGAGGCGTGAAACGACGAGGGATCGCTTTCCTCCTTCGGCGTCATCCCGAGGCGTGAAACGACGAGGGATCGCTTTCCAGTCAAGGCAGTTTCAACTGCCTTCGTGAAAGCGATCCCTCACTTCGTTCGGGATGACGCAGTTGCTCCGGCCGGGACGACGCGGTTATTCCGGCCCGATCGAATCCGGGACGGTGATCAGCTTCGGATCGACGTCGGTCGGCGAAATGCCCGTCAATGCGCTCTGTTGAACAACCGTCACCTTGTCGACCGTTCCATCGGGGCCGGCGTATCCTTGGAAGCCGACGACTTCCTTCACGTCAGTAAACGTCGTCGTCGTCACGACCTTCACCGGCGTTCCTTCGAGCTGCGCGCGCGCAGCCCGCAACTTTAGAGCATACTCAATGAGCGGACCGTCGCTCGACTGATCGGCAACGATCAACGGCTCGAACGGATTGGGAATCTGCATCGGCAGTGATACGGTCCAGAGCTCCGTCACTTGATGGGCGGGGAACGCTTGGCCGCCCCACACGACGCGATAGTCCGCGGAGATCTTGTAGTGCTGAGTCGGACGCGTGTCGATCGTCTCGCCGGAACCGAGCTTTTCGACCTTGAACGTGACGTCGAGCAGCTGCAGCTGATCGAGGAAACCCGCACCGAGACCGCCGCGCCCGCGTCCACGCCCACGTCCCGGTCCGCCACCGCCTGGCGGCCCCCCGCGTCCACCACCGCCGCGTCCACCACGCGCCGCGCCGCCACCGCCCGGATCACCGCCGCCGGGGAAGGCGCCGCGTCCGCCACCGCCGAGCACTCGCCCGAGCGCGATGACCGCCGGACCGCCGAAGACATCGTTCGCCGGTGTGTACGTCTGCGAGCCCGTGTGGTACACGAAGGCTTTTCCGGAGTCGACCGCGATGACGTAGTCGTCCGTCGTCACGCCCTGCGGCGCCGGAGTGAACGCGAGGAACTCGATTCGCGAATGATTGTTCGCGGCGACGCCGCGGCCCCGCATCACTTCATCGTCTTGGCCGCGCGGCGTATCGCCGCCATATACTTTTGTTGACGAGGAAATTCTAAAGGCCAAGCCGGGAACAAACAGCGAGACCGGATGAGTCGCCGCTGTGGTCGCGATGATCGCGACGCCCGCGGCGATTCCAAGACCGGCTCGCGATAGACATTGTCTCACGACGTAAATGCTCCGAGATGTTCGTTGTGCCCGCCTACTACCTATAAATACGTCCGGAGCACAACGAACGTTCGGTCGGTGTCGGGGCCGTTTCTTAATCCGCTCTTAGCGCGATGACGGGATCGACTCGCGCCGCACGGCGCGCGGGTATCCAACTCGCCGCGGTCGCCGCGGCGGCAAGCAAGGCAACGATGCCGACGTATGTGACCGGATCCGTCGGGGTCAGATCGAACAACATCGTTCGGAGCACACGCGTGCATACCAGTGCACCGCCGATGCCGATGACTGCCCCGACCGCGACGAGTCCGAGCCCTTCACCAACCACCGATCGCCGCACCCGTCCCTGATCGGCGCCGAGCGCGATGAGAATTCCGATCTCTCGCGTTCGCGACGACACCGCGAGCGACATCACGCCATACAGCCCGATCACGGCAAGCGAGAGCGCGGTCGTGGCAAACAGGGCCAGCAACGCCGCGCTGAAGCGCGCTTGGGCCGTAGAGGAGGCCACGCGCGCCGACATAGTTTGCACGTCGTACATCGGAGCGCTCGGCGCAACGTCGTGGACGGCGCGCCGCAGGTCGGAGCCAAGCGCGGCTGCGTCGCCGGCCGTGCGAACGAAGATGATCATTCGTCCTGAGGGCGACTGCATGTACGGAAGAAACACATCCGGCTTCGCGACCGAATCGGCGAATTGTCGAATGTCCCCGACGACGCCAATGACTTCTGCGCCATCGCTGAACCCCCCCTGTCCGACGCCGATCCGTCGCCCGAGCACGTGTCCGTCCGGCCACAACGTGCGCGCCGCGCTCTCGTTCACGATCACGACTTTTGCCGCGCCAACGCGGTCCGCGGTCGTGAACGCACGTCCGCTCTTGAGCGGAATCCTCATCGTATTGAACCACGTTGGAGTTACCCACGAGACGCCGACGTTCGGCTGCTGTGAGAAGTCGGCCGGTGCTTGATCCTTGAACTCGATCTTCGTCCCGTTGCAACCTCCGCTGAGTGGCGCGCACGCGGCGAGCGACGCGTCGGTAACACCTGGAAGCGCTCGGAGCCGATCGACGATCTGCGCGTACAGGAGCGGCATCGAGTCGCGCGGAATCGCTCCAGGGGTAACCGACAGCCTCGCGGTCAAAACGCCCCGCGAGTCGAAGCCGGCGTCGGTCGATAAGAGTTTACTCAAACTTCGAATCATCAACCCCGAGCCGGCCAGCAGAACCATCGCCAGCGACACCTCGGCGACGACGAGGATCCGCCGCCACGTCGTGGAACCGGATCCGCGAGCGCTCGGACCGTCTTTGATCGCGCTCGTCACTGACGTTCGCGTTGCCCCGAGCGCCGGAACGAGTCCAAAGACCAGTCCGACGACCGCCGTGAGGCCGAGCGCAAAAACGAGCGCCGACCAATCGAGCGACACCAGTGAGAGCGTCACAGATCCGACGCCGGTGAACCGTGCGACGCGCGAGGTCACGGCCGGATTCAGCGTGCTCAATGCATGCACGCCGAGAAACGCGACGAACAGACCCGCGATTCCTCCTGCGAGTGCGAGGAGCATGCTCTCGGTCAGCAAGAGACGCACGAGGCGTCCGCGACCGGCGCCGATCGCGAGACGAACAGCGATCTCGCGCCGCCTCGTGCTGGCTCGACCGAGCTGGAGGTTCGCGACGTTCACGCAGGCGATGAGAAGCACGAATCCCACTGCGCCGAATAAGATCAGCAGCGAACGGCGAACGAGCGGCGCGATTCGAACGTCGTCGAGTGGCCGCGCGGTCGCCCCCCAAGCCGCCCCGTTCCCGAACCGTCCGTCGGGAAACGCACTGTACACTCGTCCGCCGAGGACGCGGACCGCCGCGGTCGCGGCGGCGGCAGAAACGCCGGGCTTGCGTCGTCCAACGAGGAAAAACTCGTGCGACTGCGCTTCATCGAGATCCCCTTTCCCGGGGCGTGTCGTGACCGGAATGAAGATCTCCGACTGGCCCGACAAGCCAGTGAAGCCTGCCGGCGTGACGCCGACGATCGTGTATGGCTCGCGATTCAGGTTGATCGTTTTGCCGATGATGGTGGGATCCGCATTGTATCGGCGCTGCCAAAGTCTGTCCGATAGAATCGCCTGCTTTTCAGCATCCGCGTGTTCGTCGAGGCGTGGATCGAAGTCTCGGCCCCGGATCGGCGCGACACCGAGTGTTCGCAGATAGGTCGCGCCAACGAACTCCATCGAAAGGCGCTCGATATCGCCGCTCGTCGTCGTGATCTGCTGAATCGAATAGACGGCGAGACTCGAGAATACGGATTGTGCGTCGCGAAACACGGTGAACTTCGGATACGACCATACCATGTCGTTACGACCTTTCCGTCCGCCGGCATCGGGCGTCGTGAGGGACATTGTCATGAGCTCATCAGGCGCGGCATACGGAAGCCGACGCAGAATGAGCGTATTCACCGCGCTGAAGATCGATGTCGTCGCGCCGATGCCGATGGCGAGTGTGAGCACTGCGACGGCAGTGAAAGCGGGGCGGCGCAGCAACCCGCGCGTCGCATATCGCACATCTTGGAGGAAATCATCCCAGTAATCGCGAATCCGCATCTGACGCTCTCGAACCTCCGCAGAGTGGTGTAGTTGATCTCGAACACTTTCGAGGCTGGCGCCGAGCCGTCGGAGTGCTTCGGCTCGGGCGGCGTCGGCCGAAACGCCGCGTGCGACGAGATCTTCGACGCGTGACGCGATGAACGCTTCGAGCTCTTCGTCGATGTCGGCGTGGATCGCCGTCCGGCTTCGGAGCGGCAGCCGGAACAGTCGGGCGACGCCGGGGCGCATGGAAAACGGCATGTGTGCGGCGCGCTACGACGCGGTCTTTCGTGCGGACAACACGCTCGTCAACGCGTCGAAATGATCGACGAGGCGCTCCGATTCCGCCCGGAAATACGATCGTCCTGTCGTCGTGAGACGATAGTATCTGGCCCGTCGTCCATTCTTCGTGACGCCCCATTCCGCGGCGACGAGCTTTCGGCCCTCCATGCGGTGCAGCGCTTGCAGCAGCGCAGCATCTTCGACGACGAGCCGCCCCGACGATTTTTCCTCGATCCAGCTGGTGATCTCGAACGCGTGCATCGGCGTCCAAGAGAGGGTTTTCAGGACCAGAACGTCGAGTGTTCCTTTCAGTAACGCCATGTGTTTCCCCCTAGTGTCTACCCTTAGACGCTTGGATGGGAAAAATGGTTGTCGACACCTATCTATCAACCTCAACTGGGGCGGCCGCGGCACCGCGGACGCACGATTTCCCGAGGAACTCCATGGCGAAAATCACAGAGACTGAATGGATCTGGCGCGACGGCGAGTTTGTTCGCTGGGCTGACGCGACGGTTCACGTTCTGAGTCATTCCTTGCAGTTCGGCTCATCGGCGTTCGAAGGCATCCGCTGCTACAGCACGCCGCGCGGGCCCGCGATCTTCCGGCTCGAGGACCACATCCAGCGACTGTTGGATTCGTGCAAGATCTATCGAATGGAGGTGAAGTACTCGCTCGACGAGCTCGTAGCGGCGAGTTGTGAGCTCGTCGATCGAAACGGCGTCGATTCGTGCTACATCCGCCCGATGGTCCTCCGCGGCTACGGCGCGTCAGGGATGGTTCCGTTCGACAGCCCGGTCGAGGTGTACCTTCCGTGCTGGCCGTGGGGCGCGTACCTCGGTGAAGGCGCGCTCGAGAACGGCGTCGATGCGTGTGTGTCGACGTGGCATCGCGTCGCGCCGAACACCATTCCCGCGATGGCGAAGATGGCCGGGAACTACCTCGGCAGTCAGCTCATCAAGATGGAAGCACTGCGCAACGGATTCGCCGAGGCGATCGCGCTGTCACCCAATGGAATGGTCAGTGAAGGCTCAGGGCAGAACGTCTTCGTCGTGCACAAGGGCACGCTCTACACGCCGACGATCAACGGAACGCTGCTTCATGGCATCACGCGCAACGCGATTCTCACGGTGGCGCGCGATCTCGAGATTCCGGTGCGCGAGCAGCCCGTTCCACGCGAGATGCTATACGGCGCCGACGAAATCTTCCTCACGGGAACAGCCTCCGAGGTGACGCCCGTCAGAAGCATTGATCGCATCACGCTGGGAAATGGAAAGCGCGGTCCCATCACGACGCAGATTCAGCAGCGCTTCCTCGACATCGTTCGCGGTGTGACCGACGACACAAACGGCTGGCTCACGTACGTTCGTGCGGAGCGCGCGGCGAAACAGTCGGCCTGAAAATTCTGGTCTAGAAGAGAACCGGCGCGCGATCCGCGCGCCGGAATTCGAGGCACGCTTCGCGCAGTGATTGGAGCTTATGCCGAACGACGACTTCAGCCCGGAGCTCAACAAGCTCGACGGAGACTATCAGGTCCTCACCGAGCTTCATGGCGAAGGCGATGCGCGAACGTACCTCGCGCGGCATCTGGGATTGAATCGTGACGTCACCATCAGCGCGTTTCATGCCGCTGGCGGTAATACGGATGCGCTAGCTCAATTCGCGTCCGATACGCACGTCCTCACGGAAGCCCGGCACCCGCACGTCGTTCCGGTGATCGACGGAGTCTGGCTCGACGAGGAGACGTTTGCGTCGGTCCGCGCGAGAATTCGCGGAGCGACGCTCGATCAACTGCTCGGCGCATCGGGCCCAATGTCGATCGCTCGTGTCGCGGCAACGCTGCACGACATCGTTGAAGCAATCGTCTGGGCGCGCGAGACAGGCATCGAGCGACGCGATGTCGCGCCGTGGGATGTCGTGTTTCAGCAAGGAACCGGGCGCGTCATGCTCTCGTTCGAGCCGATGAGCGACTCGGCGAGCCCGCGCACCGAGTGCGATGACGCGCAAACTGCACGGCGACTGGCCATCGAGATGTTGTCGGGCGAGATCGATCGGGGCGTTCCGGCGGAGGAGATCGCCGTTCGCCGCAGTCTGCCGACCCACGTTGCCGATGCGCTGTCAGCGATGAGGCATTGTGATTCGCGCACCGCCGTGACCGCGATGAACGCGTTGCTCGAGGCGCTCGACTCGGCGCGATCCCCGGTGCTCGATAAGAAAACTGAAATGATCGTGGCGCCAGCCCCGCCGGTCGTGAGCCTCGCGGTCATTCAACCGGTTCACCGGAACGTCGAGCGAGAGGTTCCGACGGTGGTTCAACGAGCCGCGGACGTCCCGAAGGGACCGTTGTCGGTGATCACGCGAGTTCCATCGCATCGGGCATCGTCGAACCGAGGAGACGGCGCCGCCGTTTTGTCGAAGCCGTCGTTCGGATTCAACGCGCGACTCGCGACGGCGATCGTTGTCGTCGCCGTAGCCGGCGTCGGGGCGTTCGTATATCTGAATCGCGACGAGGCGAAAATGACGAATGTCGCGATTATCGCTCCGCGCGACACGGGAACGAGCGCGTCCGGCGAAGTTGTTCTCCGTTCGCGGTCGCAGTCACAACCACAGACGATCCCGACGACGACGCGTCGCGGCCTCGCTCCCGCCCGAAGCGGCTTGGACTCGGTGGCCGCGGTGGAGCGCGCATACCGCCGCGATAGCGCCGCAGACGCTGCGAGTCCGTGCCTCTCGGCGGATTCAGCGAAGCAGCATCAGTGTCTGACCACCTCGATCGCGAAGAACGATCGCCAACTCAACGCCGTATACGCGCGACTCGTCGCCGCGCTCAGTCAGCGGTCGAACGCCAGCGCGATCGACGAGCTGAATGCGGCTCAGGAAAAATGGTCGGACGACCGCGACTCGACCTGTGGCGGCGTCGGCGACGAGCCGTTGTTCGCGAAGTCTCGCGCCGCGTGCTATGCACAGAAAGCGACGGACCGCGCGCGAGAGCTTCAGCGGCGGCTCGACTCACTTCCGCCGGAGTAGCTCGATTGGGTCAGAACAGAAACGCCGGACCCGTCATGGCGTCCGGCGCTTCGTTGTTCACATCGTGATCTCAGGTCACGGTGTTTTCACTTCCACGCCCGCGTCCTTGAGCGCTTTGAGGAGCGCTGGGAGTTGATCCGACGAAACCTTCTTCACGCGATCACCCTGCTTCTGAATCTCCGCCGGGATGGTTTGCATCGTCTTCTTTTGGGCCGGATTCGGATTGAAGGTCGCATTCAACATTTCAGTGGTCGTCTGGAGACGTGCCTGAAGTGTTTGAGGCGTCGTCGGAGCGGTTGGGTTCTGCTCTTGGTCGGACGCGCCTGCGCCGCCGCCCGCAGGCTGGCCGCTCGCGGGTGCACCACCTGCTGGAGCTGCGCCGCGACCGCCACCGCCGCGTCCTCCTCGTCCGCCACCAGCTGGCGCGCCACCCGTTGGTCCACCGCCGCCGGCACCGCCGCCACCGCCACGACCGGCGTTTGCCGTGCCCATCTCGCGCGTGATATCAGCGAGCTCCTTCTCGACCGCCGCGATCTGCGTCTTCAACGCGGGTGAGACCTTCGCGCCCGATGAATCAGCTGCGCGCTTCGCTGCTGCGAACGTTCGCTGCGCAGTGTCGAGCTCCGCCTGACGCTCGCGCAACGCGCGCTGGCTCTTCACGACGTCGAGACGGAACGCGGCGAGCTGTTTCAGTTCCGCATCCGTGAGTGTCACCATCGGATCCTTCGTCAGCATGAACGGCTGATCCGTCGTCGTCGCCGCGCCGCCCTGCGGAGTCACCGTGAGACGCGCGATGTACTTGCCGGGCGTTGCCGGATACGTGTTGTCAGGCGCGCCCCCGCGTCCACCACCACCGCCGCCAGCCGGACCGCCACCGCGGCCGCCACGACCGAGGGTGTCAGCAGCCGCCCCTCCCGGGCCACCGAGACCACCGGTCTGGCTGGCGACCGGACCACCGCGCCCCGTCCCGCCCCGACCAGGGTTCTGCACTGGATTTACCGCGCGCTGCAGCGCGAGCGTGTCGATCGGAGAAGTGAACGGCGCGCCGTAGCGCATGTCCCACGTCATTCGATAAAGGCCCGGCTGACGGTTCACCGGCAGCTCGCGAATGTTCGTTCCCGCTGCATCGAGAATGCTGAGCGAGACTTTGGCGTTCGGAGGCACGTTGTTCAGCAAATAGGCAATGCGCGGCCCCGGATCGGGATTCTGTCCGGTGAAGCCGCGCGTTCCCATTCCCGATTGCCGACTGGAATTCGGCTGGAAGAGCAGCGCGTCTTCGACTGGGAAGAGGTACGCAACGGGGGCAGCCTTCGCTTTCGCGAGCTGCTCGAGCGGTGTGATGTCGTCGAGGATGTAGATGCCGCGACCGTGCGTGCCGAGTACGAGATCGTTCGCGCGCGCCTGGATCTGCAAGTCATGCACGGGCACGCCGGGAAGTCCGCCCTTGAGCTGCGTCCAGTGGGTGCCACCG
>JAICJQ010000073.1 GCA_025928335.1 Gemmatimonadaceae bacterium
ATCGGGTCGGCGATGTCCGGGGCGAGAAGCCCGAGCTCGGCGTTCGCCGTCGCCGCGGCCTCTTTCACCGCGGCCAGTGCCTCGATGAGGGCGGGGAATTCGCGCAGCGCCGTGCCGGTGATCGGGAAATTCTCGAGGGCGCGCAACGTCTGCACGCCATACAGCGCGTCGTCGGGCACGGCGCGCTCACCGAGCAAGTCATGCTCCATGCGCGTGCGCGCACCGGTGAAGCCGAGCGTTCGCCCTCGTCCGACGAGCGTGGCGTCGGTGGCGGCGAGGCGCTGCGCGATCGATCGGGCGGCGCGTCCGACGAGTGCGGCGTACACCGCCGGATGCTCCTTGAGCATCTCGTGAACTTGCGCGGCCGTCAGTACGAAGGCCTCGGTGTGCTGCACCGCACGCGCGCTCGTGCCGTGTGGCAGCTCGTCGAGGAGCAGCCCCTCGCCCACGGCTTCACCCGCGCCAAGCGTGACGAGACGAATCGCCCTTCCTTCTTGTCCCTTTTCGATCGCCACCGCGCCGGAGATGATGATCGCCAGGAATTCGCGCGGTGATCCTTCCTCGAACAACACGTCGTCCGCCTCGTACTCGGCCGGGGTGACAAGCTTGGAGAGTTGATGGAGCGCGGAGTCTGGAAATCCGTCCAGAAAATGGGTCTGACGGAGCCGTTCGCGGGCTGATGCGGACATGGGGGGACAACTTAACGCTCGCTGGCGCTCGCGGGGGCCCGAAGGGCCGGTGTTCCCAGCGAGCGCCAGCGAGCGCCCACCAGAATGGTGCCCCGATCAAAATCATCGTATCATCAATCGGTCCGCCTCAAGGAGCCCCATGTCCATCTCCCGCCGTGACTTCATCGGCGCCGGTGCCGCGGCCGCGGCCGGCGTTACGCTGCCCAAGCTCGCCGGTGCGATGCCGGTCATCACTGTCCGGGAGCGATCGGAGGCGCTTGGCGGGGCGTTTGCCGGCCGGCCGGTGATCATCTCGGCTGCGAACGGGTTCGACAAAGACCCTAGTGGAAAGCAGGGCATCCGCGTCGCGTACGAGATGCTCACTCGAGGGTCCGACCCGCTCGACGCGATCGTGGCGGGGGTCCAGGTCGTCGAGCTCAACCCGAACGACCAGTCGGTCGGCCTGGGCGGGTTGCCGAATGAGGAAGGGGTCGTTCAGCTCGACGCCAGTTGCATGCACGGTCCGACCAGGCGCGCCGGATCCGTCGGATGCCTGGAGGATGTGGCCGAGGCCGCGGCGGTCGCCAAGGCGGTCATGGACCACACCGACCATATCATGCTGGTTGGTGCCGGGGCGAAAAAGTTCGCGGTCGAGATGGGCTTCAAGACGCAAAACCTGCTCACCGAGCAGAGTCGGCGCGACTGGATGCGCTGGAAGGCCAAGCTCAATCCATCGGACAACTGGCTCGACCCGGTCGATCCGCCTCCCTCGCCATCGGCGCCCGCCGGCGGGAAGCGTCCGTCGCCCGACGAGCAACTCTCCGGCGTGCACGTCTATCGGGACGCGTCTGGCGTACCCCACACCTACGGCACGATCAACATGAACGCCGTCACAGCCACCGGCGATATCGCCTCGGTGACGACGACCAGCGGGCTCTCCTGGAAAGTTCCCGGCCGCGTCGGCGATTCGCCGATTATTGGCGCCGGCCAGTACTGCGACAACGAAGTAGGTGCCGCCGGATCGACCGGACGCGGCGAGGCGAACATCAAAGTCTGCGGCGCCTTCCTCGCCGTCGAGTTCATGCGGCAGGGGATGTCGCCACAGCAGGCTCTCATCAAAGTCATGGAGCGAGTCATCGCCATGACGGAGAAGCGGCTGCTCGATGAGCACGGGCGTCCGTACTTCCAGCTCCAGTACTACGCCGTGAACAAAAAGGGCGAGTACGCCGGTGCGTGCGCTTACGAGGGATCCAAGTTCGCCGTCGCCGACGCGAACGGGGCGCGCCTCGAGGACTGTGCTTACTTGTACAAGCGATCGGACCAGCCGAAGGGTCCGATCAGCGGTACGATGATCAAGCCGTAACGGGCTTCCGTATCGACGCGATCGCGGAGATCGGCGTCGGTCGCAAAACCTGCCTGGCCGGAGTCGTCGGTCCGCCGTCAACCGGCGCCGACGGCTCCTCGAGCCGGAGGTTCGCGACGAGGCGGCTCAGTCGCTCAGCTGCTCCCGACAGGGTAGCCGCCGCGGCAGCAATCTCCTCGGTGCTCGCGCTTTGCTCCTCGCTCGAAGCGGCGACTTCCTGCATCGCCGCGGCGAAGGAGTCGGTGCCGGCCGACATCGATTCGAGCTGTTGCTGCATGGCGTGAACAAGGCCGTTCGCCGTCGTCGCCGCCCCCGCGATCGTCGCCGTCCAACCGTCCGCTTCGGCCACGGCCGTCTCGATCTCGCCGAACGACCGCGAGGCGTTCTCCGTCACACCACGCACCGCGCGCACCGTGTCGACTGTCCGCGCACTCGTGCTGCGCGATGCCTCGATGCCTCTCAGCACGCCGCTCACGACCTGCTCCGTGCGCTCCGCGGCGTCGGACGACATCGCGGCGAGCCGCCGCACCTCTTCCGCGACGACCGCGAAGCCGTGTCCGTGTTCGCCCGCGCGCGCGGCTTCCATCGCCGCGTTGAGCGCGAGCAGCTTCGACTGGCGAGCCAGCTTCTGCACCAGGGTGACGAAGCTGCGGACCTCCTCGGACGCTTGAGCCAAGCCGTCGATGGCTGCCGCGCTGGCCTCCACGTCGCCGCTCAACCCGACGAGCGACTTCGCGCTCTCGTCGAGGCTCGAGCGGTTGTTGAGAGCAAGTTCACGCAGGTGACTGTTGCGGCGGACACCTTCGCTTGCTCCCGTCTCGAGCTCGCCGGCGATGTTCACCAGGTGGTCGGATGACGCGGCCAGCGCCTGGATCATGCCGGCCATTTGGCTCGCCTGCTGGCTCAGATCGGCCGCGGTGTGCGCAATCTGCCCCGCCGACGCCGCCATCTCCTCGGTGCTGGCGGTGATCTCGGTCGTCATGCTCGCCGTCTCGGACGACGACTCATTGAGCGCGAGGGCAAGGCGTCGCAGCTCGTCGATCATCGCCGACACAGCGCGCGCCAAGCGTCCGATCTCGTCGTCGCCGCCAATCCCGTCCACCTGCTTCGACAGATCGCCCGCCGCCACCGCCTCCGTGGCGCGCGCGAGCTCCGCGGCCGGCCTCGTGATCCGACGCTCGATGAAGCCGCCGACGAAGTAGAGCGATGCCACGATGAGGCTGAGCATCACCACGACGCCGAGGAACAGGAAGGTGCGCGCGACGCGGTAGGTGCGCGACGCATCGTCCTCGCTCATGTGCGCGACGACGCGCCAATGACTTCCGTTCGTCAGCGCCACCGCACCGCGACGCGGCGTTGTATCGCTCACGAACGCGAAGGTGGACCCGGGAGCGGCGCCGGCGACTGCCGCCGTGGCGCGGAAGGTCTTGAATCGGGCGGCAACGCCGGAGCTGGCGATGACCTTGCCGGTCGAGTCGAGCAGATCGACGCGAAGACGGCCGCCGGCGCTGCCTTGCGACAGCACCGAATCGACGACAGAAAGTCCAAATTTGACTTTGACGACGCCGGCGCGCGTGGTACCATCGCGGATGACGCGCGCCAGCTCGACGACCGTGCGCTGGGTGGCCGGATCGGCCGTCGCTTGGGCTGTTGTCGATCCGCTGCCCCAAGCCGTTTGCCACCACCCTTCGTCGCTCTGGACGAAATCGGACGAGGGCGATGTCGTGACCGCGTTGTACCCGTACTCATCGGTCACCATGATCTCGGCGATGTCGAGCTTGGGCAGGAGGCCGGTCAGGTACTGGCGGGCGCCTTCGTCGACCTGCTGGGAGCGGGTCGCCTTGAACAGGTCCTCGAGCCGCGGAATGGACATCGTGACGAGGCCGCGCGAGCGCGACACGTCGCTGCCCTTTCTGGCCGCGGCCACCACGACCGGCGACGATGCGATCAAGTCGACCTGGCGAGAGCGCTCCTCGAGGACGCGATCCACCAGCTGCTTGCTGAGCGACGCGGCGTTGACGATCCGCGCGTCTTCGTCCCCGGCGATCGCCTTCCGGAGCACGACCAAACCGCCGTACCCGATGCCCGCGAGAATGACCAGCGAAATACCGCCCGCCAGGCTCACGAACCGAGTCCGCATGGAGCGAGTGGAGGACTCGGAGGTTTGCCCGAGGGTGGGCGCGAGGATGCTGGTACTGGGACGCAGGTTCACCGGAGTAGCCGCTAAATTCCGCTATGACTATGACAGATTCGACCGACCGAAATGCGGCCTCCCCCGTCGATCCGGCCGCGTACGACCCTGCCGTCGTTGAGCGAAAGTGGCAGGACCATTGGGAAGCGCGTGGCACGAACCACACGGACCTTGGCGGCGGCGCCAGCCCGTTCTACGCCTTGATGATGTTTCCGTACCCGTCGGCTGAGGGATTGCACGTCGGTAACCTCTTTGCGTTCACGGGCAACGACATATACGGACGATTTCAGCGCCTCCAAGGGCACACCGTCTTCGAACCGCTCGGTTACGACGCCTTCGGTATCCATTCCGAGAACTTCGCGCTCAAGGTCGGCGTTCATCCCGCGGACCTGATTCCCAAGAACATCGACAACTTCCGCCGGCAGCTGAAGCGCGGCGGCCTGATGGTCGATTGGAGGCACGAGCTGTCCACGACGGATCCGAGCTACTACAAGTGGACACAGTGGATCTTTCTACAGCTGTATAAACGCGGACTGGCGTACAAGAAGCGCGCAGCGGTCAACTGGTGCCCGAACGACAAGACCGTGCTCGCCAACGAGCAGGTCATCGCCGGCGAATGCGAGCGTTGCGGCGCCAAGGTCGAGCAGCGTTTCCTCGAGCAATGGTTCTTCCGCATCACTGACTACGCCGGCCGGCTCCTCGCCAATCTGGATTGGCTGGACTGGTCGGAGTCCACCAAGCTCGCTCAGCGGAACTGGATCGGCCGGTCGGATGGCGCCGAGATCACCTTCCGCGTTCAGGATCTGGAGGAATTCACCGGGACGGCGACGATCGGGATCGCGACCGGAGAATTCTCCGCCAACCCGATCGAGATTCGCGTCTTTACGACGCGGCCGGATACGCTGTTCGGCGCCACCTACCTGGTCCTCGCGCCCGAACACCCGCTCGTCGATGGTCTGACGACCGATGCCCAGCGCGACGCCGTCGGCGAGTACAAGGCGGCTACCGCCAAGCAGGACATCGTGTCGCGGAAGGTGAACAAGGAGAAGACGGGCGTGTTCTCCGGCGCGTTCGCGATCAATCCGGCGACGCAGCAACCGATACCGATCTGGGTCGCCGACTACGTGCTGATGGAGTACGGCACCGGAGCGATCATGGCGGTTCCGGGTCACGACGAGCGCGACTTCGAGTTCGCGACCGTGTTCGATCTGCCGATCGTTCGCGTCGTCGCCGGTCCGGAAATCGTCGACTCGCACGCGCCGTTAGAGGTCGCTTATACGGAAACCGACGGCGGGCGGCTCGTGAACTCGGGCGAGTTCACGGGCATGCCGGTCGCCGACGCGAAACGCGCGGTGTCGGATTGGTTGGCGGCGCATGGCCAGGGCCGCGGGGTGGTGAACTATCGGCTCCACGACTGGTGCATCTCGCGCCAACGCTACTGGGGCCCGCCGATCCCGATCGTGTACTGCGAGAAGTGCGGTACCGTGCCGGTTCCCGAATCGGATTTGCCGGTCGAGCTGCCCTACGTCGAGGATTTCCGTCCGGGCGACGACGGCGTCTCGCCGTTGGCGCGCGTCGAGTCGTGGTATCGTATTGCCTGTCCGTCGTGCGGCGGCACGGCGCGGCGCGAGACCGATGTCTCCGACACCTTCCTCGACAGCGCGTGGTATTTCCTCCGCTATCCGAGCAGCGACGTCGACGACGAACCGTTCGATCCGACGCTGACGCGAAAGTGGCTGCCTGTCACATCGTACATCGGCGGCAACGAACACGCCGTGTTACACCTGTTGTATTCACGTTTCATCACGATGGTGCTGCACGACGCCGGCAACATCGACTTCGAGGAGCCGTATCGCCGCTTTCGCGCCCACGGCACGATCGTGCGCGACGGCGCGAAGATGTCGAAGAGCCGCGGCAACGTCGTCAATCCCGACGAGTACGTCGAGAAATGGGGCGCCGACACCTTCCGGACGTACTTGATGTTCCTCGGGCCCTACGAGGAAGGCGGCGATTTCCGCGATCAGAGCATTGCCGGCGTGCGTCGTTTCCTCGACAAGCTGTGGACGACCGTGCTGGAGTCGTCCACCGTCGGGGCGGCTGATCCCCAGGTCATGCGCAAGCTGCATCAGACGATCAAAAAAGTCTCGGAGGATATTCCCGCGCTCAGCTACAATACGGCGATCGCGGCAATGATGGAGTTCATGAACGTCGTCCGCCGCGGCAATCGGGACGCCCACCGCGACGAGGTGTTGCCGCTCGTGCAGCTCGCCGCGCCATTCGCGCCGCACATCGCCGAGGAGTTGTGGGAGCGCGCGGGCGGCAATGGGAGTGTGTTCGACGTACGCTGGCCCGCCTACGATCCCGCGCTCGCCGCGGACGAGTTGATCACGCTCGCCGTCCAGGTGAACGGCAAAACGCGCGGCACGATTCAGGTCGCGCCCGACGCGACGCAGGAGATCGCGTTCGCGGCCGCGATGGCCGAGGCGAGCATCGCCAAGTTCGTCACGGGCCCGCCGAAGAAAATCATCTTCGTTCCGCGCCGGCTCCTCAACGTCGTCGCCTAGGGACTACGCCACCAGTTTGGAGATCCACTCTCCGACGGCGTAGCCCACGACCGCCACGCCGAGCCCGACGACGAACATGTCGAGGCCGGAGCGGAACACGCTTCGGCCCGTGAACACCGACCGCGCGGCGCCGACGATCCAGTGCGATGCCATCGAGATCACGAACGCCGTGATCACGGCGGCTCGGCCCGTCATGATCAGAAAGGGAACGACCGGGATGAGCGCGCCAATCGCCGTCGCGAGCCCGGTCACCCAGGCTTCGCGAAGCGGAGACATGTGCGGATCGCCGATGCCCAACTCCTCCTGCACCTGCTCCTCGAGCATACGTTGCGGGTCCGCCATCACTTCGGTCGCCAGCGCGTGCGCGGAGCCGGCCGACATGCCTTTCGCTTCGTAGATCAGCGCGAGCTCGTCACGTTCGACTTCGGGCATCAGCGCGATCTCGTCGCGCTCCATCGCAATCTCGTTCGCGTAGACTTCCTGCTCACTTTTGGCTGCCAGGTAGCCACTCGATCCCATGGAAAGCGCGTCGGCGATGAGCCCCGCCACGCCGGCCACGATCACGGTGTGATGCGCCGATTGTGACGACGCGCCGATCACTCCCGCGACGAGACCAAAATTCGCCGTGAGCCCGTCGTTGAATCCGTACACGACGTTGCGCAGGAAACCGCCCGACTCGGTACGATGCCACGGCTCTCCGGTCTTTCCCGAAATCGAATTCAGCGTCGCCGCGTGTTCAGCCGATTCGCGCGCCAGCGTGAGCGACTCGTCGGCACCGGGCGTGCCGCGCTGCGTCCGGCGGTGCATGTCGAGATAGCCT
This sequence comes from Gemmatimonadaceae bacterium, assembly GCA_025928335.1. Taxonomy (GTDB): domain Bacteria; phylum Gemmatimonadota; class Gemmatimonadetes; order Gemmatimonadales; family Gemmatimonadaceae; genus JAQBQB01. Next base: position 7,607 of record JAICJQ010000073.1, read on the forward strand.
TTTACCTCGCGACCCTCCTCGGCGAGCAGCATCGGAAGGAGAAAGCCGGGGCCGAACACCTTCCCCAGCGACGCGAGAAGACGCGTGCGCGCACTCGGCCGGAACGAGCCGGGGTCGCGCCCATGGTCGCGCAACAGGCTCGCCCAGATCTGGACGTGCCGGTCTTCGACCTCGGCGAGCCGGCGATACAGGTCGCTCTTCCGTGCATCCGGCTCGGCGCTGGCGAGGAGACGATACAGATAGGCGGCGTCCGCCTCGTCCTGCCAATGGTGCTCGAACGCGTGAAGATCGGGGGTGGGTCCAGCCGGAGCGCTCATGACAGGAAGCTAGGCGAGATTGCCATGCGGGCGATAGCGGTTCGGACCTTCGTCGGCCACGCCTCGACCCCACGCACGGGTAAACCCTTTCCGAGCTCGGCGTGACTGATTCGTCGGACACCCAACGAATCAATGAGGTCAGCATGCGTGCTTTGAAATTCCTTCCACTCACGGCTGCCGCGCTCAGCACCGTCGCCGCGGCGCAGACGCCGCGGATTTATCGTCTCGAGCCGGGCGCCGCGGTCACACAAGGCTTCCCCTTTTCGAACGAGCCCCGCGCCGTGATCGGCGTAACAACGTCCGGCGCCGCGAACAACCGCGACACGCTCGGCTTGCTGGTGAGCTCCGTGCGAGCCGGGAGCCCCGCCGAGAAGGCCGGGATCGAAGAGGGGAACCGGATCGCGTCCGTGAATGGCGTCAGTCTTCGCCTTTCAACCGTGGACGTCGGTGATTACGACATGGCCAACGTCATGACGCGCCGTCTGACGCGCGAGCTGGACACGCTGCATCCGGGCGACGAAGTCGATCTCCGGGTGTACGCGAACGGGCAGACGAAGGCCGTGACGGTAAAGACCGTCGCGCCGGAAGATCTCTACGAAGCGATGACGCCGCGTCGAGCGGACGCGGAACGCCCGACGCTTGGCCTGCGCCTCGCGTCAACGGGAAGCCCGCGCGATTCGATCGGCGTGTTCGTGATTGGGGTCGACGAGGCCGGTCCCGCCGCGAAGGCGGGCATCGAGGAAGGAAGCCGTATCGCGTCGATCAACGGCGTGGACGTTCGCGGCAAGCACTCGGAGGACGACGAACTCCTGGTTTTCCGGTCGAACAGCAACATCGGTCGCTTCGAGCGTGAAGTGAACAAGCTCAAGCCCGGCGAAGACGTCACACTGCGCGTGTATTACAACGGCCAAATGAAAACGGTCAATTTGAAGGCCGCTCGCGCCAGCGACCTGCCGCGCCGCAACCGTTCGATGACGATCATCGGCGGCGACAACTTCCTCGACATGCCTTCGGTCTCGGCGAATGTCAATGTCGACGGTGAGCGCATCGGCGAGACGGTCCGTCGCGCCCTGGAATCCGCCCGCGTCGCGACGAACGGAGCGATGGCCGGAGTGGGGAGAGCGATGGGGGGGTTCGGGAATAGGGTGCGTTGGTAAGCCGGCTTAGATCAGGGCCGCTTTCCGGCTTGGGAGCATGCTCGCCGCGCGCTCGCTGGATGCAGGGACGCTTCGCGCCCTGGGAGCATGCTCGCTTCGCTCGCGGGGGACAACAAAAAGCAGGGCGCCTTCGGCGCCCTGGCCACGCCAGAACCAGACCGAGCCTCAAAACTCGACCTGCGCCCCCAACTCAACAACACGATTTGGCGGTATTCCAAAAAACTCCGTCGCCGAGCGCGCATTCCGCGACATGATGACGAACAGTTTCTTGCGCCAGCGAGCCATGCGCGGGAGCATTGCATCGTCCGGGGCGCGGCGGGCGTCGGGTTTTCGCTCGCCGTTGGCGATGATGATTCGCTCGCGGCCAAGGTAGAAAGTCGTGTCGTTGGGGCGTGCCTTTACTCCCGATTCGCGCGCGCGTTGCAGGATCTCGGGAACGTTCGGCGTTTCCATGAATCCATACCGCGCCGTGATGCGGTAGAAACCGTGCTCGAGCTTTTCGACGGCCACTCGCTCGAGCGATTCGATCTCCGGAACTTCCTCCGTCACCACCGACATCAGAATCACTTGTTCGTGGAGCACTTTGTTGTGCTTGAGGTGGTGCAGAAGCACAACCGGCACGCCGTTATTCGAAGACGTCATGAACACGGCCGTGCCTTGAACGCGCGGCGGTTTGCGTCGAGCGACGTCCGTCAGGAAAAGATCGAGCGGAAGTGATCCCGAGTGGAGCGCGGTGTTGAGCAGGAGGCGCCCTTTCTTCCAGGTGCTCATTAGCGTGAACACAGCGAGCGCGATGACGATTGGCACCCAGCCGCCGGACGCGATCTTGATGACGTTCGCGCTGAGGAGCGACAGGTCGATCGCCAGAAAGCCGACGGTGATCGGAACGATGTGCGCGAGCGACCAGTTCCAGCGCGAGCGTGCCACGACAGCGAAGAGCAGCGAGGTGATGACCATCGTCCCGGTCACCGCGATGCCGTACGCCGCGCCAAGATTGGCCGACGATCCAAACGTGATGACCAGGATGAGGCACCCGGCGGCGACTGCCTTGTTGATTTCCGGAATGAAGATCTGGCCCGCCTCGCTCCGGGACGTGTGCAGGATCGTCACGCGCGGCGAGTAGCCGAGCTGCACCGCCTGCTGCGTCAGCGAGAACGCGCCTGATATCAAGGCCTGCGACGCGATGACTGCGGCGGTGGCCGCGAGGACGACGAGCGGAATCAGCAGCGCGCGCGGCGCCAGGTTGTAAAAGGGATTACTGACCGCGCTCGGATCGCGAAGGAGGAGCGCACCCTGTCCGAAGTAGTTGAACAGCAGGGCAGGGAAGACGAGCCCGAACCAGGCCACGCGTATGGGTCGTTTCCCAAAGTGCCCCATGTCGGCGTAGAGCGCCTCGGCACCCGTTACGGCGAGGACGACGGCGCCAAGCACGAGGAAGCCGACACGGCCGTTCTGCACGAAGAACTGAACGCCGTGCCAAGGGTTGAGGGCGAACAGGATGCGCGGCTCACGCGCGATTTCAACCAGGCCAAGGAGGGCAATCGACACGAACCAGGCGGCCATGATCGGTCCGAACGCGAGCCCCACTCGACTGGTTCCCAGACGCTGCGCCATGAACAGCGCGAACAAAATGATGAGCGAGAGCGGCACGACGAGTCGCTCGAACGCTGGGGTCGCGACATTCAATCCTTCGATCGCGCCGAGCACGGTGATGGCCGGGGTGATCATTCCGTCGCCGTACAACAGCGCGGCGCCGAACAGTCCAAGCGCGACGAGAATTATCCGGCGCTTCGAGTCCGTCGAACGGCGCTCCTGCTGGAGGATCAAAGCCAGGAGGGCGAGGATGCCGCCTTCGCCCCGGTTGTCGGCGCGCATGATGAAGAGGATGTACTTCACCGAGACGACGAGCCCGAGTAGCCAGATAATCAGCGAGAGGATACCGTAGACGTTTCCCGCCGTCGGCGCGATCGGGTGCTCTTTGGAGATGAAGCACTGCTGGAGTGCGTAGAGCGGGCTCGTACCAATGTCGCCGTAGACGATGCCGAGTGCGGTCAGGGAGAGAATCCCCAGACGCTTGCCGGTCGGATGCGCCTCGACGTGCTGGCGCTGTGGTACTACCGCGGCGTGAAAGCCGGTATGCGCCAAGGTCTGGCCGGTTTGGCCCGGCGCGGGCGCGGGCTGCTTCGCGTCGCGAGCCGGCTGTGATGTAGGCTCTGCCTTGGCGGGCGGAGGCTCGCCCGCTGGTTCGGCAGCGTCTTTCGACTGAGCAGTCATGTATGATCTGCGGGCAGCGCCCGCGTCGGTCGCATGTATTCAGCGGAGCAGACGACGCTCCCGCCAGTACGCAAAAATGGGTCGCGGACTGAACCCGCGACCCACGTCTGAATCTAGTTGTCGCGACCGGCCGGTGCAGGCGCTACTTCGCGGTGACGGCCTCGACTTCATCCGCTGCTCGGCGAATGATGTCGCGGATCTTCTCGATCGTTTCCTTTTCGCGTATATGTCCCGTTGCTGTCTTGTATGTGGCGCGTGCCAGGCGCTGAAAAGATTGGTTCAGCTCCCTCATCGGTGCGTCCGTGAAGCCTTCAACGAACTCGGCGATCCGGCTAAAGATATCGTTTACCGTCGAGCTGTTCTCCTGCAGGTAGCGCCGACCCTCGTCGGTGATCTCATAAATCTTCTTGCCGCCCTCTTCGGGGACCACTTTGGCGTATCCCAGGTCCTCGAGCATCGTGAGGGTCGGATAGACGGTGCCCGGGCTGGGAGCGTAGGACCCGCCAAATCGGCTCTCCAGGTCCTTGATGATTTCGTAGCCGTGCCTCGGCTTCTCCTCGAGTAGGCGCAGAATCACGTACTTCAGGTCGCCTTGCTCGAAGAAACGGGCCGCACGGCCGTGCCAGCCTCCGTGGCCGCCACGCGGCGGGCCCCAATCGCCAAACCCGCCCCAACGCCATCGACCCCGCTGGTCGCACGCGAAGCCGAAGTAGTACGGTCGCTCCATAGGCCTACCCTCGTGATATATCGGACGAAGTACGATATATCTTACGTTATATCGGCGCAAGGGGTACAGGTGTTGCCAAGCGAGGTCCGGGGGGAACGCCCCAAAATGAATCACCAATCGGAGGAGTGGCTTATGGCAGACGACCTCGGCCGAGATGGCGCGGAAAACCAGATCAAGGGCGCTGGCAAAGAGTTCAAGGGCAAGGTCCGGGACTCGATCGGCGGCCTCACCGGCGACACCAGCGAACAGCTGAAGGGCAAAGTCGACCAGGCGAAGGGAAAGATTCAGCGCAAGATCGGCGAAAGCGAAAGCGACGCGGATCAGGACTTCTAGGAAGCCAATCCGCGGAACATCGCACGAACGGCGGGCCTCTTGGCCCGCCGTTCTGTTGTCAGGAAGGTTCGCTCTTCATCGATCGTTAATTCAGCGCCAACCTTGGAGTCATCGATCGTTCAAAGTTTTCTCATGGCGTCCTCATGCTCGTCTCACCGGACGCACACGGGCGCGCAACCCGAGTCTTGTATCGTGGCCGGAGTCGCATCGACGCGACCCACGACCAGGAGGATCCATGCTCGGAGTGCTTCTCGAATCCCGTGCCCGAGGTCAACGCCGCGCGGGGGGCGCCGCGCTGAGCGTCGCTACGCACCTGGCGATCATCGCCTTCATCACGATGACGACCGTTCGCATTGCCCCGGCGCGACCAGATCACGAGCGACCGACGACCGTGTACTTCAAGCAGCCGAAAACTGTCACGCCGCCGCGAGCACGCAGCGTCACCGATCAGCGCGCGTCTGGGCCGGCGATAGAGATACCGGTGCTGCCCCACATTCCGGTTCCGCAGACTATTCCGACCTCACTCCCGCCGATCGATTTCAAGAATGCGACGACGTCGAACGATGTCGTCCTTGGTGGCGGAGACTCCCACGCATCGGCCGGCCCGCATGGCATTCTCGATGGCGAGGCGCCGGCCAGCACGGACTGGCACGGGACCGAGCTCCTCATGCGCATCGTGACGAATGCGAAGCCGCGCTATCCCGAGCGCTTACGCGAGCTCGGCATCGAAGGCACGGTGGTCGTGCGATTCACCGTCGACACGACGGGTCGCGTGGACAGCAGGTCGGCGCAAATCCTCTCGGCGACGAACCCGCAGTTCAGTCGAGCAGTGCTCGACGCCCTCGAAGGTTTTCGCTTCAAGCCCGCGGAAGTCGGCGGCCGCCACGTCGCCGCGCTGGCTGAGATGCCGTTCGAGTTTCGAATTACGAAATAGCGCTCCGCAGCCGTCATCCTGAGGAGCCAGCGACGAAGGACCTACTGTCCTTGACCGGTTACCAGATCAGGGCAGTAGGTCCTTCGCTACGCTCAGGATGACGGCCTGTCTATTCGTATCGCAGTGCGATGATTGGATCGAGGACCGCGGCGCGACGTGCCGGCCACACACCGAACGCGACGCCGACGAACGCCGAGAACGCAAACGCCATGATGATCGCCGTCGATGAAACACGGGTTGTCCAGCCGGCGACTTGGCTCATCACAACCGCGCCGCCCGCGCCGAGCCCGATCCCGATCACACCGCCGAGGACGCACAGTACCACGGCTTCGATCAGGAATTGAAGCAGAATGTTGAATCGCGTCGCCCCGAGCGCCTTTCGAATGCCGATCTCGCGCGTACGCTCCGTGACCGACACCAGCATGATGTTCATGATGCCGATGCCACCGACGAGCAGCGACACAGCCGCGATGCCCGACAGCAGGTAGGTCATGACCTGCGTCGTCTCCTGCGTCGTCGTGAGAATGTCGGCCTGGTTCCGGATCTGGAAATCGTCCGGGGCGCCCTGACGAATTCGGTGCTGGCGTCGCAAGATGCGCTGAATGTCCGCCATCGCGTCCGGAATCTTCTCCTCACTTTCGGCGAGCGCGCTGATCGACTGCAATCGATCGGAGCCGTTCACCCGGAAGCGAGCCGTCTGGATGGGGACGAGCACTTCATCGTCGGGATTCTGGAAGGCGTTCGCCTGGCCCTTCGACGCGAGGACGCCGATGATCGTGAACTGCGTACCGCGGATGCGAACGGTTTCTCCGATCAGGGCCTCGGGTGTCGTAATGCCGAGGTTATCGACGACCGCTGCACCGAGCACCACGACCCGCTGACGGCCTTCGTCGTCCGCCGCCGTGAACATCTTCCCGACCCTCAGAGTGTACTTCCGCACCTCCAAGTAGTTAGGCGAGGTGCCGATGATCTGCGTGTTCGTGTTCTTGTTGCCGTACACGACCTGCTGCGAGGACCGCATCTCGGGCTGCACGGCGAGCAACGTTGTCGCGCGCTCGTCCACCGCTTTCGCGTCGTCGATCGTGAGACGCTGTTGCGCCCCGGCGATCGCGACGCCCTGGCCGCGCTGCTGGCCCGGGTTCACCGTGAGCAGCGTCGTGCCGAGGGCCGCGATGCGATCCTTCACTGCCTGCTGCGCGCCGCTGCCGAGCGCGACGACCGCGATGACGGCGCCGACCCCGATGACGATGCCCAGCATCGTGAGCAGCGAGCGGAGCTTGTTCGCGCGTAGCGCGCCGAGCGCTACGCTGATGATCTCTCCAAGCAGCATCTAATCAGCCCCCTCGACCGCCGCCGCCACCACCACGCGGGCCACCGCCGCCGCCTCCTGGTCCGCCCGGTCCACCCTGTCCGCCAAGCGGGCTGGCGTTCTGGCGCATGCGGTCCTGCTGCTGCTGGCGCTGCGACTGGAGCGCCAACGCGCCGAGCATCACTACGCGCTCGCCTTCCTTCAGTCCACTCACCGCTTCGGTGAAGTCCAGATTGCCCTGACCGAGCTGCACGATCCGGGGCGCGAAATGCGTCTTTGAGCTATCCGAGACGAACACGAGACCTGTGCGCGGACGAACCGCGCGAGCCCCGAGCTCCGTAGACGGGGTGAGCGGCGATTGACCGCCGCCCGGTGCCCGGGTGCCCACCTGACCGCTACGGCCACCAGCGACCTGCGCGTTGCCACCGCCCTGCTGTCGGCGCGCACACGCGCCGGCCGTCCGAGCATCGAGACTGAGCGCCGTGTAGATGGCGCGCATCTGCTCGTTGATCGCCTGCATTTCCGGGCTGCCGCGGAAGCCGCCGCCACCACCGCCCTGGGCACCCGCTTGCCCACCCTGTGCGCCGAAGCCGCCACCGGCTCCGCCGGCGCCGCGACGACGTTGGCCGGTCGAATCATTGCCACGCGGACGCTGGGCGCCGCTCGAGTCGCCGCGATTGCGGTTGCCACCACCGAACCCGCCGCCGCCATTGGCGCCGCCACCGCCGTTGCGGTTGCCGCCAAAACCGGCCGGACGCAGCGCCTGCATCTTGGCCCGGAGGTCGTCGAGCTGCTTCTTCTCCTTTGGGTGCGCTTTCAAGACGTCGTCGACCTTCTTGCAGTCGGCGTCCGACACCTGCATGCCGAACCCGCCGCCGCCACCCCCCTGGAAGCCACCGCCGCCCTGAAGAGCGGCCTGGCTCTGCTGAACGACCACGTCACCGAAGGCCGTGCCCGAAGTACCGGCGCCATTGCCGGTCGTGCCGTTGCCGGCGGCGGGCCCGCCGTTGCCACCACCATTCCCACCATTGGCGCCGCCGGCTCCGCCACCGCCGTTCCGACGACCGCCGCCACCCGCGGCGCCGTTGCTGCCACCGAACCCGCCACGAGTGCCGCCGCCATTGAAGCCCTGGGCGCGGAGCGCCGCTTGGACGGTGTCGGCGCTCAGGCCGAGCATCGCACCCGTCGCCACCGCTTCACGAGGATTCTTGATGGCGTCGTTCGGGATCGCGACGACGTTATCGCGCTCGTCGATGAGCACCGATACCTGGCCGTTCATGCCCGGCTTCAGCAGCCCTTCGGCGTTTTGAAGATTCACGAGCACAGGGAACATCGTCACGTTCTGCTGCACGACGGCCTGCGGCTCGATCTTCTCGACAACTCCGCCGAAGCGGCGATCGGAATACGCATCGACCTGCACATTCGCCGGCTGCCCGGGGTGCACATTGCCGATGTCGGTCTCGTTGAAAAGCGCGCGAATACGGACGACGCCAAGGTCGGCCATCTTCACGATCGTCGTTCCGCCGCTTACCGAGCCGGTGGCGGACGCGATGACGGTTCCTTCGGACACCGTCTTGTCGATGATCGTGCCTTCGCTCGGCGCGCGCACCGTCGCGTCCTCGAGCTGCTGCTTGGCGATGTCCAGATTCGCGCGAGCCGATACGACGCCGGATCTCGCGTTCTCATAATCGACCGCAACTTTCTCGAACTCTTGCGGCGTGATGACGCGGGCCTTGTACATCTCTTCGTTGCGCTTCTTGTCCGACTCCGACACGCTGAGCTTCGCCTCGGCCGCGCCGAGCGATGCCTGTGCCTGGTCGTATCGGTTCTGGACATCACGCGTATCGATCTGAACGAGCAGATCGCCAGGTTTCACGCGGGTGCCCGTCTCGACGGGCATCTTCGTGATCACGCCGGACGCTTTGGACTTCACTTCGATCACCGCGATCGGCTCGATCACACCGTTGGCCTGCGCGTCGATGATGATATCGCGACGGGACACCATGGCGGTCTGCACGGTCGGCGCCTGCTGCTTTTTCGCGCAGGCTGCGGCGGTGGCAAGCGCCACCGCCCCGAGGATTCGTCTCACTGACTCTGTCTCCTGAAATCGGCCGAATTTGGCGGGGCCGAGCGTGGGTCGGAACAACTAAGGATTCTACGCGGGAAGGGGGCGTAGCGCTGGACTGGCGGCTAGCCTGCTTGGCGGCGCCCTCAGCGGCCGGCTCGGTGGCCGTCGGCGGCCGGTAGCCGGCCTTCTGAACAAAAAAAAGGGCCGGGCGCGCGCCCGGCCCTTCCTTATCGAGCGAGTCCTTACGGTAGGTCTCTTCCGATGACCGCTTCGATATTCGCTCGCGCGTTGCGGTAATTCAGTCGCGCCGTGATCAACTGCTGGCGCGCCGTCACGAGGGCGGTCTGGGAGTTGAGCACGTCGAGCAGCGTCGAGGCGCCGAGGTTGTAGCGTTGCTGCTGCACGCGGAGGTCCTCTTCGCTCGCGCGCACATTGGTCTGCTGCACGCGCATCGTCTCTTCGGCATTGCGAATCGTCGCGATGTACGTGATGACGTTCTGCTGCGCCCCGAGCCGCGCGTCCTTGATCTGTGCCTCGGCGTTCTCGTAGCTGATCTGCGCCGACGCGATGTTGTTCTCTCGCTGGAAGCGGTTGAAGATCGGGTAATTGACGTTGAACGAGATGCCGCGAGTGTACGGGTACGGATTGCCGTTGAAACCGTAGATCGCCTTGGTGCCGCTACCGGAGTAGCTCGCGTTGGCCGTAATGGTCGGCAGATATGCGGCTTTCGCCGACCGCTCCGACGCTTGGGCGGACACCGCCTGCGCCTCGAACTGGCGGATCTGGGGACCGGAGAGTGCGAGTTGCATGATCATGGCGCTGTCGATCGGCGCGACCGGATGGTCGACGGTGTCGGTCAGATCGGCCGTGACGAAATACGGCGTGCCGACAAGTCGCGTCAGCGTCGCGCTCTGAGTGCGGAAGCTGTTCTGCGCCGTCAGAATCGCGAGCTGCGCGTTTCCAACCTGCACGACACTTCGCAGCGAGTCGGAGACGTTGGCCGCGCCGGCGTTCACTTTGGCGATCGAGGTCTGGAGCTGGGCGTTCGCCGCGGCGAGCTGCGCTTGTGCGGCGCCCTCGGATTCCTTGGCCGCGAGAATATTGTTGTACGCCAGCTTGACGTTGAGCGCGACGTTGTACTCGGTGTTGACCTGGGTGGCTTGCTGCGCCGCCACGTTCGCCTGCTGGGTTCGGATATCCGCGAACATTTTGCCGGCGTCGAACAGCGTGAAGCCGGACGAAAGGCCGGAGTTGTACGACCACGCGGGAACGAAGTCGACGAGGGTGTTCGTCTGGTTGTTCACACGCTGTCCGGCGCTGATGCTCTGGCCGGCGGTCGCGGTGAGGGTCGGGAACATCGCCGCTTTGGCGCTGCGCACGCTGTTGTTGGCCGAGCGCACGGCGTTGTAGGCCGTGATGTTCGAGACGTTGTTCTCCTTCGCGAGGCGGACGGCGTCGGCCATCGTGATCGGACGGAGCGTCGAATCGGTCGTTTGCGCTGAGGGCATCGTCTGCTGCGCGCCGATCATCGCGGGCGCGGCCAGCAAGGCGATCAATTTCCGGTACATGTTCTTTTGGGCTCCTTCGCTTGGTCAGCTTCGCGCCGCGCCTGGATGTCCTTGCGGCGGGTTTCCATTCGTGCCATCTGGTCTTTCGTCAATACAGAATCGCGCTGTGCCTGGAAGCGGGTCCGAATCGCCTTGAGGGCCGAGTCGTGCGGGGCGAGGACCTGCCGCACCGCGCAGTCCTGCTGGAATGCCAGCGAGTCCATCGTCGTGCGCTGCTGGGCATTGAGCCCGAGTTCGTCATAGAACCGAACCCGCGGACCGTACTGCGTGGCGAACTTCTCGTGACCGATGTAGCGGTCAGCCGAAAATCCGAGCGCGCCGCCGACGAGCACGGCGCCGAGGAGGAACATCAGCGCTTGTTGCTTGCTGCGCTGCATAAACGCTCCGGTTAGCGACCGAACAGGAAGCGGATGCGCGCTTCCCGATCGTCCTGAAGTGCCGGCCGGATCGCGGTCGATACCGGAACGGCGGGTGAAGACAACATATTCTCCGCGGCGATGTCGCCTTCGACAACATGGGCGCGGAACATCGCCACGCCGGCCGCGACCAACAACACGGCCGCGGCGGCGAGCGCCGGGCGCACCCAGCGATCGAGCTCCGTCCACCAGCCTAGCTCCACGTCGGCGACGCGAGCCATGATCCGGGCCTGCAGCTCGTTCCAATACGCATCGCCCGCCGGGGCGGCATAGAGCGAGCGGAGCCCGCGTGCCACCTCGTCGTCGTCGTTTGAAATCAGCCGAAAATCGGTCATAAGTCGCTCCGAACGTCCTTCAAAATGCGGCGTAATGCCGCGCGAGCGTGATGCAGATCCGAACGAGCCGTGCCTTCGGGAATTCCCAGCATCCCGCCGATCTCTCCATGCGTAAACCCTTCAATGTCGTGCAGCACGATCACCGATCGCTGCCGCTCGGTCAGCTTCGTCAGCGCATGAGAGAGACGACGCCGAAGCTCATCCGATTCGCCCGGATCCCGAAAGGGCATGGGAACCGTATCCGGCAGTTCGTCCGCGTCGCGGACTTTCCGCCGCCGCACCAGGTCCAGCGACGCATTGGCCATGATGCGGTACAGCCACGCGCC
>JAICJQ010000036.1 GCA_025928335.1 Gemmatimonadaceae bacterium
CGGTCTTCCGGAAGCCGAACGGCGGGATTTACGCCGAAGAGCTGATGGGTCACGAAGGCTTCACCGGCACCTCGGCGCTGCTGTATCACGTGCATCCGCCGACGACCGTGAAGTCAGTCACGCGCCTTTGCGAGACTGCCTACGAGGCTGATTCCGATCGCGCGCTCCGGCACCGGCATTTTCTCACCGCCCAGGCGAAGAAGGGTGGCAGCCCCACACTCGGCCGTACGCCGCTCCTGTTCAACCAGGACATCGCGATGCTCTACGTCGAGCCGGATCAGGAGCCCGCGAAGCAGGACACACACTCTTATCGGAACGCGCAGGCCGACGAGCTGGTCTACGTGGCGAAAGGGCAGGGCGTCCTACACTCCGTCTTCGGCGAGCTGCCGTTCGGCGAAGGCGACTATCTGGTGATCCACCGCGGCATTCTCCATCAGTACCGCTTCGACCCAGCCGGCGATGCGCCGAAGCTCGTGGTCTTCGAGAGCCGAGGACATGTGCGATGGCCGAAGCGGTATCGCAACGAGTTCGGCCAGCTGAAAGAAGGTGCGCCCTATTCGGAGCGCGACATTCGCGTTCCACAAAAACTGAGCACGCATGACGAGATGGGCGACTTCCGTCTCATCGTGAAGCAGTACGACGGATTGAATGAGATGATTCTCGATCATCACCCATTCGACGTCGTTGGCTGGGACGGCTACTTCTATCCGTGGGCGTTCAACATCCGGGACTTCGAGCCGATCGTCGGACGCGTGCACCAGCCGCCGCCGGTCCACCAGACCTTCGAGGGAGACGGGTTCGTCGTGTGCTCATTCTGTCCGCGCCCGTACGACTTCGATCCCAATGCCGTGCCGGCGCCGTACAACCACAGCAACGTCGATTCCGACGAAGTTCTCTATTACGCGTCGAGCGAATTCATGAGCCGAAAAGGGATCGAGTTCGGGAGCGTCACGCACCATCCGGATGGTATTCCGCACGGTCCGCATCCTGGTCGCGCCGAGGCGTCGATTGGGGCGACGCACACGAACGAGCTGGCAGTAATGATGGACAGCTTCCGCCCGCTCAAGGTGGCGAAGCAGGCGATCACGATCGAAGATCCGAACTACCACAAGAGCTGGATCGACCAGCAGCACGCCGGGTTCAATCCGCCAACGACTTGAGACAGAGATCGCAGCGGAGCCCTCTTCATATTTCTCTTCCCACCTGCCACGCCGTCTCCGTGCCCTTCCGCGGTTCTCCGTGTTTTTCTCCGTGTCGACCACTCGAGGCTAGCCCGCTTTCGGGCAGGAAGAAAATAGAGACCGCTGAGGTGTCGCTGTCTTTCGTGAGAGAACGCATGCGAGCAATCCGCACAACCCCGAACCTGCGGCACGGCGCAGCAGCTGCCTTGCTTGTGTTGGGAGTCGCGTCTCAGCACATCGACGCGCAGGCTTCACCGCAAACTGCGCTGCCGCGGTGGGTGCCGGATCCGTTATCGCAACTGCTTCCGGCGCCAGTTCCCGCGACCGTGAAAGACGGCTTCACGCTCGTCACGCTCGGGGATTTGCTCTATTGGCGACCGGTGCGCGCGCAGATCGACAGCGGGATGGAACAGGCGCTCCGTCTCGTACGCGGTGCGGATTTCGCCACGGCCAACCACGAAGGGACGTTCTTCGATCTGCATGCCAAGCGCATCGCGCCGCGTGACGGAAGTCTCATGGCCGGTCCGCCGGAGATGGCACAGGACATCAAGAATCTCGGTGTCCGTCTCGTGAGCAAGGCGAACAACCATTCGTTCGATTGGGGTGCCGACGGACTGCTCGAAGAGCGGCGCATTCTGGATGCCGTGGGGCTGCCCTATGCCGGCGCGGGCGACAACCGATCGGCGGCACGGGCGGCAACCTTCGTCGATTTGCCGAAAGGACGCGTCGGTGTCGTCGCGGCGGCATCGTCGTTTCAGACGGGCGTCGTGCCGATGGACGAAGACGCGGAAGTTCCCGCACGCCCCGGCATCAGCGTGCTGCGGACGACGAGCGCGCGGGTCGTCGACGAGAAGCAGATGGCGGTACTGCGTCGCATGGCGACGGTGGAGCGCGCCGGTGGGGCGCCGATCCCCGGGAACAGCGAACACCTGGGCCGCGCACGGCCGATCGCCGACAGCGCCGCGAACGAAGTCACACTGCTCGGACAGACGTTCCGCCTCGGCAAAGCCCCCGGCGAAACCTGGACGATGAACCCGTGGGACGAATTCGAGATCTTGAAAGAAGTCCGCAGTGCGAAGAAGCTCTCCGACCTCGTGATCTTCACGATTCACGCGCATGAAGGTGTCGACGGGCCCGGAGAGGGCGACACACCGTACCCGGCTGACTTCCTGCCGACGCTGTTCCACCACGTGATCGACGCGGGCGGCGACGTCGTTGCCGGTCACGGATCGCATGCGCTCCGCGGCATCGAGATCTACAAGGGCCGGCCGATCTTTTATGGCTTGAGCACTTTCATCTTTCAGGGCTTCATCCTCCAGACGCAGGAAAGCCGCAATTCACGCAACCTCGATCCGCGCTTCACGTCGCGCGGCGAGACGGAGGTGCGACTCAACGGCAGCGCCCCACCGGGCGTCGAAGATCCGACGGGCCTACTCGGGAGCTGGGACGTGACGATCCTCCCGGTGATGACGTACAACGGCGGCCGAGTGACGGAGATTCGCATCTATCCCATCGACGTGAGACGAAATCCGCGCCTTCGGCAGAGCGGCTTACCGCGCCTCGCGCCGCCGGAGCTCGGCCACCGCATCCTCGAGCTGATGCAAACACTGTCGGCGCCTTTCGGCACCAAGATCGCCATCGAAGGGAACGTCGGCGTCATTCGCCCGGGCCCGTGATGATGAACCGCCGAGAGATGTTGGCGAAGACATCGATGGCCGCCGCGGCCGCGATCGTGCCGCCCAGCTTCGCGGCAGTTTCGCCATTCGTTGCGTCGGGCCCTGATCCACTCGGCGTGCGCCAGGATTTTCCGATTCTCTCGAATGGTCGCATCTACCTCGATTCGGCGTACATCACGCCTTGTCCTCGACCAGTGGTTGCGGCGGGAGCGGCGTTTCTCGAGGCGAAGGCGTCGCGCGCCCTCACCGTGGGCGAGCTGCTGACGAAGACCGGCGCGGTCGCCGATCAATTCGCGCACTTCATCAATGCAACTCCCGAGGAAGTGGGCTTCGTGTTCGCGACAACCGAGGGGGAGAACCTCGCCGCGAACAACATTCCCTTCGTGTCGGGCGACAACGTCGTCGTCGACAGCCTGCACTATGAAGGGGCGCACGTCGTGTATCGCGAGCTCGAGCGGAGGCGCGGCGTAGCGCTGCGGATCGTCGAGGACCGCGAGGGTCTCGTCACACCCGCCGACATCGCGCGTCGGGTCGATGCCCGCACGCGGCTCGTATCCATCTCATACGTCTCGTCGGTGAATGGTTTGCGCCACGATGTCAGAGCGATTGCCGATATCGCGCACGCGCACGGCGCGCTGCTCCACGTCGACGCGATCCAGGCGCTCGGCATGTTCCCGATCGACGTGCGGGCCGACGACATGGACTTTCTTTGCGCCGGCACGTACAAATGGCTTCTCGCCGGTTTCGGCGGCGCGCCATTCTACATCAAGAAGAGTCTACTGGAGCGCATCGGCACCGACCGCTTCGGAATCTTTCAGGTCGCGTCGGAGACGGCCGACCGTCATTTCCAGCTCAAGATCAACGCGCGGCGCTACGACTACGCGACGCTGCCGTTCGCGGAAATTCACCAGCTCGGCGCGGGGCTCGACTACCTCGAGCGCGTCGGTGTCGGCCGCATCGAGTCGCATACCGTGGGGCTTGCTCTTCAATTCGAGAAAGGCCTCGTCCAGCAAGGGCACAAGCTATTCACGCCGGCGGGTAACAAGTCATCCGTCGTCTGCTTCTACACCAGGCAACCGCAAGCAACCGTGCGCACGGCCTTCAACAACGCCAAGATCGACGTGACCGTGCGCGAGAATCATGTGCGGGTCTCGTTCGCCCTCTTCAACACGACCGACGACCTCGACGCCGTACTGGCGGTGACGAAAACTCTCACGTAAGAGATCATCGAAGATGAGATGCATTCGACTCGCCGCGCTGATCGTGGCGACGGCGACGGTTATCCACGCGCAAACCGCTCCGTTGATGAAAGTCCTCATCGCTCCCGGCGCGATGGACGAAGCAGTGAACGACGGCGATGTCCGAATTACGATTACGGTCCCGGGCGTCGATGCCGCCGCGGGCACGCCCTTGTTCTCGGTGCCGCCTTCGGCGGATCTCGCCGTCTCCGATGCATCCGGTCCGGTCGACGGCGCGGCCGATCCTGGTGGCCAGCGCAAATGGAAGGCTTCGCGTGCCGTACGAGGTGATCTCGTCATCAAGTACCGCGTGCACGTCCACAACACGCCAACCAACGGTGGTATCCCGCCGCTCGGGCCGCGCATCGACGGCCACGGCTTCTCGGCGGCTGGACTCAGCTTTCTCGCCATACCCGAGGTCACCACGCCCTACCGGATACTGATCGACTGGGATTTGTCGGCGATGGGCCCCGGCGCGACTGCAGCGTCGAGCTTTGGCGACGGCACGGTCGAAGTTCCCGCGGGGCAGCCCGTGCGACTCCGGCTTGCCGCGTTCATGGCCGGCCCGCTCTCGCGCGAGCCTGCGGCGCCGCAACCGACGGGCTTCGCGGCAGTCTGGACCGGTGATCCGGGCTTCGATCTTCGTCCGCCAATGCAGTGGACGTCGAAGCTGCACGCCTGGATGAACAGCTTCTTCCAGACGGCAAACGACCGACCCTATCACGTATTTCTGCGCTTCAACCCGGCGAATGCCGGGGGTGGCGTGGCGTTTCCGAACTCGTTCGTCGTCACGTACGGCGCGGGCGTGACGGGCGAGAGCATGAAGCACATCCTGCCGCACGAGATGACGCACACTTGGACGGCAAACGATTTAGGGAAGTGGTATGACGAGGGAAGCGCCGTCTACTACCAGGCGCTACTCCCGTGGCGCGCCGGACTGTTCACCACCGACCAGTATCTCGACGACATCAACAAGACGGCCAGCCGGTATTACACGAACGCCGAGATCGACGCACCCGAAGCGAAGATCATCCCGAACTTCTTCTCGAACATGTGGCTGAACACGCTCGCCTACGACCGCGGCGCTTTGTACTTCGCCGCGCTCGACGGCAAGCTTCGCCGCGCCTCGGGGGGTAGGCGATCGATCGATGATCTGATTCGGACAATGGTCCACAAGGCGCGCGCCGGAGAGAAGATCACCGAGGACAGCTGGACCGATCTCCTCCAAAAGGAGATCGGCGACGACGCCGTCGCCTTGCACCGTTCGATGATGCAGGGTGGCATCGTGCGCCCGGAGTCCGGCGACTACGGGCCGTGCTTCGAGCGCGAGATCAAAAAGGTTCGGCGCTACGAGCTAGGCTTCAGCCCGAAGTCGCTGCCCGACGGAAGGAAACAGGTCGAGGGCTTGGTCGAAGGGTCGGAGGCCGCGAAGGCCGGTCTCAGAAACGGCGACATCGTCACCTATCCCGTGATCACAACGGAAGGCGTACGCCGCGATCCGGACGCCACGATCACCATGCACGTGACTCGCGAAGGCGCCACGTCAACGATCACCTTCCTGCCGCGCGGCGTAGCGCTCGACATTCCCCAATGGAAGCGAGTGCCCGGCGTATCCGAAGCGGCCTGCAAGAGCTAGCCGGTTAGAAAACTCTCACGGCGGCAGCTTTGCCGCCGCGGCGCGAATCGCCCACGCGCCCGCGTTGCCGGCGGACTTCCACGTGCCGTTCACCGCGGCCGAGACGGCCTTTTCGAACAGATCGCCGAACTGACCCGTCCCTTTGATGTCGGTGCTCGATTCCCACGTGCCGGTGTACTGAGCGGGCCGCCCGCCGACAACGGCGCGCCAATTACCGTACCATTTGTCTGTTGCTTTGATCGCCGACCAGGCGCCGTACATGACCATCTTGCCCTGGGAGTCGAGAAGCGTCCACGTTCCGGTCACTGTGCTGTGGGCGCTGTCAGGAACCGCCGTCCAGCCGCCGTTGAGCATCATCACGCCGCCGGTGGCGCTCCAGTTTCCCGTGCGCGTACCCAGGGAATCGACGCGCGCCATCTGAGCGCCGAGCCTCGCACTGAGGATCAAGCCCGCGAGAGAAACGGCGATTCGCATGCGCGCTCCACACAGTGGCCCCATGTACGCTATCGCGCGGCCGGCCCGGCGTACAGCGAGAGTTGGTTCACGAGGGGTCCTATTGCCGGGTGCGATCGCCATGCTTCCAGCTCGCGATCGACCGTCGAGCTGAGGGTCGTCGGACCGGTGCCGGCTTCAATGTTGAGCCGCACCGCCGCCTCGATCTCCTGGACGTCGTCGAACGACTGCGCGACGAGCCACGCGCACTCGCCGACATATTCCGATGCCGACCGCTCCCGCAGCTCGGCTTTCAGCTGCTTTGCTTCGTCGATCCGGCTGAGATGCAGCAACGCGCGAATCTGGAACGACAGCATCAGCGCCGCGCGGCGGCTGAGATCCACCGCCCGAGTCGCTCGCGCAAGCGCTTCCTCGGCGCGGTTCAATCGCCCCAGCGCAACGCTGGAAAGCCAGAGACAGAGCACGAAGTTCGGGTCGAGTCCGAGTCCTTCATTCTCGAGTCGCAGCGCCTCTTCATACTCGTGCGCGCAATAGTACGACATGCCCGCGACGCCACGAATGAACGGCGAGAGCGGATCGCGGTCTACAGCGCGCGACGTCCACCGCGCGCAACCCGCTGAATCGCCGAGCAATCCGCACAGATAGCCCATGTAGACGTTGGCGAGCGCGTCGTCCGGATCTCGTCGCAACGCCTCGGCGAGATCCTCTCCCGCCGTCGACCAGTCGGGGCGCAAATACAGCTTGAGCTGCGCGCGCAGATAGGGCAATGCCGCGAGGTCAGCGCGCAGCCCCTCGGCTTTGGCGATCGCCGTTTGGGCTTTCGCTCGCGCTTCCATCGCTGGAATCACCTGATACACGCCCAACCCGATGTACGCCTCGGCGACTCCGAGGTGCGCACGCGCGTATCCAGGATCGCGCGCCACGGCCTGCTGAAAAAACTCGAGTCCGCGACGCATCGACGGCGGCGTGCGCTGTTGCACGGCTTCGCGGCCGCGCAGGAACAGCTCGTACGCCTGGAGGTCATCGGTCGGCCGTGCGACGAGCTTCGCCTTCGTTTCCTCGTGCAAGCCGAGCGCCGATCGCATGTGCTCGACGATGCTGCGCGCAATCTCGTCCTGGATCGCGAAGATGTCGTCCAGCGAGCGATCGTAACGTTCGCTCCACAGCTGAAAGCCGTCACGCGTGTTCATCAGCTGCGCCGTGACCCGAACCTTATTGCCCGCCCTGCGCACACTGCCTTGCAGCACGGTCGTGACGCCGAGGGTGCGGCCGATCGTCGCCAGATCCTCGTTCTTTCCCTTGTAGGAGAACGACGACGCCCGCGCCGCGACGCGAAGTCCGCGCACTTGAGTCAACGCGCCGATGATGTCGTCGGTGATCCCGTCGCTGAAGTACTCATTGTCCGGATCGCCGCTCATGTTGGCGAAAGGCAGCACGCCAACGGTCGCCGCCTGGCTCGCGGCGGGTGTGATGTGAACGGGGACTGCATCCGACGTTGATTCGAGCGCTGCCAACACCGCCGACGCGCTCTCCGGCCGCTCGGTGGGATCTTTACCGAGACACTGCATCACGATGCTCGCCGCCGACGGTGTGACGAACGTCGTGTGGGTCGAGATCGCGGCCGGCGTCTCCGTCATGTGCGCGATAATCAGCGCGTGCGCTGTTCGGCGTTCGGCGAACGGATGCCGACCGGCGAGCAGCTCATACGCCATCACGCCGAACGCGTAGAGATCGGCGCGGAAGTCGACATCCGGATCGCCCGCCGCTTGCTCGGGCGCCATGTAGCCCGGCGTTCCGATTTGCGTGCCCATCTGCGTGATCGCGGTGCCGTCGGCCATTGTCGTCGCCTCGCGAATGGCGCGCGCCACGCCGAAGTCGGCGACCATCGCCGTCCCTTCACTCAGCAGCACGTTCTCCGGCTTGATGTCGCGATGGACGATGCCTTGGCGGTGGGCGTAGGCGAGCGCCTTGGCTACGTCGCGCAAAATGCTCTGTGCTTCGTAGTGGGGGATGGCTCCGGCTTGCATTCGCTCGCGCAGGGAGGCGCCGGCGACGTACGGCATCGTATAGTAGGCGAGACCGCCGACGTCACCGGCGGCCAACAGCGGCACGATATGCGGATGTTGAAGTCGCGCCGCGAGCTTGATCTCGCGCTCGAACCGATCCGCCGAGACGCCGGCGCCAAGCTCGGGTGACAACACCTTGATGACGACCCGACGGCCGAGTCGCGTCTCCTCGGCGAGAAAGACGCGCGACATCCCACCGCCGCCGAGCTCCCGCTCGATCGCGTAACGATCCGCGACCGACGGTGAGTCGCGGAGAAGTGCTGCTATGTCGGTCATGCGTCGGCGTCGCCGCGAGTCGTGAGGAGCCGAAAACTACGGTCGTGCGACCACTCTTCGAAAGCCGACGGCGTTGCGCAATGCTCGGGTCTCGAACATTCGACCGCCGGTGACCACCCATCGCGAAGTGCGAACGTTGTGAATGTCAGCCAACGGGTTCGCGTCCAGCACGAGGAGGTCAGCGCGCTTGCCGGTTTCGATCGTTCCGACTTCGCCTATCATGTTCGTCGCTTCCGCCGGAACCACGGTTGCGGCACGGATGGCATCGATCGGCGACAGCCCTGCCTGCACGTACAGCTCGAGCTCTCGGAGCAGGCTGAAGCCTGGAAGACCGTAGTCGGTCCCGGCCACGATCGGAACGCCGGCGTCGTGCATCGCTTTGATGAGCGCGAGGCCGGAGTGGAGCGCGCGGGCGGTACTCGCCGAATCACCGTTGTTCCGGACACTACCATATGATGCGCGAAGCGGCCAAGGCGCCTCATTGAACCCGGGTTGGAAGCTTGCGAGCGGAGTCTCGGCCGCGTGGCCGAGCAGCTCGTTCCAGGAGACGGTCGGGTCGATGCGGACCTGTTTGGTAGCCAGCTTCGCGATCTGCGCCTTTACCGTCTCGCTCGAGGGATCACCGCGCAGCGGAAGGTGTGCCACGTAATCGGTGCCCGAGTCGACCATCGACTCCAACGTCATTGCTCGCGGGACGTGACCCGTGACCTGCATCCCCAGCTCATGCGCGCGGCGGATGATCGCGCCCGCGACATCCGGCTTGATGTACGTGTACAGCTTCATCTGCTGAAAGCCGGCCGCGTGATACATCTCGACGACGGCGCGTCCCTGTTCGGGTGTGTCCGCGGTCACCGTGCCGAAAGCTTCCTGACCGCTTCCGTCCACGAGACCCGCGAGGAGAAGTTGCGGACCGAGCACGCGGCGAGCAGCGAGAGCGTCGCGGAACGCGACGAGAAACTGCTTCTCACCGCCCATGTCGCGCGCCGTCGTGACACCGACTCCGAGGTACGCCGGTCCCCATTCCGGGAGTGCGACGTGGGCGTGCATGTCCCACAATCCGGGAAGGATCGTCTTGCCGCGCGCGTCGATCGCGCGCACACCGGGCGGAATGACGGTGCTCGCACGCGGCCCAACCATCGCGAGGCGACCGTCGCGTACGAGAATGACGCCGTCCTCGATTGCGTATCGCTTCGTGCCATCGACAACGCGAGCGCCGACGAGCGCGAATGTGCCCTGCGCAAACACCGGGACCGACGCGCGCGTCCGCGCGGCCGCGGACAACTCTGCTCGTGCGGCGTCGGCGAGCACTGAATCGAACAGCGCTGGTTGTGCCGCCTCGAGGTCATCGCGAACGCCCTCCAGTGGCAGCAGGTTCGCGCGCGTCACAATCGCCGCGAAGCGTGATGCCTCATCGAGGTAGATGACTTCTCGCCCCCACGCGACTCCGTCGACCGAGTAGCGCTGGAATTTGACGGCGCCTCCCGACGCGAAGCGCAGCGCTACTCCGCCGAGGCCTTCGACGTGTACCGTGGTGGTCGGGTCGCCCGGCGCGGTGACGATTTCCCGCGGGCGGCCGTGCGTCTGCCAATATCGCACGAGCAGCGCCTGTGCCTCGAGTGGCGCGTAGCCGGCGATGGCGAAGAAATGTGGCGGCCGATCGAAGGTCGTCGTGTCGCCGAGGTTGTTTACCCGAACCTGATTTCCGTCGACGCTGACCGTGGCATTGACGTTCACAAAGCGGTACGTCCGGCCCGAGGAACGAAGCGAGAGAGGTTCCAGCTTCGGGCTGAGCTGGAGCGTGGATGCGAGCGTCACCCGCCCACCGCGATCGGTGAACTCGAAGGTGTCGGTAAGCGCGAGTGCACCATCGTCACCGCGAACAGCGTATCGCTCGGAACCGATGGCGTGACCGAGCAGGTGAATCCGTATCGTCCCAGCCTCGCTGGGCGTCGCCTGACGTACGAGGCCGAATGTCGTGGCGATGACGGTGCTCGCACTCAGCGCCGCAAGGCGGCACGATCGGAGAATAGAACGCATCATCGAAGCTATGGTTGCGGGGAGTGGCCGGCCAGCAACCCCGATGCGCGATCCAATTTCGGGTCACATATTTCCGCTTCTCGCCACGGAGCACTTCACTGCCGGACGTACGCGTCACGATCGAGCACGCCCTCGCTGACCGCTACCGCATCGACCGCGAGCTCGGGCGCGGGGGCATGGCGACTGTATACCTGGCGCGAGACGTCCGGCACGAACGCACGGTCGCGGTGAAGGTGCTCAACAGCGACGTCGCGGCGTCGGTCGGACGCGAGCGCTTTTTGCGCGAAATCCAGCTCGCCGCGAAGCTGTCCCACCCGCACATCCTTCCGCTCTACGACTCCGGGGAGGCGGGCGGAGCGCTGTACTACGTGATGCCGAACGTCGAAGGCCGATCGCTGCGCGACCTGCTCGACGCGGGGCCGCTCGCGATCAGCGACGCCGTTCGCATCGCCTGCGACGTCGCGAGCGCGCTCGACTTCGCGCACCGTCGCGGCGTTGTGCATCGGGACATCAAGCCGGAAAACGTGCTTCTGCACGAAGGTGTTCCGATGGTCACGGACTTCGGCATTGGCAAGGCGTTGGGCGGCGTAGTCGGTGACACGCTCACGCAGGCGGGAATGAGCGTCGGCACGCCCGCGTACATGAGCCCCGAGCAGGCGGTTGGCGAGGAGGTCGACGGGCGCAGCGACATCTATTCGTTGGGCTGCGTCCTCTACGAGATGCTCGTCGGTGAGCCGCCGTTTACCGGCCCCAATGTGCAGTCGGTGATCGCGAAGCGATTCATCCAAACACCCGCCGACGTCACCGGACTCCGCGAGGGCATCTCGCGTCCCGTCGCACGCGCCGTGCAAAAATCTCTGGCCCGCACGCCGATCGACCGCTTCGAGTCGGCGGCCGACATGCAATCGGCGTTGCGCGAGAGCGAAGCGGACCACCTGCCGCGAAGAGCAGACGCGCCCGCCCAATCGATCGCCGTCCTCCCATTCGAGAACCTGAGTGCCGACAAGGAAAACGAATACTTCGGCGACGGCATCGCCGAGGAAATCATCAACGTGCTCGCCCAGGTCGGCGGATTGCGCGTTGCCGCCCGGACGTCGGCCTTCTCATTCAAGGGCAAACATGACGATCTGCGCCTGATCGGCGAAAAGCTGAGTGTGGCGACGGTGCTCGAGGGGAGCGTTCGGAAAGCCGGCGCGCGCATCCGGATCACCGCGCAGCTCATCGACGTCGCCGACGGCTATCACCTCTGGTCGGAGCGATACGACCGCGAGCTGGTAGATGTCTTCGCCGTGCAAGACGAGATCGCCGCCGCGATCGCGTCGAAACTTCAGGTCACCTTTGACAAGCCGGGTCCGGCGACACATGAACCGGCGACTCCTCAGCAGGTCTAAGCGTTCGAGCTGTTCATACAGGCGCGCGCAATGCTCGCCCGACGCATTGGCCTGGACCAGGCGATCTCCTTGTTCGAGCGCGTCATCGAGCTCGACCCGTCGCATGCCCGCGCCCGCGTCGCGATTGCCGACGCGCTTCGGTTGCTCGCCAACTTCCACCGGACCCCGAAGCAGTCCGCGGTCGAGCGCGCGAAATCTGAAATCGAGGCGGCGCTGGCGATCGATCCGGAGCTGGCCGAAGCGCATGCGGTGCTCGCCGTCATTCGGGTCGCGTTCGATGGCGACGTCGATGCGTCGATCGTGCAGTGGGAGCGCGCGCTCGCCATCAACCCTTCACTGTCCGAAGCGCGCGTGATGTATGCGCTGTATGGCCTCGGCTTCGGACGCGGCGAGTTCGAACGCGCGGCCGGCGAAGCGCTGCGCGCGCAGCATGACGATCCCCGCAGCACCATCGTCGCCGCACTCGCCGCGCAGGCCTTGCTGTTCAGCGGCCGCTTTGACGAAGCGTTGGACGCGGCGCGACGATCAGTCGAGCTGGACCCGCACGCGCTGACCGGCCTCGCCACACTTGCGATGGTCCTCACGAGCGTCGGCGACGCGGAGTCGGCGATGCCGTACGCCAACCGCGCGATCGATCTCTCGTCGCGTTCGCCGCTGATGATGGGAATTGTCGCGTGGGCCGAATCGGCGCGCGGGAATATGCGCCGCGCCGATGCATACTTTCGTGAAATGGTAGCGCGCGTCGAGTTGGATCCTCCCGAGTTTTCGGCGCTCGCGATGGCCGCGGTGGCGACTGGTCGCATCGACGAGGCGTTCGAGTACGCGAGGTGTAGCATCGAGGCGCGCGAGTTGCTCGCCGGGACAATGTTCTTCGGCCGCGCGTTCGAAGCGCTCCGCGAGGATCCCCGCTTCGACGATTTACGCGCGATGAGAAGAACGAGAAATTGATCGCGACTGCATGCGCTGAACCGCGGCGGCGCACGCCAATACTGCTTCTTCGCCGCGTGAAGCACCGACGATCTGCAGCCCGACCGGCATGTCGTCCGCGTCGAGACCGCACGGCACCGAGGCGACAGGAAGACCGGTGAGGCTGAGCAGGAAGGTGGGCGCCAGCCAATCGACGTACGTGCGCATCGTGCGCCCGGCGACCTGTTCCGGATAATTCTGCTCCACCGGGAACGGCGACACGCACATCGTCGGCGTGAGCAGGTGATCGTACCGCACGAAGAATTCTCTAAAGAGATGCCATACTCGCCCACGCGCCTGGTGCGCGGCGCCCAAGTCGCGCGGCGAGGCTTCGAGGCCGGATTGTGTGTTGTTCCGCACATTGACGCCAAACCCGTCGATGCGATCGAGTCTGTCATACATCCAGGCCACGAACCATTCACCACGCAAAGCCAGAAAAGCATCGCGCCCGAAACCCAGGTCGAAGTCGATCTCATCGACGACGACTCCCGTGTCGCGCAGCGCGAACGCCGCGCGACGGCACGCCGCCTCCACGCTCGGTTCGATGCCTATCCCCGCGATGTCGGGACAGTATGCCACGCGCAGGGTGCGCGTCGGACCGGCGCGCACCGCGGCGACGAAGTCCCGGCCGGCTATCGGCTGGCCGAGCGGCGCGCGCGGACTCTCGCCGGCCACGACTTGCAGCATGAGCGCGACGTCCTCGGCGGTGCGCGCCATCGGACCGGACACCTGCAGCGTGTCCCACACCCAATCCGACGGATCGGTCGGCACGAGACCCGGCGATGGTCTCAACCCGACCACTCCACAGAAGCTCGCCGGGATCCTGAGCGACCCGCCCAAGTCGGTTCCTTCCGCGAGGGCGATCATGCCGGTTGCCAACGCGCACGCGCCACCGCCGGTCGAACCGCCCGCACTCTTCGACGGGTCCCACGGATTTCGCGTGCGGCCGAACACGTCGTTCCATGTGTTGCCGCCGGCGGCGAACTCCGGCGTGTTCGTCTTGCCGAGGATGATCGCGCCGGCGGAACGCAGTCGCTCGACGATCAGCGCGTCCTCGGTCGGGACGTTGTCGGCGTACAGCGGCGAGCCGTAGGTCGTTCTCAAACCCGCGACCGGTGTCACGTCCTTGATGCCGACCGGAACGCCGGCAAGCGGACCGACGTCATCGCCGCGTGCGATTCGGCGCTCGAGCTCGCGCGCGTCGTCGAGCGCGCGCGGATTGAGCGTCACGAGAGCGTTGAGCGTCGGGTTCAGGTCTGCTACGCGCTCCAGCGCTTGCTCGACCGCCGCGACCGGCGACAACTCGCCGCGCCGAACACGCGCCGCGATATCCGATGCGCTTTCGATCGTTGCCGGCGCGGTCAGATGTCCGCCGGCCCCGGCCATGCTCCTTGGAATGCCACCGCCCGACAGAACGCGGCCTCACCGCCCCTGAACTTCCACGGAAAGACACCGAGAATCATGCGCTTGTTCTGCAGCTCGGGCGCCTCGATGTCGCCGCCCAGGTTCTCGACGTGAATGCAGTCCTTCGGGAAGAGCGCGTTGTGTGTGAGCTGGTACGCCGAATCGGGGAACAGTTTCGCGACGCCCTCCGGCCCGCCGAACAGTTCCTCCGCTTTGGCGCGGACGCGGTCGCAATGTCCGTGCATCCCTTTGCCGAGGAAGCGGCCGATCGGAAGGTTCATCGGGTGGTCGGTCGAGATGCAGTCCATGCCCCAGATGTGAATCTTCTTCTCGAGGAGCCACGGCACGAGGTCGGGATGCGCGCCCGGATGCATGTGGATGTAGCGCTCTTCATCGGGCTCCTCGCCGAACTGTGCGTATCGTCCCCAGCCCGTGTTGAGGAACAGAATGTCGCCCGGCTTGATCGTGACGCGCTTCTCGATCATCTGCGGTGTGTAGACGGCAAGATCGTGCATCTCGTCGCGCAGATCGACGACGACGCCCGGTCCGCATAGCCACTCCACCGGCACTTCGTCGATCGTGCGCCCGCCGGTCACGAAGTGCCGCGGCGCGTCGAGGTGCGTGCCCATGTGGTTCGACGTCTGGATGTACTGCGCGTTGACGCCGTGCTCCGACTTCCGCTTGATGTACTTCACCTCGAACGGCGGATAGTACGGCCAGAAGGAGCATTCCTGGTTCAATGGCTGCGAGAGGTCGTAGATCTTCATGTCGTAGCTCAGCCTGTCGTGGGAGTGGCGGCCGCGCGGCCGGCGGCGATCGCCAGCGCGCGTCGTGTCAGTACGCCGGCAAGATGGCGACGATAGCGCGCGTCGGCGTGAATGTCGCTCGGTGGATCGAGCTCGTCGCGCACGGCGTCGGCGAGGGATTGGATGTTGTCCGGCGTCGGCGCGCGCCCGACAAGCGTGTTCGCGCTCGCGAGCACCGGCCGGTCAGCGACGCTCAGGAGTCCGACACGTACGTCGGCGATCAAGCCTCCTGAATCGAGCGCGAGCTCGACCGCCACTCCGGCGAGTGCATAGTCGCCGTGCCGTCGCGCCACCTCGAGGAAAGCGTGCCCCGATCGGGGTGGGCGCGGTGGAATCTCCACGGCGACGAGCAGCTCGCCCGGCTCGAGCGCCGTCACGAACAGCCCCGTGAAGAAATCGATCGCGCCGACACGTCGCTGCCTCTCACGCCCCCGAACGACAAACTCCGCGTTCAGCGCCAACATGACCGCGGGAAGCTCGGCACTCGGATCGGCGTGCACGAGGCTTCCGCCGAGCGTTCCTCGATTACGGATCTGCGGATGCGCGACGTGTGGCATCGCCTCGGCCAGCAACGGTGCGCGCCGTCGCACGTCGTCGCTTCGTTCCACCGCCGAATGGCGGGTCATCGCGCCAATTCGCAGGCCGCCGTCTGGCGTCACCTCGATTCCGGCGAGCTCGCGAACCGCGTTGAGATCGACCAGCGCTTCGGGTTGCGCGAGGCGGAAGTTCATCGCGGGGATCAAGCTCTGACCACCCGCCAACGGTTTCGCGTTGGCGTGCTCGGCGAGCAGCAGCAACGCATCGTCGAGCGACGTCGCGCGGTGCCAGACGAAGGGTGCGGGCTTCACACGCGTGCTCCGGTCGCTCTGGCCCGGACAGCACGCTCGAACGCCTTCAGCGCCTGCGCGCTCATCGTTTTGCTCACCGAGTCGAGCATGCGCTGGCCGACGGCCGCAATCGTTCCGCCAACCTGCAGGTCAGCACGATACGTCATGCGAGAGCCCAGCCCGTTCGGCGCGATGCTCACGCGTGCGCTCCCCGAAACGAAGCCGAGTTTTCCGCTCGCGTCGATATGCATCGTATACCGCTCGCCGGGGACTTGATCGGTCACCACGACGCTCAGCACGAACTCCGCCGCCGAGATCGGACCGATGCCGACATTGAGCGCGCCATCGTAACGATCTCCGTCTCGCACCAGTCGCTTGGTTCCCGGCATCACCCCAGCGAGCACCGCCGGATCGAGAAGCAGTTCATATAATTCGGAAGGCGCGACGGCGTAGTCATACTGACCCTCCATTCGCAGCGACCGTCCGCGCCGTTGCGTCACGCCCTGCCGCGTGTCGCCCGTCGTCCGCCGCTCGTCGCCCACTGCCTGTTCGATCAACGCGAACAACCGCGACGGCGATAACGGAATCTCCGTGATCTCGACGCCCGTTCCGGAGAGCGCGTCTTCGACGGCCTGCGCGAACAGCGCGCCCACCGGAATCGCTCCCGCCTCGCCGACGCCCTTGGTGCCGAGTGGATTCAGCGGCGATGGTGTCTCGACGTGTCCCATCTCGATGGTTGGAACGTCCATCGCCGTCGGCAACAGATAATCCATGAACGACGCGTTGAGCAGTTGGCCGCCGTCGTCGAATACGAGTTGCTCGTAGAACGCGTTGCCGATCCCCGCGGCGACGCCGCCCTGGATCTGCCCGGTCACGATCATCGGGTTGATCTGCCGTCCGCAGTCGTGTACGACGACGTACCGCTTGATCGAGACCTCGGCGGTCTCGCGATCGACCTCGACGATCATCGCGTGCGCGCCGTTCGCGGTGCTGCCGCGCGACGGGCCGAAATACTTCGTCGCCTCGAGCCCGGGCTCGCTGCCCGGCGTAACCGCTCCGCGCAACGGATTGGCTTTTTGCGCGAGCTCGCCGAGCGAATAGCCCGCCGCGGGATCATCGCGCAGGTAGACACGCCCACCGCCGATCTCGATCCGCGACGGCTTCACGCCAAGGGTCGTAGCGGCCAGCGCGATCGCCTTCTCGCGCACGGCCACGGCGGCTGCGTGGCACGCGCTGCCCGCCACGACGGCGCCGCGGCTCGCGAAGGTGCCCGTTCCCCAGGAGAACGATCGCGTGTCGCCGGTGACGACGTGAATCTCGTTTGGCGAAACCCCTAGCTGCTCGGCGACGATCTGCGCGAACGACGTGAAGTGCCCCTGGCCCTGGGTGCCGACGCCCGTCGCCAGACGCACGCGCCCGCTCGGCTCGACCGTGACGCGAGCTCCCTCGTACGGCCCGATCCCCGTGCCTTCGATGTACGCGACGATTCCGACGCCGAGCAACTTGCCGGCCGCGCGCGCCCGCGGCTGTTCGTCGCGCACGAACCGCTCGTAGCCGATCATCTCGGCGGCCATGGCGAGCGACGGCTCGTAGTTGCCGCTGTCGTACACGAGGGGTTTGAAATCCTGGAATATGATTTCGTTGTCGTACGGGAATTCGCGCGGCTGAAGGAAATTCCGCCGCCGGATCTCGACGCGGTCGATGTGCAGCTCGCGGGCGGCAATGTCGAGCAGCCGCTCGATCACGAACACGCCATGTTGCCGGCCGGCGCCACGAACCGGCGTCACGATCGGCTTCGTCGTGAACACCGCCGTGAATTCGCTCGTATAGCTCGGAATGCGGTACGGCCCGAGCAGCGTGCACTGACTGTTGATCGGCACCGTCAGGCCATACGGATCGTAGGCGCCGCTGTCGTGGAGAAACACGTCCTTCACGCCGAGGATGCGGCCGTCTTTGGCGACCGCGATTTCGGCGTCGTGAATCTGGCCGCGCTCCTGCGTCGTGGCGGTGAAGTTCTCCCGGCGGTCTTCGACCCATTTCACGGGACGCCCGAGCTGCCGCGACGCCCAAGGGATGACGACTTCCTCCGGGTAATACATCATGATCTTGGGACCGAACCCGCCGCCGACAAAGGGCGCGATGACGCGCACCTGCGACTCCGGCAAGCCGAGCATGCGCGCCAGTCCGTTGCGGATCGGGATCGGCGCCTGCGTCGTGTCCCAGATCGTCATCTCCTCGTTCGTGCCATCCCACGCAGCGACGACCGAGCGATTCTCGAGCGCGCCGGCGATTCCACGGTCGTAGTGGAAGCGCCGAGCGATCACGCGGTGGGCCTTGGCGCGCGCCTTGTCGTAATTCCCTTTGGTCTGGACCGCATGAGCCGAAAGGTTCGACTCGAGCTGTTCGTGAATGCATGGTGCGTCAGGCGAAAGGGCCGTCTCGAGATCCACCACCGCGGGCAGCGGCTCGATGTCCACGTCGATGTCGTCCAGCGCATCCTCGGCGATGTACCGGCTCTCCGCGATCACGACCGCGATCGGCTCGCCGACGTAGCGCACTTTGCCGCGCGCCAGCGGCACTTGCGCCGCGTGATTGAACACGAGTCCCGCGATCGGCGGCGGCGGAACGAGCAAGGGACCGGGTTGCCAGTAGTCGCCGAGGTCCTCGGCGGCGTAGGCGGCCACGACGCCGGGGCGCTTCCGAGCGCGCGAAAGGTCGACACCGCGCAGCCGACCGTGGGCGTGCGTGCTGCGCAAGAACGCGGCGTGGAGCAGGCCAGGGAGGTGCACGTCGTCGACGAATTGCGCTCGCCCGCTGAGGAGTCGTTCGTCCTCGTTGCGCGGTACCGACGTTCCGACGAATCGCTCCATCAGCCGGAGGTTGCCAAGGTCGTGCGCGACTCGCGCGACGCTTTCGCCACGTGTGCCGCGGCCGCCGTGACCGCGCTGACGATGTTCGCGTAGCCCGTGCATCGGCAGAGATTTCCCGACAACGCTTCCCGGATCTCGTCTTCACTCGGCGCGGGGTTTTCGCGCAGGAAGGGGAGTAGGGTCATCAGAATTCCGGGCGTACAGAAGCCGCACTGGAGTGCGTGCGCTTCGTGGAACGCGGTCTGAAGCGGGTGTAGCCCGTCCTCGCCGGCAAGAGACTCGACGGTCTCGACACGACAGCCATCAGCTTGCACGGCGAACATGAGACAGGAGCGAACGGCTTCGCCGTCGACGAGAACCGTGCAGGCTCCGCATACGCCGTGTTCGCAGCCGACGTGCGTACCGGTGAGGCAGGCGTCGTGTCGAAGAAAATCGCTGAGCAGGAGCCGCGGCTCGACTGTGTGATCGACCCGACGACCGTTCAGCGTGACCGAAATGGGATGCACCCCGAGATTGTACCGCGCGGACCTCGGCGAGGCGAGAGTCGCCGGGGCGGGATCGGGGTCCCGCAAAGTCAACTACTTCCGTCCTCGCGAGCGAGCGCGCCAAGTTCAATAGCTCGCGGGGCCTCCCCCCCCCCGGTATCCTCCCTCGAACCGCATCGTGTCGAACGACGACGTTCTCGCGCGATTGACCACTTCCCTCGCCGATCGCTATCGCATCGACGGAGAGCTTGGCGTCGGCGGAATGGCGACCGTCTATCGCGCGCACGACCTCCGCCACGACCGCGACGTTGCCATCAAGGTCCTGCACCCCGATCTGGGCGCCGCGCTCGGCGGTGAGCGTTTTCTCACCGAAATTCGAACGACGGCGCGATTGCAGCATCCGCACATCCTGCCGCTCCTCGACTCTGGAAGCTCCGACGGGCTCCTCTATTACGTGATGCCGCTCGTCACCGGCGAGACGCTCCGTGCACGACTGCAGCGCGAGCGACAACTACCGATCGACGAAGCAGTCCGCATCTCGCGCGAGGTCGCCGACGCCCTCGGATACGCCCACGAGCTGGGCGTCATCCACCGCGACATCAAGCCCGAGAACATCCTGCTTCAGGGCGGCCACGCGAGCGTTTCCGATTTCGGCATTGCGCTCGCCGTGCAAGAGGCGGGTGGCCGGCGGATGACGCAAACCGGGCTCTCACTGGGCACGCCGCAGTACATGAGTCCGGAGCAGGCGATGGGCGAACGCACGATCGACGCGCGCAGTGATTTGTGGGCGCTCGCCGCGGTCACGTACGAGACGCTCGTCGGCGAGGCGCCGTTCACCGGCCCGTCGGTGCAAACGATCCTCGCGCGCGTGATGACCGAGGAACCACGTCCGCTCGGGTCGCAGCGCAAGGCAATTCCGGAACACGTCGAGTACGCGGTCATGCGCGGCCTCGAGAAACTCCCCGCCGATCGCTGGAGCTCGGCGCGCGAGTTCGCGGCGGCGCTTGATGGCGGTTCATCGGGCTCGTTGCCCCACGCCGGGAGCGCCGGGCCAAGGCAACGCGGCGCCGTGTCCCTCGGAACTTCGTGGCGGACGCGCTCTCGAGACCCGGTCGTTCTCGCGCTCGGCGCTATCGCGCTCGCGGGGTTGACGCTCGCCGCCTGGAGTCGTCGCGACCAGCCAGTCGCCGCACCGGATGTCGTGCGCTTCACGATCCACGCGCGGCAGAGCGAACGAGCCAACTCGCTCGGCCTCAACACGCTTGCGATCTCGCCCGACGGCCGAATGCTCGTCTACGCGGGCCTTGGCGCCGGCGGCCAGCAGCAGTTGATGCTTCGCTCACTCGACGACATCACGGCACGACCGCTTCCCGAGACCGCCGAGGGAACGAACCCGATCTTCTCACCCGATGGACGTTGGGTGGCCTTCGTCCGCGGCAATCAAATATTCAAGGTCGCGATCGACGGCAGTCGGCCGCAGCTCGTCGCTCCGGCGCCCGGCACCTTCGGCGGAATGAGTTGGTCCGCGAGCGGCGTCATCATCGTTTCGGGTAACACCGAGATGTACGCCGTTCCGCAGGCGGGAGGAGAGCCCCGAGGACTCTTCAAGCCAAACCGCGTCGGCGGGGAACTCTACGCGACGGCGCCGGTGGTGATCGACGCTGCCGGGATCGTCCTGTACGTGACGTCGATGAACAACGCGATCACGAGCGACAAGATCACGATCGCGTCGCTGAAGACGGGCGAGCACGTCGTGCTGGATGCCGCGGGCTCGCAACCACTCGGCATCATGAAAGGCGTTCTCACCTACGTCACGACCAACGGCCTCGTCATGGCCGTGCCGATCGACGTGAAAAAGCGGAAGCTGGTAGGGACGCCGGTGCAACTGGCGAGCGACGTCGCCGTGAACAACACGACCGGGTTCGCGCGAGCCGCGCTCGCGGCGAACGGGACGCTGTTCTATCAGAGCGGAACGCAGTCGTCGCAACTCATGGCAGTGGCCACCGACGGAAGTGAGCGAGCCTTGTTCGCCGACGCGAAGGAGTATGCATTTCCGCGATTGTCGCCCGATGGGCGACGCTTGGCGGTGACCGTCCGCGAGTCTGATCGCCGCGACGTCTGGCTTCTCGACCTCAACTCACAGACGCCGACGCGCTTGACGAGCGACGGCACGGAGAACGACCGAGCCGAGTGGTCTTCTGACGGTAAGCGCGTCCTCTATCGCACCGACCGCGGGCCGCGCTCGACGATTTGGTGGCGTCCGGCGGATTTGAGCTCCGAAGCAACTCAGCTGATTGGTGACCCGAGATTGGATGTGTACGAGGCGGTGATATCGCCGGACAGCCGCAATGTCGCGTATCAGGTGGACACCTCGGGCGCGGACCTGTACTACCACGGCATGAGTGGCGACACCACGCCGCACGTCGTGTCGAACAACAACCGCGCCATCGAGACGATGCCGCGCCTGTCGCCCGATGGTCGATGGATCACGTTCTCGACCGATGAATCCGGGCGACAGGAAGTGGTCGTTCAAGCCTTTCCGGGGCCCGGTGCGCGCATACAGGTGTCGGCCCACGGAGGAAGCGAACCGGTTTGGTCGCGCGACGGCAAGCGACTCTTCTATCGCGGTGACGGACATCTCATGGCTGCGCGAGTCAATACCGACAATGGATTTGCGGTCGTCGCCCGTGACACCTTGTTCGCCGACATATATCAGTACGCGGCCAACCCGCATGCGAACTACGACGTGATGGCCGACGGGTCGCACTTCGTCTTTCTGAAATCGGCGAGTGAAGGAGACATGATCGTGGTGACGAATTGGACGTCGGCGGTTCGCTCGCGAATGGCGAGCGGCGCGACAAAATGAAACCCCGGGTTGCCAGATGGTGAGCGCCGCCACCGGCTGGCGACGGGACTCATTTGGCGCCGGAGTTGTGTTTGAAGAATCTGATCGCGACTCGGTGCCGTCGCCGAGGTAGTGCGCAAAGGTCCATGGCAACGGGGCCGCTACATGGTCCTGTGGCGCAAGGATGCTGCTGGTATTTGGCGTCTGCAGCGCGACATCGGCAGCGAAGCCGCGGCGAAAGCGCCAGCGGCCGCACGAACGGCGCGTTCTGCTCGTCGGGCCGCCGAATCATCATGCTGGCGTCGGTCAGGGCTTTCGCATGACCCACGTGCCCATCGAGCGCTGATCGTGTACGACAACGCTCTTGAGCGGATCGAGCAAGGCTCCTCCGAGCGCGCTCGTGACGTCCATGAGCATTTCGTGGTCGACGAGATACCGCGCGTCTCCGTCCGGCATCACGTAGCGACGACCGCCAATCGACCGGAGCTTGGGTTGTCCGACGGTGGTCGCGAGCCGGGCGAAGAACACGCCACCCGGCGCCAGCACCCGCCACATCTCGCGCACCATGGCCAGCCAATGTTCGTCGCCGCGAGCAAAGTGCAGCACCGCGCTGGAGATGACGGCGTTCATCGAGCCGTCCGCGTAGGGCAGTGATTCGATTTGGCCGACGCGAAATCGGTCGCGCGGAAGCGTGGGCGCGAGTCGAGCGGCGAGCTCCCGCACGCGTAGGATAGCAGCCTCGCTCTCGTCGATGCCCCAGACGTCGAACCCGCTCCGCAGGAGGTAGACGAGATTGCGCCCCGCGCCGCATCCGGCGTCGAGCACGCGCATGCCGTCGACGATTCGTCCTCGCAGCAGCTCATCGAAGAGGTAGACGTCGATGTCGCCGAATTGCTCGCGCAGGCGGTCGCTGGGCTGGTTCAGCGCGTCACCTCGGGCCGCAGGGTTTGCATGACGGATCGTGACTGGGCATGGAGAAACGCTACGCGAGCCGGGAAGCCGGTTCAACTGGTGTGACTGCGCTCCCACTCGACGATCGCTTCCCATCTCGGGCGA
The DNA here is from genome assembly GCA_025928335.1 of Gemmatimonadaceae bacterium. Taxonomy (GTDB): domain Bacteria; phylum Gemmatimonadota; class Gemmatimonadetes; order Gemmatimonadales; family Gemmatimonadaceae; genus JAQBQB01. Next base: position 23,214 of record JAICJQ010000036.1, read on the forward strand.
AGATCGCTCATGAGCGCCTTGAATCGCGCGTCTGACCTTCGATCTCGCGAACGACGCGTCGGCGTTGTTGATCCGGGTGACATCCAAGGATTGCGCCCCCGCGGGGCGCGCTTCCTATTTGGAAGCCGCCCTTATTCCTCCGCTTGCCACCAAGTGACGATGCTCGACGACGTCGCCTCTGCCGCCAGTCACGCCGACAGCACGCTCACCACCGCGCTCGCCGGCCGCTATCGCATCGAGCGCGAGCTGGGACACGGCGGCATGGCGACCGTGTTCCTCGCGCAGGATCTGAAACACGATCGCAAAGTCGCGTTGAAAGTGCTCAAGCCCGATCTCGCCGCGGTCGTCGGCGCCGAGCGTTTCCTCGCCGAAATCAAAACGACGGCGAACCTCCAGCACCCGAACATCCTCGCCCTCTTCGACAGCGGCCAAGTCGACGGCACGGTGTTCTACGCGATGCCGTTCGTCGACGGCGAGTCGCTGCGCGACCGGCTATCGAGAGAAAAGCAGCTGCCCGTAGACGCCGCGCTGCGCATCGCGACCGAAGTCGCCGACGCGCTGCACTACGCGCACACGCATGGGATCGTGCACCGGGACATCAAGCCCGAGAACATCCTCCTCCACGGTGGCCATGCGCTCGTTGCCGATTTCGGCATCGCGCTCGCCGCGTCGAACACCGCCGGCGCCCGCATCACCGAAACCGGGATGAGCCTCGGCACGCCGACCTACATGAGTCCCGAGCAGGCGATCGGCGATCGCGCGATCGACGGGCGGAGCGACGTCTACTCGCTCGCCGCGACGACGTACGAGATGCTCGCCGGCGACCCGCCGTACGTCGCCGGTACGGCGCAGGCCATCATCGCCAAAGTACTCACCGAGAAAGCGCCGAGCGTGCGCGCCGCTCGACCGAACGTGGCAGCGCACGTCGACGCCGCGCTCGCGCGCGCGCTCGAGAAACTGCCGGCGGATCGATTCGGCTCGGCACAAGAGTTCTCTGAAGCGCTCGCCGGCCGAGGAGCAACCGCCGCCGAGGCTGTTGCGATGCCGACGCCGAGCGCCGCGTCGGGCTCGACGAGTCAACGCGCGTGGATGATCGCGGCCGCCACGTTCGCGCTCATCGCCGCGATCGCAACGCTGTTTGCGCTGCGTGAAGGTCGCGCGTCGTCCGTAGCGACTGACACGCCCGTCATCCGGTCGCGCTTCGATCTTCCCCCGGACCAGCGCATCCACGACGCACTCCCCGGCACGACCGTCGCCGTATCGCCGAGCGGAGACGCCGTCGCCTACACGAGCATCAGCGCGCGCGGCTTCGAGACATACATGCGCCGCAGCAACGAGCTCACACCGCGCCAGTTGCTCGACGTCAACAATATTCCCGTCGCCGGACGCAACCTCACGTTCTCGCCGGACGGCCAGTGGCTCGCGCTCACCGAGGGCAACGTTCTCAAGCGTGTCGCCACCAATCGTGGCCAGGTGACGACGATCGCCTCACTGAAGACCGCGGTGCCGTACGGCGTCGCTTGGGTCGGCAGCGACTCCCTACTTGTCGGCGGTTTTTCCGGTATGGAGATCGTCGCGGTCAATGGCGGAGGCTCGGCACTCGTGTCCGTCCGCGACCCGACCTCACCGCGCCTCGGCCAACGTTGGCCCGTCATGATGCCGGATGGCCGGCACGCCCTGTTCGCGTCGAGCAACAATGCCGCCGAGGTCCCGCACCTGGCGGTGCTCGACTTGCCGACGAGGAAGGTCGTCAGACACGATCTCGTGGCGTCGGTACCGCTCGCCCTGCTCGATGGACAACTGATTTACGTCAGCACCTCCGGTACCATCATGGCTGTTCCGTTCGACGCGGGCTCGTTACGTCCAAGGGGTGAGCCAGTGCCGATCGAGGACGAAGTCGTGATGGATCCGACGGGCGGCGCCAAAGCGTCGGTTTCGGCGTCGGGGACGCTCATGTATCTCAAGGGCCGGGCGGAGTATCAGGCACTCCTTGTGAGCGGTGTCTCCTCGACGCCGCTGACGACCGAGCTTCGCCTCTACAGCACGCCGCGTTTCTCACCGGACGGCAAGCGATTGGCGATTGGCGTGCAAGGCATGCACTCGTCGGAGATCTCCATCTACGACCTACAGCACAACACGTTCACGCAAGTGACGAGCGAGGGTCCAAACGTGCGCCCGGAGTGGACACCCGACGGGAAACGCATCGTCTTCATTTCCAGTCGCGGGGGACATCAGTCGATCTGGTGGCAGCCGGCCGACGGCAGTGGTCCGGCCGAGAAGTTGTACGATCCGCCGGTCGAGCCGTTCGAGGCGTTGATATCGCCGGACTCGAAGTGGCTCGTGTTTCGCACGGCGCCGGGAAGCCTGTATCCGCGCGACATTCTCGCTGTGCCGCTCGAGGGCGAGAAGAAAATCCTCCCCATCGTCACCAGCCCGGCGAGCGACCAGATGCCGCGCCTCTCGCCCGACGGTAAATGGGTCGCGTATCAGACCAACGAGACTGGCCGGTTCGAGGTCTACGTGCGGCCGTTTCCGGGAGCCGGCGCGCGGACGCCCGTGAGTTCGGACGGTGGGACGGAGCCCGTCTGGAATCGCAGCGGTACCGCGCTCTACTACCTCAACACGCTCGGCCAGATCGTCGAGACCAGAGTGACGACGGGCGCGACGTTCGGGATCGGCGAGCGGCGGGTCGTCGTCAGCGCCGATCAATTCACCGACGCGTCGCACGCCAACTACGACGTGTCGCCCGACGGCAAGTTCCTGATCTTGAAGCGCGCCGGCGCCGAATCCCAGGGGATCATCGTGCGCAACTGGGTGCGCGAGCTGCGCGAGAAGACGACGCCGCGGCGCTGAGGATCTCCCATGAGCGAGACACTTTCCTCCCGTCGCGAAGCGCTCGCTGACCGCTACGACATCGAGCAGACGCTCGGCGAAGGGGGAATGGCGACGGTGTACGTCGCGCGGGATCTGCGCCACCATCGCAAGGTCGCCCTCAAGGTTCTCAAACCCAATCTCGCCGCCGTGCTCGGTGCGGAGCGCTTTCTCAAGGAGATCAAGGTCACCGCCAACCTCCAACACCCACATATCCTCGGATTGTACGACTCAGGAGCTGCCAACGGATCGCCCTTTTATGTAATGCCACTCGTGCAAGGCGAGTCGCTGCGCGCCAGGCTCGATCGCGAGACGATGCTTCCGATTCCGGAGGCCGTGCGGATCGCGCAGCAGGTCGACGGCTGGATCGACATGGAGCAAGGTCGTTTTGCAGGCGCGATCGCCCCACTCAAGAAAGCGGCGGCGAGGCAAGGACGGAGCCCAGTTGTCAGAGTTTGCTAAAGCGTCTCAGCTTCGCGAACTAGAGCGACGGTTTCCGTGCTGAGAACGAAAATGCGCGCGGCGTTGGACCGCCGGAACGATGCGGAGCCGGCGTTCGTTGTTCATGTCACACCTCGCGAAGCCGAATGAGCGCGGTGATTGCGCCCGACAGGCGGTCCCAGTTTCCGGACTCCACCTGGAGCTGCTTTTTCCCGGCACGAGTCAGCGAGTAGAACTTGGCGCGGCGATTGTTCTCGCTCTGCCGCCACTCGGATTGAATCCAGCCTTCCTGCTCGAGCTTGTGGAGGGCGGGGTAGAGAGAACCGTCGCTCACCTGAAGCACGTCGGACGACAACTGCTTGAGGTGCTGCCCGATCGACCAGCCGTTCATCGGCCGCAAGTCGAGGATCTTGAGGACCAACAGGTCGAGCGTGCCCTGCACCAGATCGTTCGGCTTGCTCACGCGTCCGCCTTCACTCGGTTACCGAGGGAATCTACGACACTCCTCTCGGTAAGCAAGGGAGCGACGCGCGGCGCTCGGCGAAATCAGGTCATGACTCGGTTAGTCATTCGTCGCCTCGGCGAACGTCACCTTCGGCGAAAGCGCCCGCACTCGTCGCCGTCCCGATGCGAAGATGAGCAGGCCAACAAGGTTCGCGACGACGAGCACCGCCACGACCTTCGCGGTGAACACCCGCCAATCCGGGACGTCGATGATCGGGAAGATCGAGAGCACCGAGTAGAGAATCGAGGTCGCTAGGCCTGCAACGGCCGCGCCCCGCAGCCAGAGTTTCGGCCGCTCCGACATGCGATGCGCCGCGAACAGAGGAATCGAGAACATCGAGATGTAGGCGAAGGCGTAGAAGATGCCGCCCGCGTTCTCGAGCACCTGGAATGCTTCCTGGAGTCCGACCCCGACCTGGCCGGCAAGCGTGATGGCAAGTGTCAGCGCGCCGACGAAGAGAATCGAGTTCACCGGGGTGAGCGACTTCGGATGCAGCCGCGTGAACCATGACGGGAGCAGTCCGTCCCAGCCGGCGACCATCGGCAGGCGCGTCGTGCCGGCGAACATCAGCGACACGTTGCCAATCTGTCGCAGGAGCAACAGGCCGATCAACAGCGGCGCGATCATTGACGCCACTCCCATGCCGCGGAACACGATCGTCAGCGTCTGCGGAATCGGACTCACCAGATCGATCTTGTCGTTCGGCACGATTGCCAGCACGGTACTCGTGCCGAGGATGAACATGAGCGCGATGATCGGCGAGGCGATGACGACCGATCGCCCGATGTTGCGCGCCGGATTCTTGGTTTCCCCGGCGAGGATCGCGACGTACTCGAAGCCGCTCAACGCTCCGAGCGCCATTTTCCCGAGGAAATTGAGATTGAGCGCGGTGAGTTTCGGCACCGACATCGCGAATGGGTGGTACTCGCTGATCATGCCGCGACCGAGCGCGATGAACGGCACGACGAGCAAGGCGAGATAGGTAAGCACCTGCGCCGCGCCACCGATCGACTGCATCCATTTGCCGGCGCGCAGACCATAGAGCGCCAAACCAGTGATGAACACGATCGCGATTGCACTGATCACCGGCGTGTACCATGCTGCGCCCGTGAGCCACGCCGCCGCACTACCGACGAGATACGACAGGTTGGTGGCGATCATCACGCCGAACGTCGCGAGAATGAGAATGGCGAACGCCCAGAGGTTCCACGCCGTGATGAACCCGCCCAGTTCCCCGAAGCCGACCGTTGCCCACTGATACAGTCCGCCCTCGAGCGGCATGAGTCGGTTGAGATAGATCACCACGGCCGCTTGCGGCAGATAGAACAGCGCCATCGCCGCGAGCCAGAACAACACATGTCCGGTGCCGAGCTTCGCGGCCGTTCCCACCCAGCCGGAACCGACGATGAACATGATCTGGGTGAGAACGAGCGTCGGGAGGCCGAGCTCTTTCTTCAGCGTCGCCGAGTGCTGCTCGAGCTCGCGGACGCGTTGCGCCGACGTCTCCATGGGTTCTCTCCTCGAGATCGGAGGGACGCTATGGGCGGGGTTCGGTCTGGTCAAGGAATTCCACGGGTGCCGGGAACTTTCGTCCACGTCGGCGGCTTTGAAGGCACGATCCGAGCGGCCCGTGCGCCGCTCCGGGCCGACGGAACGCAGTAAGCGGCCAGTAAGCGCCTCGCCGCATCTTCCGGCCCATCCTCACAAACAAACCATGCAAGACACACGAATCTCTCCATGGAAGTCGCGGAGCTTCGCCGCCCTCGCCTCGGCGTTTCTCAGCCTGTTCGCCGGCGCGTGCAGCGACTATTCCGCGACGCCCACCGACTCCAATCACGAACGCGTTGTCGCAACGGTCGCCGTCACGCCGCGCGAGCGCACGCTGAGCGTGGGAGACACATTGAATTTGTTCGCGCTGGCGGCTGATCCGGCGGATGTCCCGATCGAAGGACGGAACGTCAGTTGGCTCTCGACGAACGATGCCATTGCGATCGTGAGCGCCGAGGGCGTCGTGAAAGCGATCGGTCCCGGCGCCGTGTCCATCCGCGCGACGATCGACGGAAAGACCGGCGCGGCCGACCTTACAATCACGTCCTCTCCGACGACGGCTGTTGCCTCGATCGCGGTCACGCCCGTCGCACTGCTCCTCGACATTGGCCAGACGCGGCAACTCACGGCGTTCGTGTTCGACGCCGCCGGTAACCGCCTGACGGATCGCGCCGTGACTTGGGTCTCCGACAGCCCAGACGTTGCCACAGTGAGCTCGACAGGCCTCATCTCGGCGATCGGCCACGGCTATGCCACCATCACCGCGACCTGCGAGGGTAAGACCTTCTCACTCGCCGTGACCGTGACGGACGGGTATTAGAGTGTTGATCCTTCGAAGATTAAGATCCGATTAGCACTCGATGCTCGTTTGTTCGTGAGGGTTGCGCGGAGTCATCAGCGCTTCAGAATAGCGGTATGCCAACACTCCGCGCCCTTGCAGCCAGGTGCTGCCTGCTCAGCTTCGCCGCGATTCTCGTCGTCTCCATGCGACTCCCCGCCCAGCTTCCGACGACGCACGCGGGCCGAGTGCTCTCCAGCTGGCTCGACGCCTTCAACGGCGCGGATCGTACGAAGATGAAAGCGATTCTCGACGCGGATGCACCAGACCTGCCGCTCGACCCGATCATGGGGATGCGTGCGCGAAATGGCGGCTACGATGTTCGGAAGACGCAGGATTCGAAGGACCGCGAAATCGCGGTCCTCGTACAGGAACGCGAAGGAGCGCGCCAGTTCATCGTTCTCACACTCCAACTCGACTCCGACGCATCGGACCGTTTCAATATCCGGCTTCGACCGACCGAACCACCCGCCGAGTTTGCGCAGCCGAAAATGACGCAAGCGGAGATCGACGCGGCGAAAACCGGCCCGCCGTTCAAAGCCCTCTCGGCGTACCTGGACGCGCTTGCCTCGGGAGACCGCGCGCGCATTCAGCAATTCATCGAGGCCAGATATCCGAGCATGAACGTCAACGGGCAGGTGAACTTCGCCCAGAACACCGGCGGCTTCGACCTGCGCTCGATCGACCGCGCGACACCGACGAGCGTCGTCGGACTGGTTCAGGAGCGCAACTCCGACCAGTTCGCGCGCTACGTCGTCGTCGTCGACTCGACCAACCCGACCAAGATCGTCCAACTCGGCCTTGCGGCGATTCCGCGACCGGCGGCGTTCCCGGTCGCGCGCTTGAGTGAGCCCGAGCTCATCACCGCGCTCAAGTCACGCTTGGAAAAGGAATCCGCGGCGGATCGATTTGCCGGCACGATTATCGTCGCCAAACTCGGGAATGGCGGAAGCAAGGTGTTGTTCCAGGGCGCCTACGGGCTCGCCGATCGCGAGCGAAAGGTCCCCAACAC
>JAICJQ010000104.1 GCA_025928335.1 Gemmatimonadaceae bacterium
CGCGGCGCCCAGGGCGCACAGGCGCTCGAGTCGTTCGTCGAGCGGATCGCGATCGAAGCGCCTCAAGGCGAACCGCTCCGCCTCGCGCTCGAGGCGTTCGTCCGCGCCGTGTCGGGCGAGGGCCCGGTGCCGGTGAGCGGCGACGACGGGCGCGAGGCGCTGGCCGTGGCGCTCACGATCGTGAACGACATCGAGCAGTCATTCCCCGCACTCGCCGGCGCGGGTTCTGCCGCGGCCATCGCCGCGGCGCTGAAAGCAACGGGGCAAGGCGGGGGCGGTGCGTGAAATTCTGTTCGTCACCGGCGAATCCTCCGGCGACGCACACGCGGCCGGCGTCGCTCGCGAGCTGATCGCATCGCGCGCTCCCTACAAGCTCGTCGGTATCGGCGGCGACCAAATGCACGCCGCCGGTGTCGAGCTCATCGAGCACTCCCGACGTCTTGCCGTGATGGGTTTCGTCGAAGTGCTCGAGACGATTCCGCGCCACTTCGCTCTTTTGCAAACGCTCAAGCGGCACCTGCGCGACGGCAACGTCGCGGCGATCGTCCTCGTCGACTATCCCGATTTCAACATGATCGTCGCGTCGGCGGCAAAGGACATCGGGGTGCCGGTGCTGTACTACATCACGCCGCAGGTCTGGGCGTGGCGCCAAGGACGCCTCGATAAACTCGCGAAAACGGTCGCCAAGGCCGCGGTCATTCTCCCGTTCGAGGAGAAGCTGCTGCGCGACCACGGCATCGACGCCACGTTCGTCGGTCATCCGTTGCTCGACCGGGCCGAGGCAATCCCCGACCGGGCGTCGGCACGCAGCGCGCTCGGATTTGGCGCCGACGATCGCGTTCTCGCGCTCTTTCCAGGCAGTCGACGGCAGGAAGTCGAGCGCCATCTCGACGATTTCGTCGCTGTCGCGCGCGAGCTGGAACGCCGCATCGCCGGATTGAAGGTCGTCGTCGCGCTGGCCCCGCACGTCACGATCGACGCAGCGAAGTGTCCATACCCGATGGTGCGTTCGGCGTCATTCACCGTGCTTCGCGCCGCCGACGCCGCGTTTTGCAAGAGCGGGACAACGACGCTCGAGGCGGCCGTCGCCGGATGTCCACTCGTCGTCGCCTACCGGATGAACGCGCTCAACTTCGCGGTGGCGCGATGGCTGGTGAAAGTGCCGAACATTGGCTTGGTCAACCTGATCGCCGGCCGCACGCTGGTCCCAGAGTTCGTCCAGGACGAGCTGCAGCCGCCACGCGTTGCCGATGCCCTCGAGCCGCTGCTCGACCGGACGAGCCGCGAACGTAGGGAGATGGTGGAAGGGCTCGACGCGGTGCGGTCGGCGCTCGGCGTTCCGGGTGCATCGCGACGCGTGGCCCAACTCGTCGCCACCTTGGCGTCGCGAGAAATGCATGCGCGCTGACGCTGGCGCGACCGAGGCATCACGCGACCCAAAGATCGCGCGCCTCGCGCGCGCCGGCGCCGTGCTCGTGAAACTCCTCGGACGAACGTGGCGCATTCGCGCGTCGCACGATGCCGAGGTCAAGCGGCTCCGCGACGCCGGCCAGCCGATCGTGTTCTCGCTCTGGCATGGCGACCTGTTGCCGCTGCTGTATCATCATCAAGGCGAAGGCGTCACGGTGTTGATCAGCGAGCACGGGGACGGAGAGATCATCGCCACAATCGCCCAGAGTCTCGGTTATCGAACGGTGCGCGGCTCGACGTCGCGCGGCGCCGCCCGTGCGCTCCTCGAGTTGGCGCGCGAGGTGGAAGCCGGCCACGATCTGGCGATCACACCGGACGGTCCGCGCGGCCCGGCGAAGTCCGTGGCGCCGGGAGTCGCCGTGGTGGCGAACCGCTCGGCGGCCCCGGTGATTGGCGCCGCCGTCCACGCTTCGTCGGCGTGGCGGCTCAAGAGCTGGGACAGGTTTTTGATCCCGCGACCGTTCGCGCGCATCTCGATCGCGTACAGCGACTCGTCGCTCATCGACGGAAGCGACGCGCGCGAGGCAGCGCTCGCCGCCGACAAAGTCGGCGAGATGATGCAGGAGGCCGAGCAGCGCGCGCGTGAGGCGTTCGAATGACCGCGCAGGACGTGGTTCAGCGAATCTGGTACGGTGACGGCCGACTCGCGGCTGCATCCCGCCTCGCGCTGTTTCCCGCCGAGCGATTGTTCGGAGGCGTCGTCGGCCTGCGCGACATTCTGTATGACGTTGGGTGGCTGCCTAGTCACGAGGCCGCGATCCCCGTCGTGAGCATCGGGAATCTGACCGTGGGCGGGACAGGCAAGACGCCTGTCGCGGCATGGGTGGCGTCCGGCTTGGCGGCGCGTGGTGCGCAGCCGGCGGTTGTGCTGCGCGGCTATGGCGCCGACGAACCGCTCGTCCACCAACGATTGAATCCGTCGATTCCCGTCGTCGTGAATCCCGATCGGGTAAGGGCCGTAGCGATTGCGGCCGCCGGCGGCGCGACGATCGCCGTACTCGACGATGCTTTCCAGCACCGCGCCATCCGTCGCGACGCTGACCTAGTGCTCGTCAGCGCCGATCGATGGACGCCTGACGTACGCGTGCTTCCGGCGGGTCCGTGGCGCGAGCCGCTCAGCGCGCTACGTCGCGCCACGCTGGTCATCGTCACGTCGCGCGCCGCGGATGCCCAGCGAGTGGATGACGTGCACAAGGCCCTCGCCAGGGCGGCGCCGTCGGTACCGCGCGTATCGGTGCGCTTGACCCTCGCGGAGCTCGTCCGCGCCGACGACGACGTCGCGCGACAACCGCTCGAGACGCTGCGCGGCGCGAAGATACTGGCCGTCGCCTCGATCGCCGACCCGGCCTCATTTCTCGCGCAACTCCGCGCGCTGGGCGCGGTCGTCGAAGAGCAGTTGTTTCGCGATCACCACGCGTTCTCCGACCAGGAAGTATCGGAAATCGCGTCACATTCGACGGCCTTCGATTACGTTGTCTGCACGCTCAAGGATGCGGTAAAGCTCGGTCCCCGGTGGCCGCAGCCCACTGGCTCGCTTGGGCGCCCGTTGTGGTATGTTTCTCAGCAGGTGATGGTGGAGCGCGGCGTAGGAGGACTCGAACACGTCCTCGACGAGCTGGTACGTTCGCGCTCCGGATCGTCCCCCACCGCCGGGTAATTCCGGCCCGTATCGCATCTCATGACGACCGACCTAAGACTCCCGACCGATCGCATCGTCCGACCCGATAAAGACCGTTTTCTGAACGAAGAGAACCCGTTCGAGGCGATGATGTCTCGCTTCGACCGCGCCGCGGAGCTGCTCGACCTCGAGCCCGGCCTGTACAAGGTGCTTCGTCATCCCGAAAAGCAGATCACCGTGTCCGTTCCGGTGATGATGGACAACGGCGAAGTGGAAGTCTTCATCGGCCACCGCGTCCTCTACAACACGTCGCGCGGGCCCGCCAAGGGCGGGATCCGGTTCGACCTGAACGTCTCGCTCGAGGAAGTGAAGGCCCTCGCGGCATGGATGACGTGGAAGTGCGCCGTCGTGAACCTGCCGTTCGGCGGCGCCAAGGGCGGGGTCGTCTGTGACCCCCTGAAGATGAGCGCCGGCGAGCTGGAACGACTCACGCGCCGCTACACGGCCGGCATCATCAGCACGCTCGGCCCGGACTCGGACGTCCCAGCGCCCGACGTCAACACCAACGAGCGCGTGATGGCGTGGGTGATGGATACCTACTCCATGCACATGCGCCACACCGTGACCGCTGTCGTCACGGGCAAGCCGATCGAGATGGGCGGCTCGCTCGGGCGACGCGAAGCAACTGGGCGCGGCTGCATGATCGTCACCAAGGAAGCGCTGAAGCATCTTGGGATGCCGATTCGCGGAACGACGGTCGCGGTGCAGGGGTTCGGCAACGTTGGCTCCGTGGCCGCCGAGCTGCTGCAGCGCGAGGGATGCAAGATCACGGCGATCAGCGATCGGACGGGCGGTTATCACAATCCAAACGGCATCGACATCGAAGCGGCGATCAAGCATGTGCGCCAAGTGCGTTCGCTCGAGGGCTTCACCGGCGGCGACCAGATCACGAATGACGATCTGCTCACCCTCGACGTGGACGTCCTGCTTCCAGCGGCGTTGGAGAACGTGATCACGAGCCGCAACGCCGGAAAGGTCCGCGCGAAGATCATCTGTGAGGGCGCGAACGGTCCGACGACGGCGGGCGCCGACTCGATCCTCGAGGAGAAGGGCATCTTCGTGATCCCCGATATCCTCGCCAACGCCGGCGGGGTCACAGTATCCTATTTCGAATGGGTACAAGATCGCGGCGGTTATTTCTGGACCGAAGCCACCGTCAACGAGCGGCTCACCGACATCATGACCCGCAGCTTCGCCGACGTGTTGCAGCTCGCCAAGCAGCATAAGGTGAACATGCGCACCGCGGCGTACATGGTGTCGATCAGCCGCGTCGCGACGGTGCACCGTCTCCGCGGGATCTATGCGTAACGATCCGCGCATTCCACGGCGTGGCGAGCGCTGTCGCGTCGCGTGTTGAATGCATTTCGTCGTGGCGGCGGTCGGGAAGCCACGGGATGCGCACCTTGCGGGAGCAATCCGCGAGTATGAGACCCGGGCGAGCCGCTACTGGCCGCTCGAGATTCGAGAGGTCCGCGAAGAGCCGGCACGTGCCGCCACCGCGGACCTCGTGCGTGAGCGGGAGGGCGAGCGTCTCCTCGACGCAGTCCCCCGGGGAGCCCACGTCGTCGCATGCGATCTGACGGGGCGTTCGATGTCGTCGGAGGAGTTCGCGGCCTGGTTGCAGCGACTTCAGGAGCGTGCGCGCGATGTGGGGATTCTCATTGGCGGCGCGTACGGGCTGAGCGACGACGCGCGCAAGCAATCAGCCGAACGCATCGCGCTGGCGCCGTGGACTCTGCCGCACGAGCTCGCGCGGCTGGTGCTCGCCGAACAGTTCTATCGCGCCGGAACGATCAATCGACGCGAGCCGTATCACAAGTGAGCGAGGCCGTCGCCGCATGACGCAGCCGATCGTGCGCACCGAATCACTCGGCGGCTCACCGCTCTCACAGGCGGCGCGTGCCGGACGGCTGTCCGAATGGTATCCGGCTATTCCGCACGCGGCTGACGGATGGCGCGCACATGCCGAGCATGTGGTATCGAGCGTCGACAGCGGGTGGCTCGACGCACTCGCGCCGGCGATCGCGGCGAGCGGCGCCGCGGCCGAACGTCTCGCGCGTAGTGCGGGCGGGAGGGGCGGGGTCGTCACGACCGGACAGCAGCCCGGCCTGTTCGGTGGACCACTCATGACACTCGCCAAAGCGATAACCGCGCGCGCCGTCGCCGACATGCTCGAGGAGACGACCGGCACGCCGGTGGCTCCCGTGTTCTGGGCGGCGACCGACGACGCCGACTTCGACGAAGCCGCCGTGGTTTCCGTCGCGCTCGACGACGGCGCCCACGAGCTGCGGCTGGAGAGCCGCGCGCCCACAGGTACGCCGATGGCGCGCGTGCCGATGGACGACGAGATCATTGCATTGCTTTCGACGTTCAAGGGCGCGGCGTCGTCGACGCCACATCCCTCTTTCGTCGGCGCTGTCGAGCGTGCCTATCGCTCGGGCACGATGGTCGGCGATGCCTACGTCGAGGTCCTTCGTGAAGTCCTCGAGCCGCTCGGGATTGCCGTGCTCGACGCGTCGCACCCCAGCGTGCTGCAAGAAGGCTCGCGTCTGCTTCATTCGGCCGCAACGCAGGCGGAGCAGGTGAGTGCGGCGCTCCACGCGCGCACCCAGGCCATTCGCGCCGGCGGTTTCTCGCCGCAGGTCGAAGAAGTGGAAGGACTGTCGCTCGTCTTCACGAGCGAGCACGGCGTCAAACGCCGGTTGCCGATACACGAGGCCATGAAGGCCGGCGCGGATTCGCGATTGTCGGCAACGGTACTGCTTCGCCCCGTGCTGGAACGGGCGATACTGCCGACGCTCGCCTACGTCGCGGGCCCAGGCGAGATCGCGTACTTCGCGCAGGTGAGCGCGGTCGCCGACGCGCTCGGGGCGGCGCGTCCGCTCGTTGTGCCACGGTGGTCGACGACGATCGTCGACGCACGGACGCAGCGGACGCTCGATGATTTCCGCGCCACGGTCGAGGACTTCTCCGATCCCCACGCGGTATTCACGCGCGCGGCGCGCGAGCGCGTGCCGGAGGGCGCGGGGCAAGCGCTCGAGACGCTCCGCGCCGACACGCTTGCCGGGGTCGATCGACTCCGCGGCGCGGCGAACGGCCTGCTCTCTGATCCGGTCATCGACGGATTGCGCCGGAATCTCGAGCATCGCCTGGCACGAACCGAGCGACGGCTCGTCGCCGCGGTGAAGGCCAAGGAGGCAGAAGTCATGCGACGCCTCTCCGCCGCGCGCGGATCGCTCTTTCCGCACGGCGTGCGGCAGGAACGAAAGCTGGCCTACATTCCGTTCCTCGCGCGGTATGGACCGGCCCTCGTCGAGCAGATGCTCGATGCGGCACGCGTCCACGCTCGCGCGGTGGTTGCGGGCGCGCCGGCCATGCCCGCCAATGCCGCGCCCCCTGCCACTGCTCGACGATGAGCGCATTGCCCGCGGCCGACGAACCCACGCCAATGGAGTCGAAGCCCCGTCGTAGTCGCGCCGGGGCTTTTTTCGTTTCGCTGGGGATCTTCATCAACAAGATCTTCGGCGTCGTCCGCCAGTCGTTCGTCGCACGGTATCTTGGCGCGGGCGCCGCGGCGGATGCCTTCAACGCGGCTATCCGCATTCCCAACCTCCTCCAGAACCTTTTCGGAGAAGGGGCGCTGTCGGCAGCGTTCATTCCGGTCTACGTCGGGCTGCGGACACGCGGGGACGAAGAAGAAGCCGGCCGACTCGCCGGCGCGGTGTTCGCCGTTCTCGCGCTGGTCGTTTCCATCCTCGTGTTGCTCGGCGTCGTGTTCACGCCGCAGATCCTGCCTCTGATCGTCGGCGGATTCAAAGGGGAACGCCGTGAGCTCGCGATTACGTACGTTCGGATTCTTTTCCCCGGCGCCGGCCTTTTCGTCCTTGGCGCCTGGTGCCTCGGTGTCCTGAACAGCCATCGCAAGTTTCTGCTGTCGTACTTGGCGCCCGTGCTATGGAACGTGACAATGATCGTCGCGCTCGTATGGTATGGGCCGCGCGAGAGTCTCTCATCGCTGGCGCGCATTACGGCGTGGGCGTCCGTCGTGGGGGCGGCGGCGCAGTTCCTGGTCCAGCTGCCATTCGTCCTCGCGCTGGTAAAGCGGCTGCACGTCTCGCTCGATTGGAATCGCCCGAGCGTGCGCACCGTTCTCAAGAACTTCGCTCCGGTCGGTGTGAGCCGCGGCATCGTCCAGGTGAGCTCGTATATCGACCAGCTCATCTCGTCATTCCTGCCGGAAGGAATGGTCTCGCTCATCTTTTACGCGACGACGATCTCCTACGTCCCGGTGTCGCTCTTTGGCATGTCGATCTCGGCGGCGGAGCTTCCCGAGATGGCGAGCGTCACAGGGGAACATGCCGAGCGCTCGCGACAACTTCGCGAGCGCCTCAACGCCGGGCTTCGGCAGATCGCGTTTTTCGTCGTCCCCTCCGCCGCGGCGATGCTTGTCGCGGGCGACCTCATGGCGGCCGCGCTCTTTCAGCACGGAAACCACTTTTCGCGGCAAGACACGATCTACACATGGAGCATTCTCGCCGGCTCGGCAGTCGGGCTGCTGGCTTCGACGATGGGACGGTTGTATTCGTCGACCTACTACGCACTGCACGACACGCGGACGCCGCTCCGCTTTGCGATCGTTCGCGTGATCCTCACGACGGCATTCGGCTTCGCGATGGCGTTGGGTCTCCCGAAGCTGCTCGGTATCGACCCGCACTGGGGAGGAGCAGGTCTCACCGTGTCGTTCGGCATCGCCGGCTGGGTCGAGTTCACGCTGCTGCGTCGCGGGATGAATCAGCGGATCGGTGATACCGGGTTGCCGGGATCTCTGGTCGCCAAGCTCTGGTCCTGCGCCGCCCTCGCCGCCGCCGCGGCGCTCGGGCTCAAGCTGGCGTTCCCGACGCTGCCTCGGATTCTCGCCGCGGTCGTGGTGCTCGGCGGGTTCGGGTTGGTCTATCTCGCGGCGGCCATGCTGATCAAGGTTCCAGAGGCGCGGGTTCTTGTTCGCCGGCTCCGTCGATAGAGCTCCGTTTGGCGCGACGAATCAGTGCGCGTTGACGCTTGGTGGGAAATGGATACGGGACAACCGACGGGAATCGACGGGAGAGCTACAGGAAGAACTGCAATGTCAACGGGTGTGGCGCGCAAGATTCTCGCGCCACGCCCTTTTTTCTTAAAGCAGTTCATCAAGTTTGTGGTTCGTCCATCCGTCGGTTGTCCCGTGTCCAGTCTTAACATCCGTCCGCCCAACTGAGCCAGAGCGGTCGCGATCCGAACAGCCCGCCACGGTGGCAACGAACTCCCTGAGGTTGGACGAAGCTCGCGGGCTAGCGCCGACACGCGCGGGCTAACGCGGGTATCGCGCTGGCTCCGTCATGCCACGAACCCGGATTTTTGGGAACGACCTCGGGATGCTTTGGCGAAGAGACATCCCGAGGTCGTTCAACAAAGAGTTCAAACTTTCGCCGCCCGTGAGCCGGTTGGGTGCGCATTGGCGTCCCGACATCGCGTTAGCCCGTGAGCGTCGGCGTTAGCCCGCGAGCTTCACCCGCGCCAACGCATCCGATCGTACCAACGGTCCCAATTCCACAACACACGTATCGTCCCGAAAACGAAGAGATCTGACCTCGACGCACGGGGTATTATTCACTTGTGATCCCCGAGTCTATCCTCGAGAAAATCCCGCATCTCCCCGAGTCGCCCGGTGTGTATCTGTGGCGCGACCGGGAGGGGACTGTGCTGTATGTCGGGAAGGCGAAACGGCTGCGCTCGAGAGTCCGGTCGTACGTCGCACAGGATCATGTCGAGAGCGTGAAGACGCGCGCACTCATGCTCGCGGCCGCCAACCTCGAGACGATCGTCGTCCCGACGGAAGCCGAGGCGCTGATCCTCGAGGCCAATCTCATCAAGGAGTATCACCCGAAGTACAACATCGCGCTGCGTGACGACAAGTCGTATCCGTACATCAAGGTCACGGTCAGCGAGCCCTTCCCCCGCGTTTGGGTGACCCGCCATCTCCAGGACGACGGGAGCCGCTACTTCGGGCCGTACACCGACGTCGGCGCCATGCGACGAGCGCTCAACGTCGTCAAGCGCTTATTCACGGTGCGGTCGTGCAACTTCGACATGCCGCGGCAGATGCCCGAGCGGCCGTGTCTCGATTACTACATCAAGCGGTGCAAGGCGCCGTGCATTCTCGCCCAGACGCAGGGCGAGTATCGCGCGATGATCGACGAAGTGCTCGTCTTCCTCGACGGACGCACCGACGAAGTCGCACGACGCGTACGACAGCGAATGGAGCTCGCCGTCGAATCGCTCGACTTCGAGCGCGCCGCCGAGCTCCGCGACGCACTTCGCCATCTCGAGCAGATGTCCGAGCCGACGGCGATCATGACGATCGAAGGCGGCGATCGCGATGTTCTCGGGTATGCACGCGACGGCGACGACGCGGCGATCGCGCTCATGCGCATCCGCGGCGGCAAGCTGCTCGCCCGCGAGCACCAGTTCCTCGAGAACGTCGAAGACGAGACCGACGCCGCCGTGCTCCAGGCGTATCTCGCCGGCAGCTATCTGCCCCTCGAGGATCGCGCCGCCGAGCTGCTCGTGCCCTTCGACCCCGAAGAGCGTGATCTCGTCGAGGCGTCGCTTCAACGGAGTAAGATCCACGCGCCGCAACGCGGGCCGCGCCGGGAGCTAGTGGACCTCGCAACGCAGAACGCGCGGCATCTGTTGGAAGAGCTGAGGCTCACGGGCGAGGAAGCCGAGGAACGAGCCGGTGATCCGATCTATGAGTTGCAGCGTCAATTGGGGCTGCAAAAGGTCCCGCGTGCTCTCGTCTGCTTCGACATCTCGCACGCGCAGGGAACGGACACCGTCGCATCGTGCGTCTGGTTCCAGAACGGCCGGCCGTACCGCGCGGAGTATCGGAAGTTCAAGGTGAAAACCGTCGAAGGCATCGACGACTTCGCGTCGATGAACGAAGTGGTCACGCGCTACTTCACGCGTCGCATTGAGGAAGGAAAATCGCTGCCCGACCTCGTGGTGATCGATGGCGGCAAGGGCCAACTCAACGCCGCCCACGCGGGGCTTTCCACGCTCGGCCTCTCGGCCATGCCGATGATTAGCTTGGCCAAGCGCGAGGAGGAGATCTACATGATCGGGCGCAGCGACCCGCTGCGCCTTTCGCGCCGGTCCCCCGCGCTGCGCGTCCTCCAGCAGGCCCGCGACGAAGCCCACCGCTTTGCGATTACTTTCCAGCGCAAGCGGCGCGCGATGCGTACGGTAACGTCGGAGCTGTTGAAGGTGCCGGGCATCGGCGACGCGAAGCGTCGCGCACTGCTGGAAGCGTTTGGCAGTTTGCAGGGCGTTCGTGAGGCGTCGGTCGAAGCAATCGCCGCGCTCCCCGGGTTCGGCAGCAAAACCGCGGAGCGCATCATCGCTGCGTTACGTGAGTCGTCACCCATCCCCACTTCCGATCCATCGTGAGCATCTGGCATCTCGAGTGTTCGGCCTGCGGCACCAGAGAGTCTGGCGACGCGCGGGCGACGGTTTGTCCGAAATGCGGGCAGCCGTTCCTCGTCATTTATGATTCTCCAATGCCGGCACGCGACGTCGTCACGCCGCGCTGGGACATGTGGCGGTACGCGCCCGTCATGCCCCTCAAGGAGGGCGAGGCGCCTGTCTCCCTCGGCGAGGGACTGACGCCGCTCCAGGAATTGCCGAAGCTCGCACGCGAGGTCGGAGTCGCGCGGCTCTGGGTCAAGGACGAAGGCCTCAATCCGACGGCGTCGTTCAAGGCGCGCGGCATGAGCGCCGCTGTCACGCGCGCCAAGGCGCTCGGTGTGTCGGGCCTCGTCGTACCCACCGCGGGCAATGCCGGCGCGGCGATGACCGCGTACGGTGCGGCCGCGGGGCTTCCCGTGCGCGTGTACGCCCCCGAGACCACGCCGAAAGCGATCCTCGACACGATCTCCACGCTCGGTGCCCAGCTCTGTCTCGTCGCCGGCCACATTGGCGACGCCGGCAAACAGGCCCGTGCCTTCGCGGCGGAGAGCGGCTTCTTTGACATCTCTACGCTGCGCGAGCCGTACCGCATCGAAGGAAAGAAGACGATGGGCATCGAGCTCGCCGAGCAACTCGGCTGGGCAATGCCAACGCACATCATCTACCCGACGGGCGGCGGCACGGGGCTCATCGGCATGTGGAAGGTGTTCGGCGAGATGGTCCGCGGCGGCTGGCTGCCGAAGGACATCGCGCTGCCGAAAATGGTGGTCGCCCAGGCTGACGGCTGCGCGCCGATGGTGCGCGCTTTTCACGCGCAGGAGGATCACGCCACGCCCTGGGAGAATCCGACGACGCATGCCAGTGGTCTGCGCGTTCCGGGTCCGCTCGGCGATCGTTTGATACTGCGGGCGCTCTACGAGAGCAACGGCGACGCCCATGCGGTGAGCGAAGACGCCATTCGCGCCGCGACGCTCGAGCTGTCGCGGGCCAGCGGGGTGGACGCCGCGCCGGAGGGTGGATGTGCGCTTGCCGTGACCCGCGAGCTCGTCGCCGCCGGCCGCATTCCGAACGACGCGGAAGTGCTCGTGTTCAATACGGGCAGCGGAGCGTCGTACCGCTCGTGACCCGCGCCGCGATCTTCGATCCGTTCAGCGGGATCGCCGGTGATATGACGCTCGGCGCGCTCATTCAATGCGGTCTCGACCCCGACTGGCTGCGCGCGCTGCCGGCGCGTCTCGCCCTCGACGGCGTGGGTGTCGAGATCCGCGACGTGACCCGCGCCGATATCCGCTGCGTGAAGGTGGATTTCACCATTCCTCGCCAGCCACATGGCCGTCACGTCCATCAGATCCGCAAGTTGGTCGAAGCGACGGACGCGCCGCGCGAAGTGAAAGAACGCGCCGACAGAGCGTTCACCGCGATTGGGACTGCGGAAGCAGAGATCCACGGTGTCACGATCGAGAAGGTTCACCTGCACGAAGTCGGCGCAGTGGACGCGATCCTCGACGTCGTTGGTTCGATCTGGGGGTTGGAGCAGCTCGGCGTCGACGAGGTGTATTGCGGGCCGATCTCACTCGGCGACGGCACCGTGAAAGCGGCGCACGGCGTGCTGCCCGTTCCCGCGCCGGCGACCCTCAAGTTGCTCGAAGGCCATCGCGTGCGCCCAGGTCCTGAAGGATCGGGTGAGCTCGTGACGCCAACGGGTGCGGCGCTCGTGCGCGTGTTGTCACGAGGCAATCCGCCGCTCGAATACGTGCCGGTGCGCAGCGGCTTCGGCGCCGGCACGAAGGAATTTCACGGACGCGCCAACGCCCTCCGCGTCGTCCTCGCCGACCTCCTTCCCGAACAAACATCGAATTGGGGTCAGACCCCATTTAGAGAACTTGAAATGGGGTCTGACCCCAATTCGGCGGTTTCGGACCTGATCGAGATCGTTTGTGACGTGGACGACATGAGTCCTGAATATTTGGCGGCCGTGGCTGAGCGGTTGCGTGAGGCAGGGGCGCTCGAAGTGGTGTCGATTGGCGCGACGACGAAACGTGGCCGAGCCGGGACGCGACTCGAGGCACTCTGCCGTCCGACCGACGCCAGGCGACTGGAGGAGATTCTGTTGGTCGAATCGACGACGATCGGTGTGCGAGAAAGAGCAGTGCGACGACGCGCGCTCGAGCGAAACGTGATCCACGTCACGGTGCTCGATCACGACATCGCGGTGAAGCGCGTCGCATTACCGAATGGTGGGTTCCGGGAGAAGCCGGAATTCGCTGACGTTGAACGGGTTGCACTGGCGACAGGCAAGCCGATGCAGGATATTTTCAGGCTGGCCCTCGCCGCGTCGGAACGACACGCGGAGGGCTAGTGTAGGGAACGTCGCGCGCCTGGCGCGCTCGCTGGTCCGCGGGTCTCCCACACCCACGGGAATAGAGAGAATACTCGAGGAGAACAGTATGTCCGCTATAGGAAGAACGCTGCTTCCCGCGCTGTTGATCGCCGGCGTCTCGGTCGCGGCCGCGGCGCAGCAGCCGAAACAGTGCGAGCTCGACGAAGGCTCGCCGAACCAGGTCGCGCGCGCGATACTCGACATTCAGTTGGCGCAGACGGCCACGAAGCCGCAGGACGCCACGCCGAAGCTTCGCGACGCCGTGAAGCTGCTGAGCGAAGCGGATCCGAAGCGCAATCCAACCGGCAAGAGTTTTGTGCTCGGTAAGACGCTCGTGCTGTGGATGACGCAGCCCACCGTCGTCAACGGCGTGGCGTCGCGCGGGTCGCTTGGCTTCACGACCGACACGGCTGCAAAGTACGACGTCATCGCGGGCATCGACTCCGCCTTCACGGTTGTCGAGACCGCCAACCCGGAATGCGCGACGCAAACCGCCGCGTATCGCCAGCAGAAAGGTTGGGTCGATATGGTCAACCGCATGCTCGAGTTCTCGAACTCGGGCAACACCGATTCCGCGGTCGTGCTCGCGAAGCGGTCGCTGCAGCTCTCCAAGACCGCGCCGTACGCATACATCGTTCTTGCTCAGGCCGCCCAAAAGGGCAACCAGCCGAAGGACGCGTTCTCCAACTTCAAGCAAGCGATCGCGCTGGCCAAGGACACGTCCATGGCCGACAATCGACGCCAGTGGTTGATGACGATGGGCAATTACGCCGCGGAGCTCGCCGAGGACGCGCAGGGCGCCGATAAGCAGGCGTATGTGGCCGAGGCGAAGGCGGCGTTCGAGCAACTGGCCAAGGATCCGGGGACCAAATTCGCCGACGTCGCTCGTACGGGGCAGGCGCGGGTTGCGCAGCTCGCGGGCGACACGACGGCGATCAAAGCCTCCTACGCCGACCAGCTCGCCAATCCGGGCGCGTTCTCGTACAACTCGCTGATGATGGCCGCGGTGACTGCCGCGAAGACAAACCAGTCGAAGGACGCCATCAAGCTCTTCGAAGCAGCGCGCAAGGTGAATCCATATCACCGTGACGTGCTCTACAATCTCGCTCGCCTATACCTGCTCGATAGCGCGTACACGCAGGCGATCCCGGTTTCGCGGGAGTTGATCGGCGTCGATCCGTCCAACCCGGACAACTATCAGCTGCTCGCCATCGGTTACGCCGCGGTCCAGAAGAATTACGGCACCAAGCAGAAGGAGCTCGAGGCCAAAGCAAAAACGCTGGGCCAGCGCGCCAATACGGCCAAGTCCCAAGCGGCGAAAAGCGCCGCGATCGACAGCGCGGCGCGGCTCGACAAGCAGATCAAAGCCTACGCCGACACATCGAAGATCTTCGTCGACTCCGCGCTCAAGTACCAGACGGCAATGACGAGCCTTCCGGGCAAGGTCGTGTTCAACGAGTTCTCGCCAACGGATGCCAAGACGACGATTGGCGGAAGCGTCCAGAACCTTGGCGATGCCGCGAAGACCTTTACCCTCAAGATCGACTTCGTTGACAAGAGCGGAAACACGGTGACGTCGCAGACCGTGCAAGTCGGTCCGATCGATCCGAAGAGTTCAAAACCGTTCAAGGCCGAAGCGACCGGAGCGGGGATCGTCGCCTTCAAGTACGCTCCGCTCACGTGATCGCAAGTCAAGCAATTACCTTGTTTTCAGCACCTTGATCTCCTACATTGCATGAGCTTCCGCCGAGCCTCGGCGGATTGAGACGAATGACTGTGGGGGAAGATCCAGCTTAGCGGTCTTCCCCCATTGCAATGGTGGGATGAAATGGTTCGCGTTCGGCGGGTCGAGGACGGCGGGATCGCGCAGGCATTGGGCATCGTTCCCGGGACGGAGCTACTCACCGTCAACGGGCGCGAGCTCGCCGACTTCCTCGATTGGGAATTCCTCAGCGCCGACGACGAGTTGGTGATCGAGGCCAAGCTCCCCGACGGCGAGCAAATCGTCTACGAGATCGAGCGGCCGGAAGGCGAGCCAATGGGCCTCGAGCTCGAGCCGCCGACGATCCGCCGCTGCGCCAATCGCTGCGAGTTCTGCTTCATCGAGGGGCTTCCGAAGGGCTTGAGAAAGCCCCTCTACGTGCGCGACGACGATTACCGGCTGTCCTTCGCGTACGGCAACTTCGCCACGCTGTCCAACCTCAAGGACCGCGACATCGCGCGGATCCTCGAGTACCGGCTGTCTCCCCTCTACATCTCGGTCCACGCCACGCCGTGGGAAGCGCGTAAGGTCCTGCTCAACAATCCGCGTGTCCCCAACATCGTCGAGCAACTGACGCGGCTGGCCGACGGCGGCATCCAATTCCACTGCCAGATGGTGATCGTCCCCGGCCTGAATGACGGCGACGTGCTCGAGCAGTCGCTGGCCGATCTCTGGGCGCTCGGCGACGCCGTGATGTCGGTTGCTGTCGTCCCAGTAGGCTTGACCCAGTTCTCGCACCTCTACACCGGCAAGTCGATGGACCAGGCGATGGCGGAGACGCTCCTTCGGCACGTCGACCGGTGGGGAGAGCGGGGCAACGACGAGCGGGGCACGCCCTGGGTCTTCGGTTCCGACGAGCTCTATCTCCTCGCCGCGCGCGAGCTACCGGACGCTGAGTATTACGTGGACTTCCCGCAGATCGAGAATGGCGTAGGGTCGGTCGCCGCGCTGCGCCAACGGGTCTACGAAGGGGTGTCCGATCTGCCGCGCCTCGACGGCAAGAGCATTGGCGTCGTGACGGGTGTGTCCATGTCCGGCATCATGCCGGAGCTGCTCCAAGCGCTCCGCGAGCACACCGGCGCCGACTTCGAGCTCATCGTCACGACGAATTCGCTCTTCGGCCCGACGACGACCACCGCCGGTCTTCTCGTCGGCGCCGACATTCGCCGCGCGCTCGCCGACCGCAAGGATCTCGACCTCGCGCTGATTCCGGCGGAGTGCATCAACGACA
>JAICJQ010000254.1 GCA_025928335.1 Gemmatimonadaceae bacterium
TGGAAGGCAAGCATCCGTCGGACCGACCGCATCAGATGTATGGGCTGGTCCTGGGCATTCGCGTCGCGCCGAGCAAGGGAGTGGTGCAAGCCGGGGATCAGACGGCGCGGAAGATCAGGATTATTCAACGAGAGAAGGCGAATGTATACGGCTCGCAGCCTGGCATGTCGTTCGCGGTCGACGGCCAGGATCCCTCGGCGGGCGACATGCCGGTGCCCGGCCCGGCGCTCATCCTCGAGCGTGGAAAGCCGGTCGCGGTCACCGTGGTGAATCAGGGGAAGCAACCGGCCGCGGTGCACTGGCACGGCATCGAGTTGGAGAGTTATCCGGACGGCGTACCAGGATGGAGCGGATCGGGCACAAACATCCTGCCGGCAATCCCGCCGCGCGAATCGCTCACCGTGCGCTGGACACCACCCCGCGCCGGCTCGTTCATGTATCACTCGCACTTCAACGAGTCGATGCAGATGGGAAGTGGTCTCTACGGCCCGATCATCGTGCTCGAGCCGGGCGAGAAATGGAATCCGGAGACGGACAAGGTTCTGTTCTTCGGGACGGCGGGCACGTCGACGAACCCGGTGTTTGGACCGTTCCCGAACATCATCATGAACGGGAAAGCGCAGCCGGACGCGATGAACCTGAATGCCGGAACGCGCTATCGGTTCCGGTTGTTCAACCTCGCCGGCGATACGCCGACGATCGTGTCGATCAATTCCGGTGAGACGCCGGTCGCTTGGCGCGCGGTGGCGAAGGACGGCTATCCATTGCCCGCGTCGCAGGCGACGACGCGGCCCGCGGTGCTGTTTTTCGATCCGGGCGAGATCTACGACTTCGAGTACACGCCTTCAGCGCCGGGCGAGCTCGTACTCAAGTTCGGACCGCCCCCGCCGCCGCCGAACGCACCGCCGCCGCCTGCGAACTTGCCCTTCCAGCCGCCGCCGCCAACGATCAGCGTTCCCATTCACGTCCGGTAACGCCGGGTGGCAGGCCGGACGGGCCAGCCGTCCGGTTCTCGAACGACGCGGGAAGGGGGCTGACGGCGACCCGCTCATTCCAATTTTGGAATGAGCGGGTCTTTTGCGAGTAGCGAGCCCACGGAATCCATTCGGCGCGGCGGCGCACCAAGGCTGCCGAGTGGCGACGGGCGGGGATGGCGGGGAAGCCTGGCCTCGACGGCGGGGGCGAGGGACGCGCAATAGATTGCTCGCGTGACGACGCCTCAAAATGCGGAGCGCGACAGAATCGCGGCGGCGGACGCGGGGCGAGAACCGTGGCGTCTGTGGGGTTCGTATCTCGCCGAGCGTGCGTGGGGAACCGTGCGCGAGGATTACAGCGCGAACGGAAAAGTTTGGACGTACTTCACGCACGAAGACGCGGTGCGCCGGGCGTATCGGTGGAATGAAGACGGCCTGCTTGGCATTTGCGACGAGAGCCAGCGGCTGTGCTTCGCGATCGCGCTCTGGAACGGGAAGGATGCGCTGCTCAAGGAGCGGTTGTTCGGCCTGACGGGCGACGAAGGCAACCACGGCGAGGACGCGAAGGAGTATTGGTTCTACCTCGACAACGTGCCGTCGCACGCGTACATGCGTGCGCTCTACAAGTATCCGCTCGCGGCCTTTCCCTATGAGAAATTGCGCGCCGAGAATGCGCGGCGCGGGCGCGGCGAGGGCGAGTACGAACTGATCGACACCGGCGTGTTCGACGGCGGTGCGTACGTCGACGTCCTGGTCGAGTACGCGAAGGCGTCACCGACGGACATCCTGGTTCGCATCACGCTCTCGAACCGCTCGAGCGAAGCCGCTTCGATCGACCTTCTGCCGACACTCTGGTTTCGAAACAGCTGGGCGTGGGGGGTGAGCGATTATCGGCCGGTACTACGGCTCGCCGACTCGGCGGTGATCGCCGAACACAAGACGCTCGGCCGGTACTTTCTGACGTACGAAGGTCGGCCAGAGTTGTTGTTCACGGAGAACGACAGCAACGCGGAGCGGTTGTTCGGGTCGCCGAATAAGAGCGCGCACGTAAAGGATGCCTTTCACGACTACGTCGTGTGCGGCGACAAGACGGCGGTGAATCCGAAGCAGACAGGGACGAAGGCGGCGGCGCGGTATTCGGTCTCGATCGAGGGCGGCCAGTCGCGTGTGATCAGGCTGCGGCTCTCGATGGATCGTCCCGGCGCGTTCGGTGCCGAGTTCGACGACGTATTCGCCGAGCGGATCGCCGAGGCCGACACGTTTTACCAAGCGGTGTCGCCAACGGAAGTGCCGCCGGGCGAGCGGGCGATTCAGCGGCAGGCATTCGCCGGGCTGCTCTGGAGCAAGCAGTTCTATCACTACGACGTCGAGCAGTGGCTCAAGGGCGATCCGGCGTTCTTGCCGCCGCCGGCGGCGCGATGGTTTGGGCGCAATCACACGTGGACGCATCTCAACAACCACGATGTGATCTCGATGCCCGACAAATGGGAGTATCCATGGTACGCGGCGTGGGACCTCGCGTTTCACGCCATCCCGCTCGCGATGATCGATCCGATCTTCGCCAAGGAGCAACTGATTCTGCTGCTCCGCGAATGGTTCATGCACCCGAACGAACAACTACCCGCGTACGAGTGGCAATTCGGCGACGTGAACCCGCCGGTGCACGCGTGGGCGGCGATGCGGGTGTACCAGATCGAGCGGCGGATGTCGGGGGTTGGGGACGTCGAATTCCTCGAGCGCGTCTTTCACAAGTTGCTCATCAACTTCACCTGGTGGGTCAACCGGAAGGACGCCGAGGGCCGCAATGTGTTCCAAGGCGGATTTCTGGGGCTGGACAACATCGGTGTTTTCAACCGCAGCGAGCTCCCGGATGGGATTCGGCTCGACCAGAGCGACGGCACGAGCTGGATGGCGATGTACTGTCTCAACATGCTGGCCATCGCGCTCGAGCTGGCGAGGAACGACAAGGCGTACGAGGACGTGGCGACGAAATTCCTCGAGCACTTCTTCTACATCGCGCATGCCGTGAACGACCGCAAAAGTATGCGCGGAGAGTCCGAGGATCTGTGGGACGAACAAGATGAGTTTTACTACGACCTGCTCGGGCTTCCCGACGGCAGCTCGACGTTCGTGCGAGTGCGCTCGATGGTGGGACTGATCCCGCTGCTCGCCGTTGAGACCATCGATCCCGACCTATTGGCGCGGCTCCCGGATTTTCGAAATCGCCTCGAGTGGTTCTTCAGGTTCAAGTCTGAGTTTGTCGGCGACGCCGCCTCGATCACTCGGACGGGCGAGGAGGACCGGCGTCTTTTCGCGATCGTCAACGAAGCGCGGTTGCGGGCGATGCTCAAACGAATGCTCGACGAATCGGAGTTTCTCTCGCCGCACGGTCTTCGGTCCCTGTCGCGCTGCCACGCCGATCGGCCGTTCGACCTGACCGTCGCCGGCCGTGACTTCGGACAGATCGAGTACGAGCCGGCGGAATCGCGCAGTGGCCTGTTCGGCGGGAACTCGAACTGGCGTGGTCCGGTGTGGTTTCCGCTCAACTACCTGATCATCGAGGCGCTGCAGAAGTTCGACTGGTACTACGGCGACAAGTTCCGCGTCGAGTATCCGACGGGCTCGGGGCGCATGCTGACGCTCTGGGAGGTGTCGGTCGAGCTGTCGCGCAGATTGATCGGACTGTTCGTGCCGCGCGACGGCAAGCGACCGGTGTACGGCACCCGTGAGCCGTTCCAGAGCGATCCGCACTGGCGCGAGTTCGTCTTATTCCATGAGTACTTCGACGGCGATACTGGCCGGGGCCTCGGCGCATCGCACCAGACTGGATGGACAGCGCTGGTTGCGAAGTTGATCGATCAGAGCTCCGGCTACGACGCGAAGTAGGCGTGCGTTGCCCAACGCACGATCTGTTCGCGCATCCCTTCGTGGTCGATGCGACGATGCAGCGACCGCGCTTCAGCGTTTCGACGGGTCTCGGCGTAGGCCTGTACGTTCCGGCGCAACTCGTCTCGCAGCGAGGAGTTGGCGTCGCCGGTGCTACGAATGCGGTCTTGGATACCGTAGGTCCCTGCCTCGAGCTCGAGCGCCCGCGCGATCAGGTGCCGCGACTGCTCGGCGAGTTCCTTGGCGCGTTCCGAGGTGGGGTGGTGCGGCGCCGGCGTCTTCGACGCGCCCCCGTCTTCGGCTGGTCGCCCGTCATGGCAAAGACGTCGCCCTTTTTCGGGCTCAGCGCCAGGGTGGCGTGCCCAGCTGTTATCTATCGGCTAGGCGACGTCGACCAAGCCAAACA
>JAICJQ010000144.1 GCA_025928335.1 Gemmatimonadaceae bacterium
CATCGCCTCGAGATCGCGTCCCGCCAGACCGCCATAGGTATGCAGCCCTTCGTACACGACGACGAGATTCCGGGCTCGCGCCGCCAGCTCGGCGTCGCGAAGCCCGAGCCACCCACCAATGTTCACGAGGCTGTCCTTCTTCGCCGACATGGTGGCGCCGTCGGTCAGTGAGCAAAGCGCGAAGAGGAGTTCGGCGACGGTTTGGTCGCGATGCCCGGGTTCGCGCTGTTGAATGAAGAAGGCGTTTTCGATCGCGCGCGTCGCATCGAGAATGACCTTGATCCCATGGCGCTCCGTGAACGCGCGGACGGCGCGCAGATTGGCGAGGCTGATCGGTTGGCCGCCGGCAAGATTGACCGTCGCGGCGACGGAAATGTATGGGATCTTCTCGGCGCCGAACTCCGCGACCAGCGCCTCGAGCTTCGCGAGATCGACATTGCCCTTGAAGGGGTGCTCGGACGAAGGGTCGTGCGCCTCGTCGACGACGACGTCGTGGAAGGTGGCACCGGCGAGCTCCTGATGGGCGCGCGTCGTCGTGAAGTACATGTTGCCCGGAACGTGGTCACCGGGCTTGATGAGTAATCGCGAAAGAATGTGTTCGGCGCCTCGACCCTGGTGCGTCGGAATGATTTCAGCGTAGCCATAGTATTGTTGCACGGCGCGTTCGAGGTGGTAGTAGTTCCGCGATCCCGCGTACGCCTCGTCGCCCAGCATCAACCCGGCCCATTGGCGATCGGACATCGCGCTGTTGCCGGAATCGGTCAGCAGGTCGATGTAGACGTCGTCGGAGCGGAGGAGAAACGTGTTGTATCCCGCTTCGCGTGCAGCGGCCTCACGCTCGACCCGCGTCAACATGCGAATCGGCTCGA
Source organism: Gemmatimonadaceae bacterium (assembly GCA_025928335.1). Classification (GTDB taxonomy): domain Bacteria; phylum Gemmatimonadota; class Gemmatimonadetes; order Gemmatimonadales; family Gemmatimonadaceae; genus JAQBQB01. The sequence continues at coordinate 870 of JAICJQ010000144.1, forward strand.
CCACTTTGATCTTCCAGGGTTCAGCCCAGCTGTGTCGCCGCATGCAGCCTCCCGGCAGTGAATGCCGGAAGTTCTGCGGCCGGATGCCCTTCTTCAGTCAGGCAAGCGCCAGCCGTTGGTGCGGTCTTCGACGACAGCGGAATCCCTACTCAATCTCGATTGAGCACGAGGTCCACGACGACGGGCCGGTGATCGGAGGCGTCGCTCGATGGAACTCTTGCGCCAATAACGCGGAAATCGTGCGAGATGAGTACGTAATCGATTCGCTTGACGGGTGTATCGGCGGGATAGGTGTAGCCGGGTCCCGAATCGGAGGGCCACGCGTCGCGAAGCCGCTCGAACAGCGTCGCGATCCCCGGCGCGTCGGGTGGCGCATTGAGGTCACCAAGAACAATGAGCGGCTCGTGCAGGCCGCGTATCGCGGCCGCCATCTCGCCGGCCTGGCGGCGGCGGACGCTCGGGTCGGCGCGATAGTCGAGGTGCGTGTTGAAGACGCGCACCCTGGTGCCGTGAAGATCGACAACTGCCTCGAGCAGTCCTGGCGCGCGTGCCGGTGTAGCATTCGAGTCCTGCGTCGACAGGCGCGTCAGCGTATCGTTGCGCCACGCAACGATGTGGTGTCGGCTGAGGAGGGCGACGCCAAACTCCCTCGGAACAGCGCTATTGTCCCGGTTGGGAAGGCTGTAGATCGGCGCGAAGCGCGCTTCCATTCCAAGCGCCGACGCCAGCGCGGCTACCTGATCGGCGAACCCACTACGCTCGCTCCAGTGGACATCGACCTCCTGCAGCGCGACCATATCCGGAGACAACGCACGTATGGCTTCGGCCGTCCGCGCCAAGTCACCATGACCGGCGTGAATGTTATAGGTCATTACGCGAATCGGCCTGTCCTTCACGCCACCGGATCGATGAAGCGGACCGCAGGCGGTGGCAAAAAGCATCGCGACACCGACGAGCACACCGTGAAGACGAGGCATGACCCGCATTATGAGATTCAATAGCGCTGTGAGCAACGCCCGAGGAATCGCCTTCGTCATTTTTGCCGCGATGGGCGTCACGGCAGCTCGTGGCCTGAACGCACAGGCAAGCCGAGCCTCCACGCCCCTCCCGGCCCGCGACGTCGATGATCACGGTGTGGTCGCGACCGGACAGCGTATTACTCCCGCGGGCCTCCAGATGGTCGTTCCAGGCCGCGTCGGTGGCGTGCGCTTTGGCTCCGGCAACGAGTTGTGGGTCGGCGCCGCGGGTGCTGCCTACCGTCTGGACGTGAGCGCCGGCCGCATGTTGGCACGCGTCGCCTTTCGCGGCCGCACCGGCGTTGGCGGCATTGCCATCGACCCGACAGACGGTCGCGCGTTCGTCACGACGATCGGACCGATCGCCGAGGATACGACGATCGCGCCGCTCGCCGGAGCCCCCGCTCGGGCGTCGCTTGTCCGAGGCGAGCGCGCGGGGCTCTTGGTGGTCGGCGCGTCCACCTCCGGAGATTCGGCGCGCGCGGCGCAAACGTTGGCACTTCCCGGCGACTACCTCACGGCATCGCCAATCATCGCTCGCGAGGCCGGAAGCGACGGAAAGCGCCTCGCGCTCGTGCTTCTTCCGGCAAACGACGCCGCTCTGATCCTCGACGCGGATCGCGGCACCCTGCTCCGTTGGATTTCCCTCGGCGTCCTGCCTCTCAGCGCCGCCCTCTCGCACGACGGCGGAACCGCATGGATTGCGAATTTCGGCGGCGGGCAACCAACGGCCGCCGAGCGCGCCGTGCTTCAATGCTGCGTGCGACGCGCCGAGCGCGTCCGCGTCGATACACGCGGCATTGCGACCACCGGCAGCGTCGTACGCATCGACCTCGCGACGGGTCGTATCACTACGACGATTCCCGTCGGGCGACATGCGAACGGCGTCGCTTGGGACGAGACGCACGATCGCTTGTACGTGAGCAGTGGCGTCGATGACGCCGTTACCGTGATCGACACGCGCGCGGCAAGAACGCTGACGACGATCCGTGTGTCGCCCTTCCGGGAGCGAACACCCGGCATCGCTCCTACGTCGATCGCTTTGTCGCCATCCGGGGACCGACTTTACGTCACGCTTGGCGGGGCGAATGCCGTGGCCGTATACGGCCTGACCCCGGAGAGTGGAAAGGGTTCGCTGCTCGGCCTCCTGCCGACGGCCTGGTACCCGTCGTCGATCGATGTGAGCGCTGACGGCAAGCGCATCGCGGTGGGAACGTTGTTCGGCGTCGGCTCGGGCGAAGGAAGCGCGGGCGGGGCGCTTCGTGGACGTTATGTGTTCGCGCAGCGCGGCACGGTTCACGTGATCGACATCCCGGATTCGACGGCACTCGCCGCATACACGGCGGCAGTGGCCGCGAACAATCGGCTTACCGTCGACAGCCGTGGCGCCACGCTGGCCAATGCTCGTCCGCGAGCCGATGCGCCGGCCCGGCCGGTGCCCGAGCGGCCAGGCGAGCCGTCTCCGATCGAGAATGTGGTGTTCATCATTCGAGAGAATCGCACCTACGATCAGGTGATGGGCGATCTTGGTCGTGGCGCCGGGGACAGCTCCCTCGTGATGTACGGGCGCAATGTGACACCGAATGCCCATGCGCTCGCCGAGCGGTACGTGACGCTCGACCACTTTTTCGCGTCGGGCGGGAATTCAGCGGACGGACATCAGTGGCTCACGCAGGCCAACGAGACGGAGTATCCGATGTGGCCGCTCTATTCGGGCCGCACGTACCCATCCGAAGGCAATGACCCGATGGCGTATTCGCCGGGTGGCTTCCTCTGGGAGACGGCCCAAGCGAGGGGAAAACGCGTCGCCGTCTTCGGCGAGTACGCGCCGGCCGCGTCCGACTCGATCGCTCGTGTTCGCGCCGACCTCCTCGCGAGGTGGGCCGCCGATTCCGGTAAAGGACCATCGATCTTTCGAGATCTCTTACGGCAACGCTACAAGACGCACTCACAGATCCCGTCGCTCGATCGTGTGCTGATCCGCGAGTATCCTGGTTGGACGCAGGAGGTGCCGGACGTCGTCAAGGCGGATGTGGTTCTCGCGCATCTGGCCGATTGGGAGCGCGAAGGGCGAATGCCGCACCTCGTGATGATGGTGCTGCCGAGCGATCATACCGTCGGCACGTCGCCTGGGTGGTGCGTGCCGAAGGCCTGCGTCGCCGACAACGATCTTGCCCTCGGCCGCATCGTCGCCGGGTTCAGCGCGTCGCGCTTCTGGAAGCGGATGGCGATTCTTGTCGTCGAGGACGACGCGCAAAATGGCGTCGATCACATCGACGGCCATCGGACGGTGGCGCTGGCGATCTCGCCGTACGCGCGACGCGGCGTCGTGGACTCGACCATCTACACGCAGTCCAGCATGGTGAAGACGATCGAGCTCATGCTCGGCTTGCCGGCCTTGTCGCTGTTCGATCTCGTGGCAACGGACATGCGCGCGAGCTTCATCGGTCAGAACGAGAAGCCGGACTTCACCCCTTACACGCCGCTCGTCCCGGGGCAGTCGCTCGGCGAGACCAATCCCAGCGCGGCGTCGATGCGCGGCGCCTTCGTGAAGGAACGCCGCGCCGCGGCGCTTGCATCGTCGCGAATGAATTTCGACGAGCCCGACGCCGCACCGAGTGCCGCGCTCAATCGCATCTTGTGGCACGATGCGCGGGGACACGACACGCCGTTCCCCGGCGTGCGGTCGGCGCTGTTCTTTCCGCTGAGCACGGATGTGGACGACGACGACCGTGAAGTGCGAAAGCCTTTGTCGAGCAAACGAAAACGATAGATCACAAGTGCGAAGGCGGCCGCGTTTCTAGTGGCTCATGTGGGCGTATTGCTTCGGCACGCCGACCTGGATGATGCCGACCGCGCCTTTCTCGGCGTCGGCGAAGCTGTGGGTGACGAAGGGATAGAGTCCTTCGCCGCTCGCATCCTTGCTGAACACCGCCTCGAACACCGCCCCGCCCCCGGCAGGAATGCCATAGGTCTGAACACCGTCGAGGACGTGCTTGGGATTGCCGTCGGGGTAGACGCGATCGAACACGGCGCCGACGACGTGGAAGTCACTGTCGAAATTCGGGCCGGCGTTCACGACGAAGAAGCGAACGCGGTCGCCAACGTCGACGCGAAGGGGATGGTCCTTGTACTGGCCCGCGCGGCCGTTGAACGCGACGTACGTCGCGACCTTCGCCTTTTCAGCCTCCCAATCGGGCTGCATCATGTGCGTAGCGCCGACCGTCGTGTCGCCCGCTTTCGCATAGAACTCGGACTGGACGAGAATGAACTCCTTGTCCGCCGTCGTCCCCCAACCGTCGCGGGGATCGACAATGATCGGCAGATACATGCCTTGCATGAGGTGCATCGTGACCGGCGGCGTGCCACAGTGGACCATGAACGCGCCGGCGTCACGGGCCGTGAACTCGAACTGCACGGAGTCCTTCGGCATGATCATGCGATAGGCGACATTCGCCGGGATCCTCGCCGCGTGAAAGTCGATCGAATGCGGCATCGGCGACTCGTTCACTACCGTGATGCGGACTTCGTCGCCGACACGGACTCGAAGCGCTGGTCCCGGAACGGTGCCGCCGAATGTCCAACCCTGGTACGTGACCCCTTTGGCGATCTCGATCGTCGCGTCCTTGATCGGGATTCTGAATGCTTTCACGCCCGCGTCCGACGGCGGGGCGAGTCGGGCGTCGAATGCCGGTTGCGAGGCGGTCACGACCTTATCGAAATCCACGCTCAACACGCGCTCGCCGCGACGCGCCGCGGTGGTCGCGATTCCAACCACGATCAAGGCACTGAGGCCGGCGGCGGAAGTAATGAGATTGCGGGTACGCATTGGTTGGGTCTCCCAAGGCTCTTTCGGTTGCGCGTGTCGATCGGTTCACGATGGAAATTGGATCCCGTACCCACGCATCTCCGTCGGCTGTCGGAGGATTTTTTGTCCGGCTTTCGCCGACAGGGGTGTCCGGCCTCAGTCCGTTGCCAGACTCCCCGCCCCTCGCCAAGTCCTCGCAGATTCGGCAAGATCAGGGAGTTATGTCCTTACTCGCCTTTCTCGACCGCGAGCACTCGCTCGCCGGCGACGATTACTCGCGGTGGCTCGTGCCACCCGCGGCGCTCGCTATCCATCTGTCAATCGGACAGGCGTACGCCTTCAGCGTGTTCAACCTCCCCCTGTCACGTTCCCTCGGAATCACGCAATCAGTCGCGGGCGACTGGAAGCTGAGTACAATCGGCTGGGTGTTCAGCATTGCGATCGTGTTTCTCGGGCTGTCGGCGGCGTTGTTCGGGTCCTGGCTCGAGCGCGTGGGGCCACGCAAGGCGATGTTCGTCTCCGCGGTGTGTTTCGGCGGCGGATTCGAGGTCGGTGCGCTGGGCATCGCGAGCCATCAATTTTGGCTGCTGCTTCTCGGGTACGGGGTGCTCGGCGGCATTGGTCTCGGCATCGGCTACATCTCGCCGGTCACGACGCTGATCCGGTGGTTCCCGGACCGGCCGGGCATGGCGACAGGTATGGCGATCATGGGGTTCGGCGGCGGAGCAATGATCGCGTCACCGCTCTCCACGATGCTGATGGCCCGTTTCAAGACGCCCACCTCGACGGGCGTCGCGCCGACGTTCGTCGTGATGGGCGCGTTGTATTTCGCGTTCATGATGTTCGGCGTTTTCTCCGTCCGGGTGCCGCGGCCAAACTGGCGTCCTCGCCTTTCGCAGCGCGCCGAACAGCGCAGACCGTTCGTGATTACCGGCAACGTGACGGCCGGCCGGGCGATTCGCACACCGCAATTCTGGCTGCTCTGGGCGGTGCTGTGCTTGAACGTCACGGCGGGCATCGGCGTGCTGGGCCAGGCGTCGCCGATGATTCAGGAGATGTTCCCGGGCGTGATCTCGTCGGGTGCGGCGGCTGGCTTCGTTGGGCTGCTGAGTCTCGCCAACATGGGCGGGCGTTTCTTCTGGTCGTCGTTGTCCGATTTCATCGGACGCAAGGCCGTGTACGCCACGTTCTTCCTCCTCGGTGCCGCGCTCTACTCGGTGGTGCCGCGAACCGGCCATATGGGGAACGTCGCGTTGTTCGTCGCCGGATACGTCGTGATCCTCAGCATGTACGGGGGCGGCTTCGCGACGATCCCGGCGTACCTGCGCGATATGTTCGGGACGATTCAGGTTGGCGCGATTCATGGACGGCTGCTCACGGCGTGGTCCACCGCCGGCATTCTGGGGCCGGTACTCGTGAACTACATCCGCGAGTATGAGATCGCGCATGGCGTGCCGAAGGCGGATGCCTACACCACGACGATGTACATCATGGCCGGCCTGCTCGTCGTCGGGTTTTTCTGCAACCTGTTCGTGCATCGAGTGGATGAGCGCCACGTCACGACCGAACAGCCGGCGTCAATTACCGCGACGGCCTAGCGAGGCGACCATGATCGAGGTGGAGAGACCGCAGCACTCGATTGGATTCTACCTTCGTCTGATTGGCGCGTGGGCGCTCGTCGGCGTACCGCTCGGATGGGGCGTATGGCAGGTGATTCAACGCTCGCTCGGCTTGTTCCATTGAGCGCCGCGCGTCACTTCCCGCCGTCGATCGACAGTACCTGCCCGGTGATCCAACCGGCATAGTCGGACGCGAAGAAGAGCACTCCATGAGCGATGTCGGAAGGCGAGCCGAGTCGCTTGAGCGCGATGCCCTCCACGAGCCGGCGCTGCCCTTCCTCGCCGTAGGATTCCCACTGGCGTTCCGTCGCCGCGTTCGAGCGGACGAAACCAGGCGCGATGTTGTTCACGGTGATTCCCCAGGGCCCGAGCTCGTGCGCGAGCTGACGCGTCAGGCCGATTTGCGCCGCCTTCGCCGACGCGTACGCCTGAATGCCGGTGAGGCTGATGCCGAGACCTGCCCCGCTCGAGATGTTGACGATGCGCCCGTAGCGCGCCGACTTCATCGCGGGCGCGACAGCCTGCGACGTGAAGAAAGCTCCGGAGACGTTCACGTCGAAGATCGATTGCCAGTCGGCCTGCGAGATCTGCTCGATCGGCCGTCCGACCTGGCCAAGAACGCCGCCCGCGTTGTTCACGAGAATATCGATGCGACCAATGGCGGAGATCGCACCGACGAACTGCTCCACGGCTGCCTTGTCAGTGACGTCGACGGCTCGGGTCTGGCAATGCCCGCCCGCGGACACACACAAGTCGTGCGTCTCGCGCAGTTCCTCGGCGACGATGTCGCACGCCCACACCGTCGCGCCACGCTCGGCGAAGGCGAGCGCGATCGCGCGGCCAAAGCCATGAGCCGCGCCGGTTACGATCGCGACTCGCCCGGTGAAGTCGACATTCATGCGGCGGCGCCTTCAATCACCCCAGGTTCCGGTGAGCAGCGACCGCGTCTCATCGACCGCCACGCTCCACAGCGCGAGCATCTCCTCATCCGAACGTTGATAAAAGCCCCCGTAATTTCCGTCGCCCAGATAGGCGCGTAAGCCGACGGGATCGAGTGCGCGAACTCGCGCCAGATCGACCATCGGGCGCTGCGCCGATGGAAGAGTGACATTCGGCAGGCGAGTCCACGGAAAATTCTCCATCCACGAGGCATGCGATGCGACGGGATCGATCTCCTGGACTTTCGCCCACGTGCGCGGCGCATTCCACCAATTGTGAAACAGCACCCGGCAGTTTGGGTGGTCGGCGGTCCACTGGGGAAGGAATTGCTGAACGGCGGCATTTCCGCCGTGCCCATTGACGACGAGAATCCGCCGAAAGCCGCTGTGTGCCAGGCTGTCGAGTATGTCCCGGACGACATTCAAATGCGTTTCGACGCGGAGCGACACCGAGCCCGGGTACGCGCGGAAATATGGCGTCACGCCGTAGGCGACCACCGGGAAGACAGGGATCCCGAGTGGCTCGGCCGCTTCGGCGGCGACCCGCTCGGGCAGAACGCAGTCGACGGTAAGCCGCAGATACCCGTGCTGCTCGGTGCTGCCGAGCGGCAAAACGGCGCGATCGTCGTGCTGGAGGTACTCCTCCACCTGCATCCAATTCATGTCGGTAACCAGCATCACCGGCCTCTCTGGCGGACTCGGCGAGAAGATACCCGGGTCAGAACGCGAGTGGGAGCATTTTGTGGCGAAGCGGCGGGAGGGTGGGTCATTGGCGATGTAGTCACCCTCATGGAGAGAGAATGCGTACACGGATAGCGCTGGCCGCGGCGTCACTCATTGCGCTGAGCTTCGTCGCGCGTCCCGCGTCGGCTCAGGCAAGCAAGACGATTTGCAACGACGGAACGACTTCCGAGGCGGTCGGACGGGGCGCATGCTCCAGCCACGGCGGCGTGAAGACCATGGGCACAAAGGCAGCCACGAAGACCGCAAAGAGCGAGTCGAAGGCGGCCGAGAAGGCCGCGGCGCCGGTAACGAAAGCGGCCGAGAAAACGGCGAAGACCGAAACAAAGACCGCCGAAAAGTCGGCGAAGACGGAAACGAAAGCCGCGGCGAAGACCGCCAAGGCTGCGCCGAAGGAAGTCACCTGCACCGACGGCACGACGAGCAAGCCGGGACGCGGAGCGTGCTCCGGACACGGCGGCGTGAAGAAGCCGGAGTCGAAGAAGAAGGGATAAGCAACACAGCTGGCACGGCGTCTTGACGAAGCGATTTTCTCTCGGCGACGCCAGGCCCGCCCAGGACATTTACGGCGATGGACACCACTGCCTTCGGTGGTCCATCGCCGTTTTCCTTTTGATTCGTCGCGCCCACTATGCGACTCGACGACGGGGCTACTCGGCGTCGTCGATGGCTGGGCGAAGGTCGGCAATCGTGGCGCGGATTTTCTCGCGGAGTGCGTCGGCGACGAGTCGGCGGTGGCATTTCGCGGGGTCCGCTTCGAAGCAAAGAATGCAGGCGCGCCGTCCGTCGCGAACGAGGTCGACGAGTCGCGATAGCTCGGCCTGGGCGGCGTCCGTGGCGACGTGACATCGCGACGGCGCGGACGTGGTTCGATCAGTTCGCAATGCGGCTGCCGAGACTTCGGCTAGTTTCCCCCAATGACTTCCCGCGGGTACCCCACGCTCATCGGCGTCGGCTACGATGCCAGCTCGTCGTTCCTGCGCGGCGCCGCGCTCGCGCCACCGAAGATTCGTGAAGCCCTTCATTCGGCCGCCGCGAACGGCTGGAGCGAATCCGGCATCGACCTGTGGGCCGACGGGGTCCTGAGCGACGCCGGCGATCTCACGCTTCCTCCGAGCGCTGAAGCGCGACGGATCATCGAAGGTGCGATTCGCGAGATCGTCGAGCGAGGCGACAGACCGCTCTCGCTCGGTGGCGATCATTCGGTGACGTATTCAACGGTGCGCGGCGTCGCGGCGCGAGCGTCGGATCTCACGATCGTGCAAATCGACGCGCATCCGGATCTGTACGATGACTTCGAGGGCGATCGCTATTCGCACGCGTCCCAATTCGCTCGCATTCGCGAAGAAGGATTGGCGTCGCACCTGATTCAGGTCGGCATCCGGACGATCACCGGGCATCAGCGCGACCAAGCGACGCGATTCGGAGTCGACGTCATCGACATGCGGCGTTGGATGCGCGGCGACCGACCGCGTGTGGGTGGATCAGTCTACCTGTCGATCGATCTCGATGGTCTCGATCCTGCGTTCGCGCCCGGGGTGTCACATCCCGAGCCTGGGGGTCTGACGGTGCGGGACGTGCTGAGTGTCGTGCAGGATCTGAGTGGCCCGATCGTCGGCGCGGACATCGTGGAGCTGAATCCGCATCGCGATCCCGCGGGGATCACGGCCGTCGTCGCGGCGAAACTCGTGAAGGAGGTAGCGGCACGCATGATCGAAACGTGGGACGCGACGTCGCCGTGAACGGGCGCCGCCTCGCGCTGAGTGGCGTGCTGCTCGTCACGGCCTGCTTCCCGACGATCACACATGGGCCGCGCGTCGAACATGGTCTGGCTTTCGGCGTGACCGCCGCCACGACGAGCGGCGACACGCATACCGAAGGCGATGAAGGGCTCGCGCTTCGCGAGGGCACGTTCGGCGCATTCATTGGCCACGGATGGGAGTCGACCAATCGGCGAAAGCCGGCGGTGTATCTCGGCGTCGTCGTTCCCGTGTTCGTCCCGTACGCGCAGGCGGATCTGTACGTGCAGGCTCCGCAAGCCTGGACGGGTCCATTGGCGGCCGGCTTGGGTGCGACGGGGTCCATTGAAGGCGGTTCACTGTACACGCAATTCGGATTTCAGCCGGAGCGCGGGATCGGATGGCAAGCGATGGCCGGCTATGGCGTGCGTACCTCGAGCTCCAGCGAACAGTCCACGTCGCCGGCATGGGTCGGGAATATCGGCTTGTCGTTCGCAAGCGGGCATTTTCGCGGGTTGTTGTTCGCGCAGGGCGCCGACGGTCGAGCGCCCGGGAACTGTTTCACCAATTCAGCGACGCAGGTGCGGCAGTGTGAAACCGGGCCGCACGGCCGCGTCGTTTCGTTCGGCGTCTCGCTCGGACGGCACCAGAAGAACGCCGGCGCGCCGCCGTGACGTGATCTTGATGACCACATCTTGACAATCAAGATGTACAGACGTAGCCTCCGGTAGCACCATTCGGAGGAGCCCGTGGAGCAGACGAACACCGACGTCATTCAAGGGACGTTGGACATGCTGATTCTCAAGACCCTGAGTCTGCAGCCGATGCACGGCTTCGGGATCGCGCGACGGATCGAACAGGTTTCGCGCGGGGTCTTCAAGGTGAATCCGGGATCATTGCTCACCGCCCTTCAGCGACTCGAACGGGCTGGATGGCTCGATAGCGAATGGAATCAGACTGAGAACTCGCGGCGCGCGAAGTTCTACAACCTCACTCGCGCCGGCCGGAAGCAGCTCGAGGTCGAGACGGAAGATTGGGCCCGACGTACGTCGGCGGTGGCTCGCCTTCTCAAGTCGGAGGCCTGACATGTCGCTCTGGCGCCATCTCACGCGTGGCGTGCGCGTGCTCATGCATCGCCGCGCCGCCGACAACGATCTCTCCGACGAGCTCCGCCACTACACCGACCAGGCGGCCGCCGAGCTCACCGCCCGCGGGGTTTCCGAAACCGACGCGCGTCGCGCCGCGCAAGTCCAGATAGGCAACATGACTGTCGCGCGCGAGCAGGTTCGATCGTACGGCTGGGAGAATGTGGTGCTGACTGGACTGGGCGACCTGCGCTACGCGCTCCGGCGCCTTCGACGCAGCCCTGGCTTCTCCGTGGTGGCTGTCACGACGCTTTCGCTCGGCATC
>JAICJQ010000224.1 GCA_025928335.1 Gemmatimonadaceae bacterium
GACGGCGTCGTCGCGCACGTTGATTCGCGCGACGGTCGCGTCAGTTCGCAAATCGACACGGTTGGCGCGCGCCACAGCGGCCGCGGCTCCGACAAATGCATCCGGGCGTTCCCGCCACCAGCCACGCGCCCCGCCGTGACTTCCGACCAGGTGGTGCAGCAGCACGAACGACGTGCCGCCCGAGCGCGGACCCTGACGAATGCCGCGCACACCGGCGGCAGCGACGGCCGCTTTCAAGAGCGGGTTCTCGAACCAGTCGTCGAGCAGGTCCTGCAGCGACATCGGAAGCACGCGCAGCAGCTCGAGCATGTCGGCGCGTCCGAGCGAGCGGAACTTGCGACCGAGTCCGACGAGCGGCGCGAGCTCACCGAGGGAAAGCGCGGCGTCGATGTCGGGCGCCGGAAGCTGATACATCGCCTCGAGAAAGCCGGCGAGCTTGCCGAGCAGGTCGACGAACGCGGGCCACCGTCCGGCGTCGCGCGCCGAGAGTCCGCGAATCGTAGCAACGGCGCGAGCCGCGTCGGCTGAGATCGAGAGGCCTCTGTCGCCGCCGACGACAGAGGCGACAACGCTCGGCTTCGTCGTATCGATCGATGTAATGCCGAGCCCGCGCGCCACAGTCGGCGGAAGCCACCCGGTATCCGCACTGAGCGGCGCCCGGAAGCCCGGCGCGAAGTCGGCGACGCGCCGTTGGCCGCCGACGACGTCGGCGCTCTCGACGACGAGCACGCGCTTCCCTGCCTTGCCGAGCGCCGCCGCGGCGACGAGCCCATTCGAGCCGGCGCCGATGATGATTGCGTCGTACCGGCCGGGGGAGCTCATGAGATGATCTCCATCGCCGCGAGCCGGCCCGACGCTCCCATGATGCCGCCGCCGGGATGCGTGCCGGCGCCGCACTGCCAGTAGCCCTTGATCGGCGTTCGATACTTGGCCGATTTCGCCGCTGGCCTCAAGAAGAACAGCTGGTGCAGCGCGAGCTCGCCCTGGAAGATGTTTCCTTCGGAAAGGCCCGTGATCCGTTCGATGTCGGCGGGCGTCAGCACTTGTCGATGGAGGATGAGTGACTCGATGTTCGGCGCATACCGCGCAACGGTCTTGATGACCGCGTCGCCGAACGCTTCGCGCCTCGCGTCGTCCCATCCGCCCGCAATGTTGTACGGCGCGTACTGTACAAAAATGCTCATGACGTGCTTACCCGGCGGCGCCATGCCGGGATCGATCATCGACGGGAAGACGATGTCCATGTACGGATGGCGCGAGAAGTTTCCGTACTTGGCGTCATCGTACGCCCGCTCGAGATATTCGACGCTCGGGCTGATCGAGAACGCGCCGCGATGATGCGGACCGACGCCGGGAAGACACGTGAATTCCGGCAACCCGCTCAACGCGAGATTCACCTTGCCCGACGAGCCGCGGAACTTGTAGCGCTCTACTTCTTCGGCAAGATCGCCTGGCAACTCCTTGCGGTCGACGAGCTGCAAGAAGGTGCGGCGTGGATCGAGGCCGGAGACGACAATCGGCGCCGCGATCTCGTCACCATTCTCGAGCACGACGCCCTGCGCGCGTCCGTCCTTGACGAGCACGCGCTCGACCGTCGCATTCGTGCGAATCTCGGCGCCGAGCGAACACGCGGCCGAGGCGATGGCTTCGCTGATCGCGCCGGTGCCGCCTTTCTGAAACCCCCACGCGCGGAAGGCACCGTCAATCTCGCCCATGTAATGATGCAGGAGCACGTACGCCGAGCCTGGCGAGCGCGGACCCAAGAAGGTGCCGATGATGCCGCTCGCCGACTTGGTCGCCTTGAGCGGATCGAACTCGTACCACTCGTCCAGGTAATCGGCGCTGCTCATCGTCATGAGCTTGTAAAGGGCATGAAAGCGCTCCGCGCCGAGGTCGCGCAGATGCCCGCCGAGCTTGAGCAGTCCGCGCAAATCGGATGGTGCGAGCGACGACGGGTCCGGCGGCACCATGCCGAGGATCGGCTTCACCGCCATCGCCATGTGGTGCATCAGGCGCCCGAACTCGATCGCCGCTTCGGCGTCGCGTGGCGAGTGCCGCATCAGCTCGCGTCGCGTTTCGTCCGGGTCCGCCCACCCGGCGAGATAGTCTCCGTTGTCGAGTGGTGTGACTGTACTCTCGAGCGGAAGGATTTGCAGTCCGTGGCCCGGCAGGTCGAGGTCGCGAATAATCTCGGGCCGCAGCAGGCTGACGACGTATGAGAAGACTGAAAACTTGAAGCCCGGGAAGATTTGCTCGGTGACCGCGGCGCCACCGACGAGCGGGCGCCGTTCCAGCACGAGCGTCTTGCGTCCGGCGCGTGCGAGATACGCCGCGCACACGAGGCCATTGTGCCCTCCGCCGATGATGATCGCGTCGTACTTCGGCGCGACGGGCGACGAGCGACGGGCGGCGGGCGAGGGCGCGGTCATTCCTTTTTCCGCGGCGGATCGAAGAAGGGCAGCTTCTTGACGACGGCACTCGCGCGCTTGCGGCGGTGTTCGACAGTGACTTCGAGCTCTACGTCGGTGTTCGGCGTGAAATGCGGCGCGGTGAGGTGCGCGAGCGCCAGGTACTTCTTGAGCAGCGGCGACCAGCAGCCGCTCGTCGCATAGCCGATCTGGTTCGCGGCTTTGTACACCGGGGAGCTTGTTCTCCAGGCGACCGTAGGCAGTTGTGGCGGCAGCCCGCGTTCGGCGTAGATGCGCTCGAGCGACGTCCAATCGACATCGAGACCGACAAAGCCCCACGCGGAGCCCGCTGTTCTTTCGGCGCGCAGCGCGCGGCGTCCGTTGTGGGGACCTTTGTCCGCGCTCACCGTCCAGGCGAGGTTGAGCTCGAAGGGCGACGATTTCTGATCTTCGATCATCGCGCGATGCGCCGAAAAGTAGTCGACGTCGAGCATGACGAGGCCGGCTTCGATGCGCGCGAGGTCGAGCGCCCAGATGCCGGCCGGTGTGATGCCGTACGGTGTACCGGCGGCGATGAGCGCGTCCCACAGCGGGACAGCCCGCTCGGCGTCGACCCACAGCTCGTAACCAAGATCGCCCGTATAGCCCGTACGCGAGATCGTCACCGGGATGTCGCGCACGGTTGTGTTGACGAGGCGGAAGTATTTGAGCGTCGAGAGGTCGGCGGGCGTGAGCAGCTGGAGAATCGTACGCGACAGCGGGCCTTGCAGTGCGAGCGCTCCCGTGCGCTCCGAGACGTCCTCGATGACGACGTCGAGTCCGACCGCATTCATCGACAACCAGCGCAGATTCGGCTCGGCGCTCGTCAGTCGAAAGGTCTGATCGTCGAGACGGCTGATCGTGCCGTCGTCGATCACCTTGCCGTGAACATCGCACCACGGCGTGTAGAGAACCTGGCCGACGCGACACTTGGCGACGTCGCGCGTCACCATACGGTCGAGCAATCGCGCGGCGTCCGGGCCCGAGATTCGATATTTGAAGAGAGGCGACACGTCGAGGAGTGCGGCCGCATTGCGAATCGCCGCGTACTCGCGGTCAGGGTGAGGCTCGTAGGCGCTCGCCACTTGGTAGCCCGCCCAGCGTCGCCAGGTTTGGGCGCGGACGAGTGGGCTCGTGCGAGGGTGGAACGGCGTCGTTTTCAGGATAGACGCCACGGCGGCGCTCGACATGAGGCCCAAGTTAGCCCGCGAATCACCGAGGAGCGAGCGCGCGGTCCCTAGTGCGAGCGAATCGCGCTGGCGAGGGTGAGGGTTTCCGGCGACGGTTCGACATCCAGATCGGTGCGCAGCCGACTGACGAAGTCGTCGAACAGCTTGATCGCGCCGGCGCGGTCGCCAAGCCGATCGAGCAGGCCCATGGCGCGCCGCAGCACGCGTTCATCCGTCCAGGCGTGTCGCACGGCACGCCGAGCCATGGAACTCGCCTTCGTTAGCTGATCCTCGTCCTCGAATCTCACCGCGAGTGCCCACGAGGCCGCGGCCGCTCGCTCGCGCGCCGCGGTGCGTTCGTCTTCGACCCACCGCTCGAAGTCGACACAGCCCGACAGATAGAAACCGGGCATCAGATCGCCATGATAGAGCTCGAGGGCGCGCGCGAGATGGCCTTTCTCGACGGCTGCTGTGAATTCCACCGCGTCGCAGCGGACCGTCTCGGGGGTGATCGCGACGTCGTCGTCGCCACGCGTCATAATGACGTGCGCGCCGAGTGCGACACGCAGATCGTGCAGCGCTTTGCGCAGGGCCGCTCGGGCGTGAGCCTGGTCCAACTCGGGCCAAAGCAGGGCGACTACTCGGTCGCGACGCTGGAAGCGTCCCTCACGAGACAGGGCGAGAAACGCGAGGAGGGCCAGCGGCTTGGACTGAGTGAGAACCGCGGCGCCGGCCGGCCCCGCGCCATGCAGCTCGTAGCCGCCGAGAAGAGACAGCTCGACCAGCGGTCCCTCCGCGACCCCACTCATCGAGTCACGAAAGAAAAACGGTGAAGGAACGACAAGGGCGGCAGCCAGGCCACGGGGCGCTCGTAATCTCGTGTCGCGATGTCCACACACGACTCGGTCACGATACCCTCATTGGAGAAGCAAGCCATGCTACGCTCGCGATTGCTCCCCTGGTTCCTGGGCGCCGGCCTGTCCCTCGCAGCGGCGTGCAGCGATTCTGTCTCCGCCCCTGCTTCAGGAGCAGCGGCGGTTCCAGCGGCTCCATCCCAACCAGCGTTGATCACGCTCACGGGTTCCGTCCACCTGACAGGTCACAAGTCGTACCCTGTGGTCCTCAGTACAAGTGACGGTCAGGAAATCGTTCTTTCCGGCGAAAGCGCGAATTTGCTGGCGTCGGTGGAAAACGCCGGGGTG
The DNA here is from genome assembly GCA_025928335.1 of Gemmatimonadaceae bacterium. Classification (GTDB taxonomy): domain Bacteria; phylum Gemmatimonadota; class Gemmatimonadetes; order Gemmatimonadales; family Gemmatimonadaceae; genus JAQBQB01. The sequence goes on from JAICJQ010000224.1 coordinate 4,819, forward strand.
GAAGTCCATGGCCACTGGAGCGCGATCGAGGACAATGCCTTTTTCGTCGCGGATTTCCTGGTCCGCACGGTGGCTGGCGGCGCCGTGCTCGACGGCGTGCTCGTCGTGATGTATTCCGCTCCCGGCGAGACGTTCGGTGATCCGATCGGTTACGCCATCCGACCGACCGACGGGGGATCAGACGTGATGCTTTCAAATCCGTCGCCGGACCTGCTCACGCACCTCAATGAGCGGCTCTGGGTTGCCGGCATCGACGGCTCCGGCGGTGAACCGACGGCCTACGGAGTCATCAAAGAGATGTAACGATAGACCGAAGATGCGCGTGGAAGACACGCGTTTATGTGCAAGGCTCCCCGAGACGATGACGCCCCGGGGCGTTTTGCTTTTCTCGGTACGCGCTATCGAGAAGAGTTGGAGGTCAACGTGGTTGCCACACCTCGTAGCATCGAGAGCGGGCGGGCGACATGGACCGTGTCCCCAAACCGATCGATGTCTTCCGTAGCGTAGTACACGCTGACCACGCCGAAGCGCGGGTTGCCGTCGATCACGCCACGCAGCAGCTGAGACAGGAGCAACGGATCCTTGCTGCGCATGATGAACGCGAGGCCCACGCCGTTGCATTTGTCTACGGTCGGCACGGTCGTGACCGAATCCACGCGCACGCGCACCGCGGGCGTGAGGAACCGATCGCCGAAGTAGCAGTAGAGGACGTCGCGTCGTTGGTCGACGTCGAGCGCGATCGCGTGAAGGATGCCGACGGGGATTTCGACGCCGGTGACGGGCACGGCGGGCGATGAGCTTTGCGCGGCGCACACCGCCGCGCCGGCGAGTTGGAAGGCGAGAAGCGACGAGACGAGGCGCACGGTCGGTCCGACGAAAGAGTGGTGGCAAACGTCGAGTGAGCTACGTACGCTCGTTGTGCGCCTCCCGTTCCCGCCGACGAGCGCGTCACACCGTGGCCACCGTTAGGGTTTTGAAAATTCTCATTGTGTGTCGGCTGATGCTTGTCGCGCGTTTGGGCGCACCGATCGCGCGCGGACCGGCGATCGCATCGGCGCACAGCCGGATCGGCCCGCGTGAAATGACGTCGGCGAGTCCGTGCGACTTGGCGATCAGCTTCGCGAAAGCATCGTGCTGGGAGTAGCCAGTC
>JAICJQ010000065.1 GCA_025928335.1 Gemmatimonadaceae bacterium
AGCGCGATGTGCGCGAACAGCCACGCGCCACGGACTCCTGGTGCCGACTGGCCTGGACTCAGGCCGATGATGTTCGCGCAAATCGTCGGGATGGCGGCCATCGGCGCGGCGACCAGCGTCAGACTGACGTCTTTGGCGAGCGCCTCGACGACGAGCAGCGTGAACGCCAGCGCGGCGCCGGCGAAGGATAGAGCGGGTCCCAGCCCCGTTAGCGGGACAGAGCTCGACCGCAGCGCGAAATCCAACAGACCCGCGGCATGCGCGGCGAGGCCGGCCGCCAAAAGGCCCAGGACGCCGCGCACCGGCGCGGCGACCGGACGCGCAAACGGCACCGCGGCCAAGGCCGCGGCGCCGATATAGCAGGAGATGGCGATAAAATGGGCGATCGCGATCATGTCGGATCGCCCAAATCTACTGCGACGTCAGAGCTTAGGGCATCTTGCCCACAATGCGCGCGGTCCCGCCCTGCTCGATTTTCGGCTGGTCCTGGCTGATCACGATCGCCGTCGCGCCACGTTCAGTGACCCGAAGCACCTGGGCTCGCGCGATCGAGATTTCGGGGAGCGCGAGTTCTCGACCTTCCGTCGGCTTCTGGCGCGGCTGATAGAGCTCGATGCGGTCGCCGGCGGTGAGGCTGTCTTTCCGGGCGATGTCGATCACGACATACGTCTGAATCGTGCCGAGCACCGGTTCGCCGCCAACCCAGCGCACCATGCCACGCATTCCGTTGGCGACAGCGGTCGGACGTCCCGCGACAATCGCCGCCGACGTGTCGAGAGGGATCAACCGCTGGCCCTCCATCATCTCGTCAAACATCCGCACCACGCGACCAACGGCCGCCTCGCCCGGCTGCGCCGGCCGCGGCACCTCGATGACACCGGTCGGAATCACGATCTGCCCGAAATCAGGCAGCATCGGCCCGAGGCGATAGGTCAGGTAGAGTTTGCGGCCGGTCGCTGTATCCGGCTGGGCGACGAAAACGCGATCGTACAGTCTGACGCGCGAACGATCCGCCGAGGCGATGCCCGGCAGCTCGGCGCTTTCGACGATGTAACCGTGGCGCGTGGGACCACCGTTCTGGTCGACCCAGGGCGCGGCGACGTATTCGCCCACCCGCACCACCGACGTCGGAGCCTGAACCAAGGCGACCACCACAGCGGAGTCCCGCGGCGTGGGCGACGGCGTCATCGGCGCTGACGCCTGCGGCGCTACCGGCGCCGGCGCGGCGGCTGGAGCACTCGGTTCCGATGTCGCGACGACTTTCTGCTGTTCACCGGGGAGCTTCAAGACCTCGCCGGGATAGATCCAGTGCGGATCTTCGATGACGTCCGTGTTCAGCCGGTAAACTTCCGGCCAAAGAAACGGATCGGTGAGATAGAGCTTGGCGATGTCCCACAGCGTGTCGCCGCGCTTGACGGTGTGGGTCTTCGCCGAGGGGGCTGCCTGCTGTCCGCCGGCAATGGACGAAATGGCCGCGCTGAGCGCGAATGACACTGCAAGTCCACCGCGCAACGACAACCGGCGGCTCGGACCGCGAACGGGCGCGAGCATGGATCGGCTCCAGGCGTATTCGTGAAGTCTTACGTCAACCGGCGCGCCAACGGCGCCAGCCTCTGCGGGTTGACGACTCGCCGCGGGTTCAGGAAACGATCGCTGGATGGGGGCGGCGGGCGGCGGGCGGCGGGCGACGGTGAAAAACTCCTTCGCCTCATGTCATAAAACTTGACATCTCTTATCGGCGGTATGAGGAGAATGCCTTGGCATGTCCCGCCGCCCGTCGCCCGTCGCCCGTCCCCGGCTTTTAGAACGGTAGATCGTCGTCTTCGTCGCTCAAGGCGTTCGGAAAATCCTCGAAGTCCTCGGACGCGCCGCCGGCTTTGGCCTTCTGCGCCGCGGCTGCGGGGCGTCGAGATCCGCCCTCGGCGCCCTCGAAATCACCGCCGCCACCGCCTCTGCTCCCAAGCATGATCAGCTCGCGCACGTTGATCTCGGTGCTGTAGCGCGTCTGTCCATCCTTGTCCTGCCACTGACGGTACTCGATGCGACCTTCGACGAAGAGCTTGTCGCCCTTCTTGACGTACTTCTCGACGATGTCGGCGAGCTGCGAGCTCTTCGTGTTCCAGACGACGCAGCGATGCCACTCCGTCTTCTCCTGCTTCGAACCAGCCGCGTCGTTCCACGAACGACTGGTCGCGAGGGAGAACGTCGCGACACGATTGCCGCCCGTCGTCGAACGCACTTCGGGATCGTTCCCGAGATTTCCAATCAACGTGACTTTGTTCAAGCTACGGCTCACAAATTCCTCCTGGCGAGAGAGAGCGTGACCTCGCCGCACACGGTATGATCCAGTCCGTGTCGACGCGCAAGCGATTCGCCGCACGCCGACGTCTTGTATTGCACCTGCGCCCTTCTCCCTTCCCTTCTCTGCTTCACACACCAGCCAGCGTCAGCGTGCGCCGCAGCACGATCGCATCTTCGACGGGCCGCCGATAATACCGTCGACGACGCCCCACTTCCTCGAACCCGCGCGATGCGTACAGCTCGCGCGCGCGCTGATTCGAATCGCGCACCTCCAGGAACACCGCAGAGGTTCCGCGCGCCCCGGCTTCTCCGAGTGCCGCATCGAGCAGCGCGCGACCCGCACCGCGTCCCCGCTGATCCGGTGAAACCGCGATGTTCGCGATCTCGCCTTGGTCGGCGACGAACCAGGCCACAACATAACCGACCACACCCCCGTCGTCACTGCGCGCACACGCGAAGTAGACCGAGGGGCTGTCGAGCGCCTCGCGAAACGACCGCAGCGACCAGGGGTCGCTGAAGGCGGCGCGTTCGATCGCCGCCACCGACGGCAGGTCCTGGACCGTCGCGAGCGCTATCCAGGTCATCGCGCCGGCAATGGAACACCGTGCGCCGCTTCCCAACGCACTTGCGCCTCGGCCAGCCGACCATACGCGGGCTCCCAGTCGCTCACATCGACGCGCCCACTGCGTTCGACGAGGTGACCGAGCTTGAGAACGGCGCGCGCTTTTGGGGTCGCGCGAATGACTCCAGGCATGTCGGACGGCGTGACCACCGCGGCGCCGACCGACGCCGCCAACGATTCGAGTTGGTCCGCCGGGATCAACCGCGCCGGCTCGAGCTCGATCAGCAACGGTGAGGCATCCACCTCGAACAGTGCGACGTAAAACTCACCGCGCAAGGCGTCGAGCGCGGCGACATAACGACCCGGCGACAAGTCCGCCCCGCCCGCGAGGAGCGCCAACGAAGACACGGCGAACAGCGGCGTGTCGGTCGCCATCGCGATTCCTTTGGCGATGCTCGCCGCGATACGCAGGCTGGTGAAGCTTCCCGGACCCGCGCCGCACACGATCCGATCGAGCCGCGTGACCTCCGCTCCCGCGGCGTCGAGCGCCTCGGCGACGGCGGGCATCAGTCGCTCGTGCAATGCGTCACGCATCACGGTGCGCCGCTCGGCGAGCACCCGTGTCTCGTCGATGACGGCGACGTCTCCATCGTACGTCGACGCGTCGATGACGAGCGCGATCATACGACGTGGCCGCCCGCATACAGCAGGCGTCGATCGGGACGTTCGGACAAGTGCTGAAGGCTGATTGGAACGTGGGCACGCGGCAGTCGATGGCCCGCATGCTCCGGCCACTCGACGAGCACCAGCGCGTCCTGCGAGAGGATCTCGTCCCAGCCGAGGTTCGTCAGCTCTTCAGGTGTGCGCAGGCGGTAGAGATCGAGGTGGTACACGGGCGAACGCGCCGCCGCGTACTGGTGCACGAGGGTGAAGGTGGGGCTGGTGACGTCGTCCGTCACGCCGTACCCGCGGCAGATCGCTCGAGCGAGCGTCGTCTTTCCGGCGCCCAGCTCGCCGGTGATCGTCACGAGCAGCGGCGCTTGGGCGACATGGCCGAAACGCTGGCCCCAGTCGACGAGCTGCGCCTCGTCGACGGCGAGGTGTCCCTTATCCGCGAGGGGCGGGATGATCGGGTCGTGCGTCATGGATCATCGACCCCGGCCCGCGACCGCCGCGCCCTGTTGCTTGCCTGACGGCGCGCGACGCGCCCGCACCTCGAACAACTGATCGCGGAGCTGCGCGGCCAACTCGAAGTCCATCGCCGTCGCAGCCTCCTTCATCTGCTCCTCGAGCAGCTTCTCGAGCGACTCCATTTCCATCACCGCGTAGCCACGCGCGGGCTCGGCGACACGCTTCTCCTCGCGCTCCGTGCGGGCATCGGCGACACGGGTGATGAAGCGAACCTGATCGACGCTCTTGCTGACCGACATCGGTGTGATCTGATGCTCACGATTGTGTGTCGTCTGCATCTCGCGACGCCGAGCCGTTTCTTCCATACATCGTTGCATCGATCCGGTGATCCGGTCGGCGTAAAAGATGGCGCGACCGTGCACGTGCCTCGCCGCGCGACCCACGGTCTGGATCAGCGAACGATCGCTTCGCAAAAAACCTTCCTGATCGGCGTCGAGAATGGCGACGAGCGACACCTCGGGCAGATCGAGTCCCTCGCGCAACAGGTTGATGCCGACGAGGACGTCGAACTCGCCGAGTCGCAAGCCGCGCACGATCTCCATCCGCTCGATCGCGTCGATGTCGGAGTGCATGTAGCGAACGCGGACGCCGACCTGTTGCAGATAGTCGGTGAGATCCTCGGCCATGCGCTTGGTGAGGGTCGTGACGAGGACACGCTCGCCGCGCCGCTCGCGAACACGGATTTCATTGAGGAGGTCGTCCACCTGCCCGCGCACCGGACGCACTTCGATTTCGGGATCGATCAGTCCCGTCGGCCGGATGATCTGTTCGACGACGACGCCTTCGGACAAGCGAAGCTCGAGCTCGGCCGGCGTCGCGGACACGAAGCAGGCGCGCGGCGTGAGTGCGAGAAACTCGTCGAACATCAGCGGCCGGTTGTCGAGCGCGCTCGGCAGACGGAAGCCGTACTCGACGAGTGTCAGCTTCCGCGCGCGGTCGCCATTGAACATGCCGGCGATCTGCGGGAGCGTGACGTGCGATTCGTCGACGATGACGATGAAGTCTTCCGGGAAGTAGTCGAACAGACAGGCCGGCCGTTCGCCGGCCGCGCGTCCCGAGAGGTGACGCGAATAGTTCTCGATGCCGGCGCAGGTCCCGATCTCGAGCATCATCTCGACGTCGAAGTTCGTGCGCGACTCGAGTCGCTGCGCCTCGAGCAACTTGTTCGCCGCGCGTAGCTCGACGAGTCGCTCCTCGAGCTCGGAGCGGATCAGCTTGACGGCGCGCTCGAGCGTCGGGCGCTCGGTCACGAAGTGCTTGGCCGGATACACCGCGGCCCGCTCGAGGGTCGCGATGGTCTCGCCGGTGAGCACGTTGATCTTGGAGATGCGCTCGATTTCGTTGCCCCACATCTCGACGCGCACGCCCTGCTCTTCGTACGCCGGGAAGATCTCCACCGTATCGCCCCGCACGCGGAACGTCCCACGCTCGAACGCGACGTCATTCCGGCTGTATTGAATCCGCACGAGTGCCCGGAGGATGTCGTCGCGCTCGATCGTCTGTCCGCGTTCGAGCGTGACCATCTGCTCCTTGTAGGCGACGGGATCTCCCAAGCCGTAGATCGCCGAGACGGTCGCCACGATCACGACGTCCTCGCGCTCCATCAGGCTCGACGTCGCGCGCAGCCGAAGTCGGTCGATGTCCTCGTTGATCGACGCGTCTTTTTCGATGTACGTGTCGGTCGTTGGGACGTAAGCTTCCGGCTGGTAGTAGTCGTAGTACGAGATGAAGTACTCGACGGCGTTGTGCGGGAAAAAGCTCTTGAGCTCTCCGTAGAGCTGCGCCGCGAGGGTCTTGTTGTGCGAGAGCACGAGCGCCGGACGACCGTGATTCTTGATGACGTTGGCCACCGTCATCGTCTTGCCGGATCCCGTGACGCCGAGAAGCGTCTGAAAGCGATCGCCGCGCTCCAACCCTTTCGTCAGCTCAGCGATCGCTTTGGGCTGGTCGCCGGCCGGTTGGAACGGGGCCTGGAGGTCGAACTGTGCGCCGGACATGTCCCCAATATAACGGGGTTTGTTCGGTATGGGATGAACTTCCAATGCCGTTCGGACGAACCGGCGCCAGACTGTCACGACAAGTTGGAACCTTGTCGCTCCCGGCGCAGCCCATATCCAATCCCTTACGATATCGAGCCGGCGCTTAGCGATGGACGCGGAGAACAGCACGGATCTAGCGGACAGGCGCCGAGACGGCGTGGCCGGTGGACAGCAGGATGGAGGAGAACATCGACGAGACTATGAAGCGCCCGGCGAGTCAGCTGATCCGGGCGCTGGCCGCGCTCACTCTGTGAGTCGCTCACGCCGCGCCACCTCGGTGATCCCTTTCACCTTCCGGGTCGCCCGAATGATTTTCTCGAGGTGCGCGAGGTTTTCGACCTCGACGAGCATCGATCCGCTCGTGCGGCCGTCGGTGCTGCGGAGGTCCATGCTCTTGATGTCCGTGCCGGTGGAGCTGACGGCGGCCGCGACGTCGGCGTACAGACCGCGACGATCGTTGCCGTCGAGGGCGAGACGGACGACGAAGCGTTCGCCTTGCGCCTCTTGCCAATCGATCTCGAGGCGGCGCTCAGGCTCGTGGACGAGAAGAAGCAGGTTTGGGCAGTCGGCGCGGTGAATGCTGACGCCTCGCCCGCGGGTCACGTAGCCAACGACCGGATCGCCCGGCACTGGCTGGCAGCATTGGGCATACCGCACCATGAGGCCATCGACGCCTTGAATGCGAACACCCTTCGTTCCCCGCACGCGGTCGACGAATCGCTCGAACACGTTCGGCTTCGGCGGCTCGACTTCCGCGGCGTCCGGGAAGATGTGCTTGAGCGCGAGCGTCACGTTGACGTCGCCCTGCCCGATGGACGCGCGGAGGTGCGTGGCGTCGGTCAGGCTCAGCGCGCGCGCGGCCTCGTCCATCCGGTCATCCTCGATCTTCCCGAGCCGGCGACGCTTGACCTCACGATCGAGTATTTCCTGCCCGAGCTTCTCGGCGGACGATTGTGCTTCACGTTTGAGGACCTGACGGATCTTGTGCCGCGCACGGCCCGTGCGAACGTGGGCGAGCCAGTCCTGCGTCGGCTTCGCGGTGTTCGACGTGATGATTTCGACCGTCTCGGAGTTGCGGAGCGGTCGTGAGAGCGGCGCGATGCGGCCGTTCACTTTGGCGCCGGCGCAGTGCAACCCGATCTCGGTATGGACCGCGAAGGCGAAGTCGATCGGCGTCGCGCCCTTCGGCAGTTGGATGACGTCGCCCGTCGGCGTGAAGACGAAGATTTCGTCCTGGTACAAGTCGAGCTTGAGAAACTCGAGAAATTCGTCGGGGGTCCGCGCGTCCATCTGAAGCTCGAGGACCTGCCGGAACCACGACAGATGGCGATCGAGCTCGTCGCTCTTCGTGTCTTCCTTGTAGCGCCAGTGCGCGGCGATGCCGAAGTCGGCGGTCCGGTGCATGTCGCGCGTGCGGATCTGGACCTCGTACAGCTGGCGGCCAGGGCCGAACACCGTCGTGTGGAGCGACTGGTACCCGTTCGACTTGGGTTGTGCGATGTAGTCCTTGATGCGTTCCTGCACCGGCGTCCACCCATCGTGGATGACGCCGAGCGCGTGATAGCAATCGGGCACCGATTTGACGAGCACCCGAATGGCGAGGAGGTCGTAGATCTCCTCGTAGGGTTTCTCGCGCTGCTTCATCTTCTTGTAAATCGACCACAAGTGCTTGGGCCGGCCCGTGACTTCGACGTCGCGGATGCCGGCACGGTTGAGGCGTTCGATCAGCGGATCGGCCAGCTGCTTGATCAGTGCTTCGCGCTCGCCGCGCTTTTGCGCCACCTTCTTGGCGAGCGCTTTATATTCCTCGGATTCGAGATGTTTGAATGCGAGATCCTCGAGCTCCCAGCGCAGCTTCGCCATGCCGAAGCGGTGGGCGAGCGGGGCGTAGAGGTCGCGCGTTTCTTGCGCGATACGCCGCCGTTTCTCCGCCGGCAGCCACTCGAGCGTCCGCATGTTGTGCAGGCGATCGGCAAGCTTGACGATGATGACCCGGGCATCCTTGGCGATCGAGAGGAGGAGCTTGCGGTAGCTCTCGACCTGACGCTCCTGCGTCGAACCGCCGGACGGCAGCTTGGCGATCTTCGTCAGACCGTCGACGATCGCCGCGATCTCCTTCCCGAACTCGGTCTCGACGTCGGTGACGGTGAGCCGCGTGTCTTCGACGACGTCGTGGAGCAGGCCGCTGGCGACGGTGATCGAGTCGAGCTGGAGATCGGCGAGGATTTTCGCGACCTCGACCGAGTGGGTGATGTAGGGATCGCCGGAGTTCCGAAGCTGGCCGCGGTGCGCTCGCTCGCTGAAGCGATAGGCGCGCACGAGCAGGTCGCGATCGAGCTTGTCGTGTAGTGGCGACTCGCTCTCGCGCCATCCGGGAATCAGCTCCTGCACCGCCGTTGCCGTCACAGCAGACCTGCCTCCGCGAAGCTCGTGTATCGCCCTCGTCCGATGATTACGTGATCGTGCACGGGTATGTCCAGCAATCGGCCGGCCGCGACGAGCTGCTCGGTGACCGCGCGATCGTCCGCCGAAGGCATCGGATCGCCGCTGGGATGATTGTGAACGAGGATGACTGCCGCGGCGCGCTCGGCGATCGCCTCGCGAAAGACCTCGCGCGGGTGCACGAGGGACGACGACAGCAACCCACGCGTGACCGTAATATCTCGTTCCAACCGATGCTGCGCGTCGAGCACGGCCACATGAAACTCCTCGACGGGCAGGTCCTCCATGCGCGGTCCGAAGTACGCGACCACGTCGCGCGGCGATCGAACCGGGCACCCCTCTTCCCGCGTCTCGAGCGCCATGCGCCGCCCGAGCTCGAGCGCCGCGTGAATCACCACGGCCCTCGCCATTCCTACCCCGGCCACGGACGTGAGAGCCGCAACAGGTTGCCGCACGATCCAGCGCAGCGCGCCGCCAGCCTCGGCGAGCACCGCGTGGCCGAGCTGAACGGCACTCCTCCCGGCGCTCCCCGATCCGACGACGATCGCGATGAGCTCAGCAGTACTGAGCGACGCCGCGCCAAGGTCCACCAGCCGCTCCCTCGGTCGTTCCGACCGGGGGAGCTCTCGAATAGTTAACGATTCCTTCAGGACAGAGCTAGACATGTCGCGCAAGGTCGCGCGCGCGACGGACTTCGGCGTCATCAAAATCCCGCAGCCGTGGACCCTTTTTTCGTCGCGGCAGGGCCGGGTCGCCGAGGGAAGCCTGGAGATGGACAGGCCGCGGGCTAACGCGGACAATCACGGGCTAACGCGGCTTTCGGGAAGCTCCGTTGTGGCGGCCCCGTCGAGATCGCGACCTCGGACCACGTCTGATCGCGGATGCCGGTACAAAAAATGGATACGGGACAGACGACAGGGTTTGACCGGATGATCTACAGGAAAAACTGCTTTTTGGGCGCCGCGGCGCGCGGGGACCTGCACCTGCAATTCTCAAGCAGTCAAGCGCGTTAACCCGCGGCAGTACCCATCACAGTTGCGCTCCGTGGCACTTTTTGAACTTCTTTCCGGAGCCACAGGGACAGGGATCGTTTCTGCCGACCGTGGACCAATCGACATTGGCGGGAGCCGGCGATGAGAGCGAGCGCGGGCGCCCGGCGCCGACGATGACCGGATCCTTGCGTGCCTGGGCCGGCTTCGTGGCGGGAATTTCCGCGGGCCCCACGTCTTCGACGGCGACGGCGCCGCCGTCATCGGAGCCAACGTGTCCCTCGGCGGGAATGTCCTCGAGAATACCGAGCGCATTGTACCGCTTCGTCGGACCGCTCCTCGGGCCGTTCGGGCCGCCGCCGAGGATGAGCGGCGGTGGCGGCGGTGGCGGTTCGACGATCAGCTGCACCTTGAGGAAACGCTCACTAAAGGTGTTGTAAATGTCGTTCATCAGGTCCACGAACATCGTGTACGCTTCGTGCTTGTACTCGATGAGCGGGTCCTTCTGGCCCCACGACCGGTAATGAATCGCGTTGCGCAGCTGGTCCAGATCGTACAGGTGATCCTTCCACTTCTCGTCCAGCACATTGAGCATGACGAGCGAGAGCAGACGGTCGCCATAGGGCTGGCCGTTCTCGTCGAGCACCTTGTCGAGGCTCTCGAGCTTCGCCCAGAATGCCTTCTTCGCAGCCTCGACCCCGGCCTGGGCCGCCGTCGCCTCGTCCGTTGGACGATGGTCGGCGTTCTCGAATTCCGGCACCTGCACGAGGTACCGCATGAGCAGGTCCTGGCGCAGTAGGTCGAAATCCCACTGCGCGGCATCCTCGAATTCGGCGAGGTTCGTCTCGACGCGGAAGGTGATGGCTTTGTCGATCATCTTCAGCGCTTCGCCCTTGAGCTCCTCCCCGCCCTCCAAGGCGAAGCTGCGCAGCGAGTAGACCACCTCGCGCTGCTGGTTCATCACATCGTCGTAGTCGAGCAGGCGCTTACGCGCTTGGAAGTTCTGGAGCTCGACGCGCTTTTGCGCGCCTTCGATCGAGCGGGTGATGAGCGAGTGCGTGAGCACCTCGCCCTCCTGCGCCCCGAGCCGATCCATGAGGCTGGCGATGCGCTCCGAGCCAAAGAGCCGCATCAAGTCATCCTCGAGCGAGAGGAAGAACTGGGACGCACCCGGATCGCCCTGACGCCCCGAACGTCCGCGCAGCTGGCGGTCGATGCGACGGGACTCGTGGCGTTCGGAGCCGATGATGTGCAGGCCGCCGGCTTCCATGACCTCGACGTCCTTGCCGTCGGGATCCTTGACCGTCGACGGTTTTGCCACCGTCACGCCGGGGCCGAGTTTGATGTCGGTCCCTCGGCCGGCCATGTTCGTCGCAATCGTCACCGCGTTCGGCCGGCCGGCTTCGGCAACGATCTCGGCCTCGCGCTGATGGTACTTCGCGTTCAGCACGTTGTGCTGCAGGCCGCCGCGACTGAACAGCTTGGCCAGCGTCTCCGATGCCTCGACGCTCGTCGTCCCGATCAGCACCGGGTACCCCAGCGCGTGGAGTCGGCGCGTCTCCTCGACGATCGCGTTGTACTTCTCGCGACGCGTTTTGTAGACCAGATCTTGCCGGTCGTCGCGGATCATCGGCTTGTTGGTCGGGATGACCGCGACTTCGAGTTTATAGATCTGGAAAAATTCCGTCTCTTCCGTCTCGGCCGTCCCGGTCATGCCGGCGAGCTTGTCGTACATGCGGAAGTAATTCTGGATGGTGATCGTCGCCATCGTCTGCGTTTCGCCTTTGACGCGAACGCCTTCCTTGGCTTCGACCGCCTGGTGGAGCCCTTCCGACCAGCGACGGCCCGGCATCGTCCGGCCGGTGAACTCGTCGACGATGAGGACTTCGCCTTCCTGCACGACGTAGTTCACGTCCTTCTCGTACAAGGCGTGCGCTCGCAAGAGCTGGTGGACGATGTTGAGCCGCTCGGCCTTCGACGCATAGTCGATTTCGACCTGCCGGCGGGCCTCGACCTTCTGCTCGGCCGACATCTCATGGTCGTGATCGATGCGATGCACTTCCTGGGACAAATCGGGGAGCACGAACGCTTCGTGCTCGTTGGGCGACATGTAGTCGACGCCCTGATCGGTGAGATGGACCGAGTGGCCCTTCTCATCGAGCACGTACAATAGATCGTCTTCGATATCACCGAGCTGCTGCTTACTGGGCGGCAAACGCCGGTCCGCGATGTGGTCGAGCTCCTGCTTCTGCACGAGCTGCTTCACACCCTGTTCCTGCATTGCCTTCATGAGGCGCTTGTTCTTGGGGCTTCCGAGTTGCGCCTTGTAGAAACGCAGCGCGGCGCCGGCCGTGTCGCCGCGCTCCATCTCGCGCTCCGCTTCGCCGACGAGCGTGTTCACCAACTCCGTCTGCCGGCGTACGAGGCGCGCGACGGCCGCGTTGTGCTCGAAATAGATGGCGTCGTTCTCGTTGCCGACGGGGCCCGAGATAATGAGCGGTGTCCGCGCCTCGTCGATGAGCACCGAGTCCACTTCGTCGACGATCGCATAGACGTGGCTTCGCTGGACGCGCTGGTCGAGCGAGACGACCATGTTGTCGCGCAGATAGTCAAAGCCGAATTCGTTGTTCGTGCCGTACGTGATATCGGCGTGGTAGGCGGCGCGACGCTCCGGCGTGCCGGGCTCCGTGTCGTCGAGACAGGCGACGGTGAGGCCCAGATAGTTGTATAAGTGCCCCATCCACTGCGAGTCACGACGCGCGAGGTACGAGTTCACCGTGACGAGGTGCGCGCCCTTTCCCGGCAGCGCATTCAGATAGAGCGGCAGGGTCGCGACGAGCGTTTTGCCTTCGCCCGTCGCCATTTCCGCGATCTTCCCGAGATGGAGCTCGATGCCACCCATCAGCTGCACATCGTAGTGCACCATGTCCCACGGCAGCTCGTGGCCGGTGACCATCACGGTGCTACCGACGAGTCGGCGGGCGCCCTCGCGCACCGTAGCGAACACCTCGGGCAGAATCTCGTCGAGAACATCGTTGATGGCTTCGCGCAGCTCGCCCTCGACGCCGCCTCTCCCGTCACCGCCCCCCAGTTCGTTGTCGAGCCGATCCCGCTCTTCTGGATCACGCGCGGCGTTCTTCTTTTCCTTGAGCTCCGCAACCCGGCGTTCCAGATCGCCCGTCCGTTCGGCGATGATCGACCGAAACTTGGCGGTCTGGGCGCGCAGCTCTTCCTCCGAGACGCCGTGAAGGCGCTCGTAGTGCTCGTTGATCTCGTCGACGATCGGCTGAATCTTGCGGCGCTCGCGATCGTGACGCGTTCCGAAGATGCCGGTGATGACTCGCTTGAACATTCAATCCTCTATTCGGTACAACCGCTCCGCGGCGATGAAGTCCGCAACCGCGTCCGGAACAAAGCCTCGAACGGACCTGCCTTCCCTGACTCGCTGGCGAATCTCCGTCGACGAAACGTCAATGCGCCGGGTCGCGAGGCGGCGCATCCCGGCGGGCACGTTTCCGCCGGCGGAGTCGCCGGCCCGCTGCACCACGACGACTGTCGCGAGCTCGACGATTCGTTCCGGCTCGCGCCATTGCGTGAACGACGGGACGACGTCCGCTCCCACCAGCCAAAACAGCTCCGCCGACGGCCAGCGCAGCCTCAGCGCCGCGAGCGTTTCGACCGTGTAAGATAACCCGCCACGGTCGATTTCGATCGCATCCACGGCGAACCGAGAGTCGCTTCCCGCCAGCATTTTCGTCATGGCAAGACGCTGTTCACCGCGTGCCGTAGCGCGGTCGACTTTCAGGGGTTGCACGGCGGCGGGAATGAAGACCAACCGGTCGAGATCGAGTGCCTCGAACGCATCGCTGGCGGCGAGGAGATGGCCGACATGTGGGGGATCGAAGCTCCCCCCGAGGAGCCCGATCCGCACGGATCAGAGCGCCGGAGGCTTGGCCGGCGGCTTGGCCGGCGGCTTGGCCGCCGCGGTGTCCGTCCGAACGGCGTCGGGAACTCCACTGCAGACATCCTTTACGTCGCCGTCTCTCGGATAGCGCTGCCTGAGCTCCGTGCACACATCGCTCGCGTCCTCGCGATAATGGATCTTCTTGTACGCCTGGACAAGCTTGAGCGCGGCGTCGCGCGCCGTTGGCGAGTTCGCGTACTTCGTCAAAACGTCCTTGTAATAGATGATCGCCGAATCGAACGCCTTGCGACCGTAGTAGTAGTTGCCGTTATCGAAGTCTTTCACGGCAAACTTGTTCTCGAGCTGACCGATCTCCTTCTGCGCCGTCGGAATCAGCTTCGAATCGGGGTACAGACCGATGAGCGTGTTGTACGAGGCGAGCGAGATCTCGCCGTAGTTGGCGTCCAACTGCGGCTTGCGCCACATGCGCGCGTACGAACGCGCCGATTCCAGCGCGGCGTCGTCGGCGAGCGAGTCGTCGGGGAACGTTTCGACCAGCCGGCTCCAACTTTGGGCCGCCAGGAGGTGCTCCCCTTGATTCTCGTGGGCGGAGGCGAGGTACCAATACGAACGCGGCAGCAGCGAATCGCGGGCCGGAAGATCGGTGGTCAGCTTCTCGAAGCCGGAGATCGCGTTGTCCCAGTGCTGGCGCTGAAACTCGCGCAACGAAGCGCTGTAGAGCGTCTCGTTGTTCGTAAATTTCTTGAGCTCGAATTCCGGCCGGCACGCCGCGAGCGCGACCAACGACAGCGTCGCGGCGAGTCTCCAGGAAGTACGTTGCATATCGGGGGTTAGTACCCGGAACAAGGACAGCGGTTCGTTACGAACCGCGAAAGATAACCGGTCGGCCAGCTGAACCGTCGCTATCCGCGTGCCGGAAGGTCCAGATCGTCGCGAACGACGCGTCCGATCGGAGAAATCGTCGGGGCGCGGACCGCCGGCGGCTCCAGCCAGCCCGCCTTATCGAGGATCTGGGCGGTGAGCCGATCGACGGCCTCGGCTTCTTCCACCGCGTCCGCGGTCGCCGCCGCCAGGTCGAGCCAAGACAGGGCCTCTTCATGCGCGAAGCGGTTGACGCAAGCATCCGCCGCCAGCAGAGCGTAGCGGTACGTCATCGGCCGGTCGCCTGCCTCGTCGGCGTGCCTGGCGATCTCGCCCAGTTCCTCACCCCGAGGGCCGCGGGCCGGCAGAAGGAGCTCAAGGGTGAGGGCAAGCGCCCGGTGGACCTCGCGACGACGCGACGTCGTCAGGCCGCTCCGTACGACGTTGGCGATCGTCGGGTGCGCGCAGTGATACCGTCCGTCGAGCTCCTCGACGAGGTGTCGCTCGACGAGACCGTCGCCCAGCGCCGCGGCGTGCAGACGCGAGATCCCGTGCAAATGCGACAGTACCTCGGGCGGACACCCACGCCCGGAAACGGCGATGCTCACGAGCAAATCATGCAGCGGCTCGGACAAGCACTCGATGCGCTCGAGGATTGTCTCATGAATCGTCGGCGCGAGCTGGGTCGACGAGTGGGTGCCGAGCGCGGCTTCTCGAACATTCCACGCCCCCGTCGCCTCGTCGACGCTCAGGACACCCTGGGCGAACAAGGTCTTGAGTAGCTCGATGATGTAGAACGGATTGCCCGCGGTGACCTCGAATGCTCGGCAAGCGAGACGCCGCCCTCCGTCGGGATCGGTCACTCTGCTCAGGGCCCGAATCAGGCGCCAAACCTCGTCTTCGGTCAGCGGCCGGAGCACGATCGTCGTGCTTTCGCGCCCCGCTCGAAGCGCGCGCGCCAGCCGCGCGGCGGGCGCGTCGCGCTCCGTCATCCCCCCCGTGACCGTCGCGCACCAAAGAACGGGTGCAGATTCGAGACGGCGCACGAGAAAATGCAGGAGGCTGCAGCTGTCGGCATCGCACCACTGCAGGTCGTCGATCAACACGGCCAGCGGGTTCTCCTCGGCGACCGCGATCAATACTTGTGCGACTGCCTCGAACAGACGCCAGCTTTCAGTCGCAAGGGTCTCTGGGCGAGTCTCCGGGAGGCTCGGGAACCGTCGCCGTAGCTCTGGGAGCAATCGCGCAACTTCGGCGAGCCACTCTGGGTCGACGCCGGCGAGCGACGGCACGTCGAGCGCGGTGCGTAAGGCTTCGATGACCGCGCCGAACGGGGCGCCGCCGCGGGCATCGTACCCTCTGCCTCGGAGCGCGAAACCGCCCTCCGCGGTAACCCATCGCAGAAAATCATCGACGATCCGGGTCTTGCCGGCGCCCGGCTCGCCTTCGATGAGAACGATACGGCTTTCGCCGCGCACGGCCGTCGACCAGGCTCGTTTGAGCCGCTCCCAATCCAACTCGCGTCCGACCAGCGGGCCTTCGAACGACGGGCCGCGTTCGAGCCAATTCTCGGTCGGCCGAGAAGCTTTGCTCGACGCCGACGCCCGGCGCAGCCGAGCGGACAACTCGACGATCGCTCTTCCGGGAGCGCGGCGCACTTCGGATGCGAGCCTCGAGGCGTGCCGCGAATACGTCGCGAGAGCTGCTTCCGGAACGCCCGCCAGGAACTGCGCTTCCATGAGCGCGGCAACCGGCGCATCGGCGAGTGGTTCGAGTGCGACCCAACGCTCCGCCAGTTCGGTCGCTTCCCGCCAGGCGTGGGTCGCAACGGCGTCGTGGATGACGCCCTCGAGGAGGCGGCAATAGCGCTCCGTGAGCGCGATGCGCTTTGCGCCGACCCAATCGTCGAAATCCGGGCAAGCGCGAAGCGAAATTCCGGCGAGAAAATTCGGGACGTCGACCGCCAGCGCCGCCCTGGGGTCGGAAGAGGCGAGTTGTTCAAAATTCGACACGTCACACGCCATGTCGCCGATGAGCTGGACGGTGACACGGTCGCCGATGATCTGGTCGCCTACGGCGTCGCGCAGTCGGGTCAGCGCCTGGCGAAATGAGGTTTTGGCCTTTTCCTCTTCGTATTCGCCCCAGAGCAGTGTGGTCAGCGACTCGCGCCGATGGGGACCGCGCTCGAGACGGAGGAAGGCCAGGAGCGCCAGCGTCTTCGCTCCGAGCGTCTGCTCGACGGGCTTACCGTCGACGCACAGTTCGAGACCGCCACACAGCCGTAGAGCTTGCGTCGCCATGATGCCCGTGGTCCGTAGCGTCCGAGAACTTACGTCTGCCGCCAGACCGTCGATAGGCCGGCCGGCCGGGCAACGCGACCATCCGTTTGCCAGCGACCGCCTTGAAGACCATCTTTGACATGAACACCCGGAAACAACTCATCGCCCTATTTCTGTGCGGAGGTTGCACCTATGGCCGAAGGCAGCTCAAAAGCCACAATTCGAATTACCCTCACGCCGGCGCAAACCGAACAGGTCCGCGAGGCCACGGGGCGTGAGTTGCTCGAGATCGAGCTCACAATCGATGAATTGGAGCAACGCGTCGCGCCACGACTGGCGTCGAATCACAATGAGACATTCCTCATCGGTCAATAGGCGAAACCGAATGTTTACCGGCGGCTGAGACTCCGATTCACGATCTGCATCCGGCCATTCACGCACGATTCACGACGACGGCTCATCATCCTGGCGTTCGAGTTCGAGCTGGCCCAGACGCGGCATCCGGAGCCCGACGATGACTCGATTCACGGATCAGAAAACTCCCGAGGGGCTCACCATGGACAAGAAGCCGGAACGGATCCGCATCCAGCTCACCGACGAACAGAAGAAGCAGATCAAGGAAGCCTCCGGCGAAGATGTGGAGGCGATCGAGCTCACCGCAGAAGAGCTCGAGGATCGCATCGCCCCGGTTTCCTACCTCGGCTAGTCAGTCCGTTCACTCATCCACCCCGAGACGACCATGACCAAGCAGAACGAGAAGGAAGTCATCCGCATCGACCTCACCAAGCAGCAGAAGGATCAGGTGAAGAAGGAAATCGGCAAGGACGCCGAGGCGATCGAGTTGACGGCCGACGAGCTCGAGTCCCGCATTTCGCCGCGCATTTTCTAAGCGCGGTTCTTGGAAGAGCGCCTCGCGAATCTCCCTCCGCGAGGCGCTCTTCTTTTTTGGGCCGGAGGTTCAAGACGGGCCGTACTTGCCGCGGATCGTCCGGGAAGCCACGTTAGCCGCCGCCCCTGCATTTCGGAGCGCGCGTGGGAGCCGCTGATCCAACAACCGCTGCAACCCCTGCCCTCGGCGTGAGCGTCGTCGCCTCGCCGGCGGGTTCGCTTCACGCGATCACGCTCGATCTTTTCGCGTCGGCCGACGCCGGCGAAGTGGCTGGCAAAGCACTGTTGGCGGTCCAGCGCCTCGTCGCCGCCGACACGATCTCGCTTTGGGTACCCGACGGCGAGTACGGCGAATGCCGGGGCGCGGTCGGCGAGGACAGCGAAGCGGTTTCCGGAACTCGCACCGCCTTGTCGTCTCTCGGATCTCGCCTGCCGGGAGAGGGTGATTGCGCGATCGTCACCGCCGGCATCGCACCGAATGGCCAGCTGAGCGCAATTCTTCGCGCCATCCGGCCAATCGACCGAGACGGTCTGTTCACCGACGCCGAGCAAGAGCTGGTTCGGTCGCTCGCCGACGCGGCAGGGGCGGCGATCGCCAATGCCGCTCGGCTCGAGTCGACGGAGCAGACAGCGTCACAACGGGCCCACGACCTCGCGCTGCTTTCGGAAATGAGTCGGGAGATCACGTCGACGCTCGATCTCGACCGCGTACTGAGAACGGTGGTGAATCTCGCCAGCCGCGCGGTGCAGTTCGATCGCGGTGCCGTCGCGTTATACGAGAAAGGCGCGTGCGACATCCGCGCTGTCGCGGGAGTCGATGGTGTCGATCCGAAAGATCCGAAGCTGCAGGACCTCGCGGTGCGGGCGGCGTGGGCCGCGGGGATCGGCGAGTCCTTCTATCTCTCGGACCGCGACGATCCGGCCTCGGATGCCGAACGAACGTTCGTGCAAATCTTCCACGACGATCTGGAACGCGACGCAGTGTCCAGTGGCCTGTACTTGCCACTGCGTGATGAGGAAGGAATCGTCGGAATCCTCTTGTTCGAGGCAAATCGGACGGAGTTCGTCGGATCTCGCGAGCAGGATCTGGCAGGGATTCTCGCCAATCAAGCGACCGTCGCAGTTCGCAACGCCCGCCTGTATCACCAGGTGCCGCTGGTCGAAGCGATCGGCGCACTTACCGCACGCAAGGATGCGTTCTTCGCGCTCCCTCGCCGCCGACGCATTGCGTACACATCGGTCGCGATCGCGATCATCGCCGCCGGCACGCTGATTCGCTGGCCGATGCGCGTCACCGGTGGCGACCCGGTGTTTCGGCCGCTTTCCCGCGCCGGCGTTCGTCCCACGATCGCCGGGGTCGTCGACCGCGTGCTCGTCCGCGAAGGGATGTCGGTCGAGCGAGGAGCGCCAGTGGCGCACATGCGCGACGAGGAATTGCGCGCGCGACGAGATGCCGCGGCATCGGAAGCCGGCGCGGCCGATCGTTCGGCGGCTGTCGCGATTGCGCGAGGCGATGCCGCCGAAGAACGGCTCCAGCGCCAACGTGCCGATGTGCTCCGCCGCCAGCGCGATCTGCTCGATGAGCAAGTGCGTTCGATGACTCTCCGGGCTCCGGTCAGTGGGGTCGTCTTGACGAGCCGACCTGAGGAACGCGTTGGCGCGCGACTCGAGGCCGGTGACTCACTGGTCATTCTCGGGCGCACCGATTCGCTGGAGCTCGAGTTCGGCGTGACGGAGCACGATGTCACTCGCATTCACGGCGGCGACGAGGTGCGGTTGCGTATCGCCGCGCTTCCACAACGCACCTTCTCCGGTCGCGTTCGAACAATCGGTGAGTTGTCATCCGCCGGGGGCGACGAACGCGTTTTCCCCGTCCTCGCCGTCGTTGAAAACGACGAAGGGCTATTGCGGCCCGGCATGAGCGCGTACGCGCGAGTGCTCACGGAGCCCGCCTCAGCGATCTGGCGAATAGCGCGCGGTCCCCTGCGGTCGATTCGACTTCTCTGGTGGAGGATCTGGTCGTGAGTCGCTCCGCGCGTCGTCTGATGATACTCGCTGCCGTCGGCGTGCCGGCGATGGTCGCCTGCGGCACTGAAGCGCGGTCGGCGAGCCCTCGGCAGGCGGGAAAGGCCCGACCAGCGCCGCTCGGCGAATTCGTCGCGGATACGATGACCGTGCAGCAACCGATCGAGCTCCCGGCGCAACTGTACGTCGAGCACGACGCCGTCGTCGTCGCGCGATCCGCCGGCACGGTCGACTCGGTGGCGAGCGAGCTTGGCGACCGCGTGACCAGCGGACAGCTTCTCGCCCGGTTGGAGAGTGGCGAGCAGGAGATCGCGCTGGCGAGCGCGGAAGCAGCACACGACAACGCGAGTCGCGCGGTCACGCGCGTGCGCGCTCTCACGAAATCGGGCGGCATCACGCAGGCGGATTCGGAACAGGCTGAATTCCAACTTCGGCAGACGGAGATCGCGGTGCGAAAAGCGCGTCGGGATTTGGATCTGACGCGAATCACGGCACCCTTCGCCGGCGTAGTCACCATCCGCGCGGCGCGTCCGCGTCGCTTCGTCGGCGCGGGCGACACACTGTTTCGTGTCACGGAATCCGCTCCGCTGCTCGCAAGAATTCGCGTTCCCGAGGGCAGCGCTCGTGGGCTCCGGCCCGGCGAGAGCGCAGCGGTTGTGATCGGTGATGCAACGACCGTCGCGGCGGTGGTGGCGCATACGGCGCCCTTCGTCGACGCGGCGAGCGGAACGCGCGAGGTCGTGCTTCGGCTCGTGAACCCCGGAGGCTCAGCGGTGGTGGGCGGCAGCGTTACCGTTCGCCTCGGCCGCGACCATCGACGCGCGATTGTCGTCGACCGAGCCGCAGTCGCGAACGACGGATACGTCGTCGTCGTCGAGAACGGACGGAGCACTGTGCGAGCCGTCACCGTCGGACGCGATGTCGGGGGCGGACGGGTGGAGGTGCTCAGCGGGCTGTCGGCCGGCGAACGGCTCGCTCGCCCGACGCGATAAGCAATGACGACGGCAACGCCCTGCCTGCGACCCGACCTTTCCATCGTCGAGCAGAGCTATCGCGGCATGAAGAGCTACGTGGTCAAAGACCACGCGGCGCAGAAGTACTATCGCTTCGGCGCGAACGAGGTTCGCGTCATGCGCTGCTTCGACGGACGCCGCGGCTTCGCCGAGATCGCGCGCATGCTCCGCGACGAGGGGATGCGCGTGTCGGTCGCGGCCGTCGAAGGATTCGCGCGGAAGCTCGCCGGTAGCGGGTTTCTCGAGCGAAGCATCGAGGAGCGCACGACTCTGCAGATCGAGCGATTGCGCGCCGAACGTCAGAAGCGACAGCGCCCGCGCCTGTTTCGCGGCGAACTGCTGCGAATGCGGTGGTCATTCGGCGACCCGGATGCTCTCCTCTCACGCACCCTCCCGGCCATTCGCTGG
>JAICJQ010000166.1 GCA_025928335.1 Gemmatimonadaceae bacterium
GGTGTGCAGCTCCTCGAGCGTCCAATGCTTTGCCTTCGTTGCCATTTCCATCTCGGACGTCTCCTCGGCAGGTAGTCGAACGCGCGCATGCGCCGAGGATGGCTATGCGCGTTGCCGAAACGGTCACCGAATCATTGCTGGCAAGATCGTCCAGTTTCGAATTGAGCTCATTCAGCCGAGCGTACGCTCGGCGGCGCGCCATCGTCAAGGGCTCGGCGGCGTCCAACCACTAAGACGAGGATTATCGCGGATCCGTCGGATCGAGCGGATTGTGTTGGCGCCCGAGGTCAATCCCGCGCGCTGAAGCCGATCCGTGGGCTTGCCTTACCCTCCGCGGGCGTGATCACGAGCTCCGCGATGCTTTCGTACGTGATCACCGCGTGATGGACTTCATTGGGTGACGCCGCCGGCGGAGCCGCGCCGTGCCAATGCGACTGCGCTTGCGATGTCTCGGGCCGGCGTTGATAGACCTCGAGGACGACATATCCGTCGCTGACCTCGACGACGGAGCGCACCCGGTGTCCGTGACCATTTACGAGATGAATCTCGACGGTCGCTCCGCTGCCCGAAGCATCGGCCTGAGTGATCAAACCCTTTCGGAAATACGTTGCATCGAACAAACGAACGCTCGCTGGCTGGACGTTGAATGAAGCTACTCGTTTCTGTCGACGATCTCGACAATGGCGTGCCGTTTGCCACGGTTGGCCCGACAGCGGTACTGTCACGATCGCCGAAGCTTGATGTGCGTCGTATCTTTGGATCCTGCCCCCGGTCACGCCGCCGTCGCGCTTCCCCAGCCCCTCGAGTGTACCATGCACGGCCAATTCATCTGGTACGAGCTCACAACGCCCGACGTCGACGCTGCGAAGAAGTTCTATCCTCGCTTCACCAGCTGGGGGACGCAAAAGTTCGACAACGACTACACGATGTGGATGAACGGAGGCAAGCCGCTCGGCGGCGTCTTCCGCCTCAATGCCGAGATGAAAGGGCAGGGCGTTCCGCCGAACTGGATGCCGTACATCGAGGCTGCCGACGTCGATGAGTCGGCGCGTCTCGTCACCTCGCTCGGCGGCCGCGTCATCAACGGACCGATGGACATCCCCGGAACGGGCCGGTTCGCCGTGGCTCAGGATCCTCAAGGCGCGGTATTTGGGATCTATAAACCAACCGGACCGTCGGGCGCGTGGGACGGAACGCCGGTCCTCGGCCGATTCTCGTGGCACGAGTTGATGACCACCGACTGGAAAGCCGCGTGGGAGTTCTATAAGAAGATCTTCGGCTGGGACATGCAGGATACGATGGACATGGGCGGCGGCAGCATGTACGCCATGTTCGGTAAGGGCCAGATGTACGGCGGAATGTTCGATCGGCCGGCCGAGATGTCGTCGATGCGGCCCTTCTGGCTGGTGTACATCTACGTCAAAGACGTGGGCACGGCCGTCGACATCGCAACCAAAGCGGGCGCGTTCGTACAGCGTCCCAGAATGGAGATTCCCGGCGGCACGATCGCCATCCTCGGCGATCCGCAAGGCGCGGGGTTCGCGCTGCACGACCACATGGCCGGTGCCGTCAAGTCGCAATCGACGCCTGAAGGCGCGGCGAAGAAATCCGCCACCGCCTCGAAGCCGCGCGCGATTGCGGCGAAGCCGAAGAAACGAGCGAAGGTGAGCGCGAAGGCGACAACGAAAACGACGCCCCAGGCGAAACCCAGATCGAAGGCCGCGGCGAAGAAAAAACGGCCCGTCGCCAAGAAATCGCGCGCCAACAAGAAGAAGGCTGTCAAGAAAGTCGTGAAGAAGCGTCCGGCGAGGAAAGCGGCAAAGCGTCGGCGCTGACCGTCCAAATCGCCAGGCCGCGCTGAACCTGCGATCCGCCGCGGCCGGCGGTGGTGGTCCCTCCTGGTACCGCCGCTTCTGGCGCGCTTGACCATTACGCGCCACCGTGCAAATATGAATGACGTTCATATTCGGTACTTTTCATGAGATCGGCGCCCACCTCTCCTTCCACTTCCGACCGGCTCATCCACAGCGAACCGCGACAGCGCAGGTCGCGGGATCTGCTCGCGCGGTTGGTCGCCGCCACGCTCGCACTCCTCGACGAGCGCGATTTCGAGACGATCAGCATCGCCGATATCGCCGACCGGGCGGGGGTATCGGTCGGCGTTCTGTACACGCGCTTCCCGACGAAAGAACACCTGCTCGTCCACCTGGCGAGCCGCCTTGCGCGCGAGGCCGCCGACCAGATGCTTCAGTCGTTCGCCGACGATCGCATCGCGGACTGTGGTCTCGCGGAGCTGGCCGAATTGTATTTCACGGGCGTCGCGCGAATGTTCGCGAGAAACCGCCGCATGCTCCGCTCCGTCACGTTGCTCGTTCGCACGACGGAGCACGCCGAGCTGCGGAGCATCGTCGCCGGCTTCAACGCCGCGATGCACGAGCGATTCACGGAATGCGTCCTCCGCCATCGCCGGCGCATCCGTCAACGAGACTCAAAGCGCGCCGTGGGTTTTGCCCTCCTCGCCGCGTCGGCGACGCTCCGCGAGCTCATTCTCTATGAAGAGCCGGTCTCCAGCCTCGCGCGCGGTCACACGAAAGCCGGTCTCGAGGCAGCGCGTCTCTTCACATCATACCTGACGTGCGCGCCGTAGCGCTGGGTCTCGTCCTCTGCGCCAACGCACTGCATGCGCAGCTGTCGCGGATCGACTCTCTGGTGCCCGCTCTCATGCGGCGCTACGACGTTCCGGGACTCGCGCTCGCGGTCGTGCGCGGCGATTCGGTGCTCTTGCTTCGCGGCTACGGCATCGCGCGCGTCACCGACAGCGCGCGCGTCGATCCGTCGCGCACGATCTTTCGAACGGCGTCGGTCGCGAAGCTCTTCGTGGCGACCGCGGTGATGCAGCAGATCGAGGCAGGGAAGCTTCAACCCAATGTCGACGTCAACCGCTATCTGGGCTTCCGCATTCCCGCCACGTGGCCCGATCCGATCACACTCGAGCAGCTGCTCACGCATACCGCCGGCTTCGATGCAATTGCCGTCGTGTTGGCGGCGCTCGTCGTTCTATCGTGGTGGCAGCGGTGGTGGGACGTTTTGCGTCGCGGGCTCATGACGTCGATCGCGGTCGGCGCGCTCATGACCGTCGCCCTCCTGATTCAGTGGAATTACCTGCCGGCCGTGCTCTGATCGAGAACGAACGACCGCGTCGCGCGGTGCTATCGTTGGCTGCCGATCGCAGCTCGCCATCTCGCGGGCAACGCCCATGATAACGACAGCGCCGATGGTGCCGAAGAGGTAGAGCGTCCATATGAATCGGAGCGCTCCATCCGTCTCGAGAAAACACCCGCACGAACCCTTTCCGGAGATCGTGTGTCATATCTAGAGCGTCTTGATATCGACCTCTAGACCGTCTTGGCATGACTGACAGAACCCGTGACTTGCTGCAGGGCACGCTCGATATGCTCGTCCTGCGCGCCCTCCTCGACGAGCCGTTGCACGGCTACGCGCTCGTCCATCGCCTCGCCTTGATCTCCGGCGGACGATTGTCCGTTCCTCAGGGCTCGTTGTACCCGTCGCTCCACCGACTGGAGAATCAAGGGATGCTCAAGGCCGACTGGCACGACACCCCGTCCGGACGCGAGGCCAAGTTCTATCGCATCACCGCGAAAGGGCGACGCCATCTCGATTCGCAGATCGCCGAATGGAAAGAGTTGTCACAGGCGGTCGCGCTCGCCCTGGGGCTCGCGACATGAGCTGGCTCTCTCGCGTGTTCCATCGCCGCGCCCTCGAGCGCGATCTCGACAAAGAGCTCCGCTTTCACCTCGAGGCAGCGACCGCCGATTACATCCGGCGCGGTCTCTCACCTGCCGATGCGGACCGCATGGCGCGTTTGGATCTCGGAGGACTGGAGCAGACCAAAGAAGTGACGCGTGACGCACGAGGAACGCGTTGGATCGACGACTTCATTGCAGACGTCCGCCACGCCCTGCGCGGTATGCGCCGTACGCCCGCCATCAGCGCCGCCGCGGTGCTCACCCTCGCCGTGGGCATCGGCGTGAACACATCCGTCTGGAGCGTCGTTGACGCCCTCATGCGCCGCTCCCTCCCGGTGGAGCGACCCGACGAGCTCTACGTGGTCTCACGCATTTCTTCGGGCGAAAGCCCAGGGTCGCGCGCAGATCATCCGTCCCGACAGGTGTCGTACGCTCTCATGCAGCAAATGCGGCGCGCGTTGCCCGACAGCGGCGCCCTCGCCGGCATGAGCTCCATCGTGAGACTGTTCGCGACAATCTCCGATCAACCGGAACCGGTCCTCTGTCAGCTGGTCTCCGGCAACTACTTCTCCCTCCTCGGGGTTCAGGCGCAACGCGGACGCGTGTTCGGGGCTGCTGACACGCGCGATGTTGGAAGCGCTCCGGTGGCCGTGATCTCGGAGGAATACTGGGATCGGCGATTCGGCAACGATCCGTCGATCCTCGGGCGACGAATCCGCATCGGCGACGCTGCATTGGTCGTCGTCGGCGTAACTCGGGGGGAGTTTGCCGGGCTCACCGTGGGAACGCCGGTCGACGTGTTCGTGCCGCTGACCATGCAACAGGAAGTACGCTATCACGGCAACGCGTCGTCGTCGAACTCGGACACCGAAAAGCCCTGGATTCCCCAGCCTGGCATTAGCTGGATCACTCTCGTCACTCGCCAGCCGGCCGCGGCGAGCAGAAGAGCGACGGATCGGCTCGAGGCACCCTTCCATAGTTTCCTGGTGGACGCACTTGCCGGTCGCGACTCCACGGAGCGCGCGTATGGCCTGCGCGAGCATATCGGATTGACGGCGATCCCGACGGGATTCTCACCCCTGCGCGACCAGTTCGGGGATCCGCTCAAGCTCCTGATGGTCAGTGTGGGGCTCATCCTCATCATCACCTGCGCCAATCTCGCCGGCTTACTCCTCGCTCGCGGTGCCTCGCGCACCCACGAGCTGGCGGTGCGCGTATCGCTCGGGGCACAATCGGGACGGCTCATCCGACAAGCACTCACCGAAAGCCTGACCCTTGCCGTCATCGGTGGAGTGATCGGACTCGCCGTCGCCCGATGGTGCACCGACGGCCTGTTGACGCTCGCCTCAACCGGAACGCGGCCCGTGCCCCTCGGCGCTTCCGTCGACGCTACCGTTTTGCTCTTTGCCGTGACACTCACGCTTGGTGCCGGGCTTCTGTTTGGAATCGCCCCCGCGCTCCGGGCTGGTCGCACCGATCTTTACGACGCCTTCAAGACGGGCGGTCGCGTCGTCGGGGGGGAGGGGGGCGGTTCGCATCGGCTTCCACTCGGCCGCATGCTGATCATCGGGCAGATCGCTCTGTCGCTTCTCCTCGTCACGTCCGCGGTGTTGTTCGTCCGCACCTTTCAGAATCTGGTAAAGATCAACGTCGGCTACGAGCGCGACCGTCTGGTCACCGTGCAGCTCGACGTACGAGCCGCCGGCTACGCGTACGATCAGCTGCCGGCGCTACACGAACAGCTTCTCACGGCGCTCAACGCCGTGCCCGGAGTCCGCTCCGCCAGCTTGTCGTTGTACGGGATCGCCGCCGGAACACGACGGACGAGCGGATTCAATCCTCCTGGCCGCAACCTTCCGCCAAACGACAATAGTGGGCAGGAGAACTTCGTCTCTCCGGATTGGTTCCGCACCGTTGGCATCGAGCTCGTGAGCGGTCGCGCATTCACCACTCAGGACTCCAAGGACCACCAACCGGTGGTCATTCTGAGTCAGAGTGCGGCGCGCAAATTTCTCGGGACCGACGCGGCCGTTGGCGCGCATTTCGGGTATGGCACGAATCAGCCGTGGATCGTCGTCGGTGTCGTGAAGGATGCTCGCATCAATTCGCTTCGCGATGCGCCGCCGCCGATGATTTACCACCCGCTTGCCCAGGGACCCCACGAGTACATCACGAGCGCCGAGGTACGCGTGCAGGGCAATCCGGTCGCCGTGATTGCCGATGTCCGACGCGCCCTTGCCTCCGTGAATCGCGCAATACCGGTGCGCGACATCGAGAGCATGGAGACGCTCCTCGAGCGAGGATTGGTGCGCGAGAGGCTCGTCGCTCGCCTCGCCGGAGGTTTTGGAATTCTGGCCTTGCTGCTGACGGCGATCGGGCTCTACGGCGTCATCAGCTATTCTGTCGCGCGTCGCACGAACGAGATTGGTGTGCGCCTGGCGCTGGGCGCGACGCCATATCGCGTCTCGTGGGTGGTGCTTCGTGATTCGCTCATGACGGTGACCATTGGCATCACCATCGGCCTGCTGCTGTGGTTCCCGCTGCTCGGCCTGACCCGGAAGTTGGTGTACGGCTTGTCGCCGCATGATCCGATGACACTCGTCTCGGGAGTCCTGCTGCTGGTGGCCATCGGTGCGCTCGGCACGCTGTTCCCAGCCATCAGAGCCGCTCGGATCGACCCAATTCAAGCGATACGAGCGGAATGACTCCGCGCGCCGCTTTGCACAAACGACTACGCGGTCGCAGCCGGCTTTTTCCGCTCCACACGGCGGGACCGTAACACCGGGTTCCCTGCTATTGTGTGCGAGGCGTCGGACAGCACGACGTCGAGGAATAGCTGCACCAGGCGCGGTTCGAAATGAGTCCCCGCCTTGCGCTGAAGCTCGGCCGTCACGCGGTCTCGCTTCCATGCGGGACGATACGGCCGAGCGTGGGTGAGCGCGTCGTACACGTCGGCCACGGCGACGATGCGCGCCGGCAGCGGAATCGCGTCGCCCGCGAGTCCGTCGGGGTAGCCGCCTCCGTTCCACCATTCGTGGTGACTGCGGGCGATCACTTCGGCCATCCGGATGTGCGGCGTCGCGCCGTCGGCCAACATCTCGGCGCCGATCAACGTGTGCGTCTGCATGATCGCGAATTCTTCGGCGTTGAGCGTACCCGGTTTGCGCAGAATCGAGTCGGGAATACCGATTTTGCCGACATCGTGGAGCGGCGCCGCCAAGCGGATCAACTCCACCTCGTCGAGCGAAAGCCCGAGCGCCTCGCCGATACGGGCCGCCAGCTCGCCGACGCGCCGAGTGTGCTGCCCCGTGTCATCGTCGCGCGCTTCGCCGGCGGCGGCCAGTCGCGCCAGGACCTCCACCTGCGCTTCGCGCGTTCTCTCCTCGGCGCGAACCCGGTCGCTTACGTCGCGCGCGTTGATCACGATCGCTTGCACGGCCGGATCGCGCAGCAGATTCGTCCCGCGCGCTTCGATGATCCGCCACGATCCGTCGGCGTGGCGCACACGGCAGACGAACTCACGGGGTCGCCCGTAGTCGGCCGCCATCTCGGCAAAGGTCCGCTCGAGCGTTTCGCGGTCTGTCACGTGCACGCCGTCTTTGAGATTGGCGCCGGCGATTTCCGTCGCCTCGAGGCCCATCAGCTCCTCGGCGGACGGACTGTGATAGCGTACCGTTCCGTCACCGTCGACGAGGAGGAGGACGTCGGGCGCGTGCTCGATGACCGCCCGTGCGCGCGCCTGCTGGTGCGCCAGCGCAGTCGCCTGGGCAAGCGTTCGACGGCGCACCCGCACCAACACTGCAAGGAGCACCACCAGCTCGAGCGCGATCGCGATGTCGGCGAAGAGGCGCATCGACTCTTGTCGTCGCTGCTGCGCGTTGTAGACCACCTCTTCAGCCTGGAGGAGGTTCACGAACGACCAGCGCACGGTTTCGAAGAGCGTGTTGCCGATCAGCTCCGTTTGCTCGCCGTCCCTCCGTGGGCTATGCGGTTTCCGCAGCGCGGGGAAGGCAACGAGGGTCGCCCATCGGTTGATCGCCGCGCGGATCGTTCCGGTACGCTGCGACTGTGCCGGATCATTCGCGGTCAATATGGCCAGGGAGTCGATAGCGATTCCCAGCGGCACGCGCGCGACCAGCTCCGGGGCAAGGGCCGAGGAATCGCGCGTCAGGAGATAGCCGCGAATGGCGGCCTCGCGATCGAGCGCCAACTCATAGGCTTGTCGGGCGACACGTACCACCTCGCCACTCCGCCGCAACTCGCGGTCGAAGCCGCGAGCGAGCCAGTCGAGCATTCCGATCGTGAGCGCAAGCGCCACGAGCGCGCCCGCGGCGTAGCGAAAGGCGCCGCGTGCCAAGCCAACGAAGCTTCGGCTCGTCGGCTGAAATCCTATCTTGGGAATGCCCAATGCTCCCCGCTGCAACGCCCATAAACAGACGATCTGTCTATCGGCGAGTCACTCCGAGACGTCCATTCCCGCCGGCTGTGTGCGTCGGCTGTCGCCGAAGGTGGTGGCGACTCGACGGGGCTCCTCCGTCAGCATCTGCAGTCGCGCATCTCTCGACATGCCACCCGTTGCGGGATCGGCCACGAGCGCCACGAGCGCGACCGCGAATGTCGCTTGCATCGGCGTTCGCGCATAGAGCTGGCGCAGTAACGCGTCCGGATTCACACCGGGTTTGAGGCCGATCACAATGCGCGGTCCGTCTCGAGTCGACTCGTTGCGCAGGTCCGCAATCCCATCGATTCGCCGCGAGCGCACCTCGTCCGCGATCCGCTCGATCATCGACGCAAAACTGACGCGATACGGGATGTCGCTGACAATGATTCGCGCGGTATCCTCCGACGTGTCGATCTCCGCGCGTGCACGGATTCTGATCTCTCCACGTCCGGTCTTTTGATAGTTCCGGATGCCCGTGAGTCCTTGAATGCACCCGCCGGTCGGGAAGTCCGGCCCCTTGATGCGCGCCTGAAGGTCGCCCAACGTCGCGTCGGATGGTCGATCAGAAGAATGAGCGCGCCCGCCACCTCGCGGATGTTGTGCGGCGGAATGCTGGTCGCATTGATGAATGCGCCATTGACGAGGAGATTCGGAACGTCCGACGGAAGGGCACTTGGTCCCGTCGTATCGTCGCGCGCATCAACGGGTGTCGGTCCGTCGGCGAGCATCGCGGCACCGAACGGGGTGAGTCGGGCTTCGGTGTAATTGGCATCGGCCGCGGGGCAGCGCCCTCTGATGCATCACGAACAAGATTCTGCGATCGACCGGTCGAAGCCCGTCGCGTGCGTCGGGAACGTTTCGGAGCGTTTCCGTGTCGCCGATCACCCTGACTTCTCCTACAAGAACGCGTTCAGTTTTTCACCTTTCCCGCGAGCTCCTGAATTCTGCGCGCGAGGCCGGCGGGTACGGTGTCCTTTGGGTCGTCGGGAGCGGCGCCCGGCGGCGGCTGCGTGAAGGAATTGCGCGTTGTCGCGGGCAACCCCACGGGACTCTTACCGTACAAGGTCTGGTAAAGCACCGTGGCGGCCAAGTACGTGCCGACAGGGCTCGGGTGGCTCCCGTCGGCGCGAAAGAGGGCCGAATGGGTGCCGGCTGGTATCGTGCCTTCTTGCGCGCGGAACTCCGACCATACTTCGCCGACCGGCGCGACGACGGCATGGACGTCGGACGCCGCCTTGCGGTAGACGTGGGTCAGTGAGTCCTGCGTTCCGGGCAGCGCTTCGCGGGCCCACGTTTCGTAGAGAATGACCTTGGCGTTCACTTTCTTGGCCGCGTCAGCGAGCGTCTTCACAGCTCGCCACATCTTGTCGGGATCGGTGATCGGTCGCGTGCTCTGCTCTTGCAGCACGATCGCGTCCCATCCGCCGCGGGCGATTGCGGGTAAGGCATCGTGACCGGCGATCTGCCCTTCGAGCGTTGCTCCGCCGACGAGCACGACGTCCGGCTTGAAGGGACGCGTTTCGTGCGCCGCCGACGCCAGGTCGGCGATGACCATCGGAAGGTCGTTGACGTACGTGTAGCTGTTCCCGATGAACAGCACGCGCATCGGGCCGTTGGCCGCGGCATGTTGCGCCACACCGGCGGCAGGGAGCAGAAGAAGAAGCGCGGCGATGCGTCGGCGGTTCATGACGACCTCGAATGAAGGGAACTACGGTCTCTCGACGGCAGGTAAGGATTTGGTGATCGCCTCGCACTGCGCGATCCCCGCGAAATAGTTTGCATCGTCCCTTCGCGCGGAGTCCAGCATGACGAGTCGTCGAGATTTCGTCCGGCAGTTGGCCGTGGCCGGCGGCGCGCTCAAGCTCCGCGGCCTGCAGCCGCTCGATACACGCGCACGCGCGCGCCTCGATATCCTGATTCTTGGCGGCACTGGCCTAACCGGCCCATATCAAGTGTCCTATGCGCTCGCGCGCGGGCACGCGGTGACCGTGTTCAATCGCGGGCGCCACAACGACAAGCTGCCGCAGGGCGTGACCGAGCTGATTGGCGACCGCAATCTGCACCAATTGGATTCGCTTCGCGGAAAGACGTGGGACGTCGTGATCGACAATCCA
>JAICJQ010000209.1 GCA_025928335.1 Gemmatimonadaceae bacterium
CACTTGGCGATCTCACGTTCGTGAGCGACATCACCCAGGGGTCGACGGGAACGTTCCGGGCCGTCGTGACGACGACTCCTGAACCGTCAAGCTTCGTGTTGTTGGCTACCGGCACCGTGATGCTGGTTGGCGTTCGTACTCGTCGCTCGCGAAAACTGCTGCGAGAGTCGATGAGGTCTACGCCGCTCTGGCCGACTGCCCAATAATCTCGAGAGGGCCGACCAACTCATCGACTGCCAACGATCCGCGTCAGCGGTATTGTCAGGCTGATTTCCTCCTCACCGTGAATTGGACCTCGCAGCCAAGAACGCTCAATAGCCCGAGCATCTGGTCGATGGTCTTCCGATAGTTGGCCGGATCGATGAGTCGATAGAACTGCGACGGGGAGGTCCCGAGTCGTCGAATGATTTCACGGCGCGACAGCTTCGATCGGTCGAGCGTCTCGCGCGCGCGCGCAGTCAACTCGTGAAGGGCCATCTTTCGTGCGAGCTGCGGGTCTCCATTGTAGTCGAGCACTTGGTCGGCAAGGACCGACCCTTCCTTTCCGGACGCAAGGATGAAGGTGAAGCCTTGATTGCCCAATTCGGGATCCGAATAGACGAGAACGACGGGATCGTCCGATGTGGGGGAAGGATCTGTTTTCACGAAGGGCATGCGGAACGTCGTGCGTCCAAGCTTCACGCGAAACGCGCGCTCGCGGGAGCTCACGGTGACACGTCCTACTTTCACAGGCGACCTTCGCGGCGAAGATCTCGAATCACCTCGAGCAGCCGCGGCGACGCGCGTCCCTCCATGGGAAGATCTTTTTCGAGATTCCATTTCAGGATGAGCCGACCATCACGAAAGACGTGGACGTGGCGCGGCGCATGGTCTCCAACCAGGCCACGAAGATATACCCACCGCGGCGGATCTTGGTCAGCGCGAACTAGTACCTGGTAAGGTAACACGTTCCGTATCGGTCGGCGGCATGCTGCCAGGATACCTGGAGCCGAAGGAAGACGTCTCATCGAAATCGGCCCAATCGCGTCTGTTCCTGGCACGAGCCGGATGGAAATCGACGCGTTAGCGGCTTGGCGGAGCGACTCTGCGCATGACGATGTCGCCGTCGATGTTTGGGGTCGCGGGCGAGGTAGTCGGTCGCCATGCCGCCGCGGCCAAGCTCGCGCTCGATGGTGTAGCGTCCCTCGAGGGCCGATTCGAGTTGGTCGCCGACCATGTCAGGACAGGGCTCCATCGCCATGCGTGAGTCGAGACAACGATCGCGCCCTTAGAAGTTTGGTAACAGCGGGCATTCGTGGTCGAGCGGCGTTGGCGGAGACTCTCTGGCAGGGAAGCGTGTAACACGACACTCTTTGTCTCCGCTCGTTTCCCGCCGCTGACGGCGCACGTTCACGACCGACGCCCTCGTTGCCGCTCTCGAAGGTCGATACAGGATCGAACGCCTCGTCGGCGAAGGCGGGATGGCGAAGGTGTACCTCGCGCGCGATCTCCGCCTGAAAACGGCTGAAAACGCCGTTTTAGTGACCCAAAGTGAAGTCGACCCGAGGAGACTGCGCGGCACGACTGGTGTTGTGACTCATCCGGGGCGTAGCGCCCGGGTGAGCGCGCGGTCCAGCGCATTGGCGAACGCCTGCTTTTCTCGCGGGCCGTACGTGCCGTGCCCGCCGGTCTCGACGCCGGCGCCGCGCAGTGCGTCCATGAAATTCCGCACCGAGAGACGCTCCCCGATCGTCTCCGCCGTGTATTGCTCGCCGCGCGGATCGATGACTGTCACGCCGTTGGGCACGAGGAGCGCGGCGAGCGGAATGTCCGCCGTCACCGCAACGTCGCCCGCGACCGCCCGCTCGGCGATGTAGCGATCCGCGACGTCAGGTCCGCCCTCGACGCGCACCGCGGATACGTGCGTATAGCCAGCCAGGGTCTCGACCCGCTGGTTCGCGACGAAGATCGTCTCGAGGCGGAGACGGTCCGACGCCTTGAGGCAAATCGCTTTCACGTCTCGCGGAACAGCGTCCGCGTCGATCCAGAGCTTCACGGCGTCGCTCGCGGACTCGTGGGAAAGAGAACTAGAAGTCGGTCATCGGATTATACGGTGCGGTGAGGAAGGTCGCCGCAAAGGCCGGCGGCGCCGAAGACAATCGACTGTTTGAAGCGAAACCTCGGAGCGAAGTAATCTCGGGCAAGCTATCGTCCGCCGCTTCCTCCGCGCCGAGGTAGACGGTCGCCATGCCGCCGCGTGCGAGCTCGTGCTCGATGCCGTAGCGATCCACAAGTGTCGCGAGGACATCGATGGGAAACCCCGGCACGTCGGCGACCTGGAAGCGCATCGAACTACTTCACTCGATACGCGTGTTCAGCGCCGCGTCCGGCGACTCAGGGTTTCCGCGGCGCCAAGCGCTTCAGCAGTGCGCCGAGTTGGTCGATCTCTCGCCCGTACGTGGCCCAGTCCCCCGCGCGCTGGGCGGTGATCGCGCGATCGTAGTGCTGCTGCGCCTCTCGCGCGATGTCGGCGACTCCAGTCGATGCGCCAGTGCTCGGCGCCGCGGCCGACGTCGTATCCGCCGCGGAAGCGAGCGTGGCTCGCGGCGCCGCGCCGCCGCCGAACAGGAAGTTCAAGCCCTCCTCCAAGGTCTCACCCATCACCACACGATTCTCATGCGCCACCACCACCCGCTTGAGCTCCGGAATCGTCCCGCCTTCGGCGCGCAGGTACAGCGGCTGCACGTAGATCAGCGATGAGCGAATCGGAATCACGAGCAGCTCGCCGCGAATCACCTGCGAGCCCTTTTGATCCCACAGCGTGATCTGTTGGGAGATGCTCGTTTCTTGGTTGATGCGGTTCACGATCTGCCGTGGGCCGTACACGAGACTCTGTTTCGGGAACCGGTACACGACGAGCTTCCCGTAGTTCGCGCCGTCCATGCGGGCCGCCATCCATGCGGCGAGATTGTCCTTCCCGCGCGGAGTGAATGGCGTCATGTAGATGAACTCCGCGTTGGCTTCGCCAGGCAACCGCATCACGATGTGTCGCATGTACGGCGTGTTGTTCGGCGTATCCTTGTCCACCCCGGGATACTGCCACTGATCCTCACGGTGATAGAATGCGTCCGGATCGAGCATGTGATACGTCGCGAACAATTGCGTCTGCATCCGAAACAGGTCGCCAGGATACCGCAGGTGCGCGCGAAGATCGGCCGGCATCGCGCTGAGCGGTTTGAAGATCCCGCCGAAGATCGACGCGTACGTTCGCGCGATGGGATCGCCCGGGTC
Organism: Gemmatimonadaceae bacterium; assembly: GCA_025928335.1. Classification (GTDB taxonomy): domain Bacteria; phylum Gemmatimonadota; class Gemmatimonadetes; order Gemmatimonadales; family Gemmatimonadaceae; genus JAQBQB01. The sequence goes on from JAICJQ010000209.1 coordinate 3,271, forward strand.
GACGAGATAGGCATCGACCGTTCCATCGTAGGCGTCGATCACGACCTTGACGCTGTTGCGAAGATAGTTCGTGCCGTCGGGCTCGGGCTGCGAGTACGGCCAATAGCGACTCGACGTGTACGCGTCGAGCACCCACTTGAGCGTTCCCGAATCAGTCAACACTAAATACGGTTCGCTGTCGAAATCGAGAAACGGCAGTGCCGCCGATGCGCGCTGCGAGATGTTGCGGCGATAGAGGATGCGCGCGCCGCCGGTGATGTACGACGACAGCAACAGGTCGGTCGATCCGAGCTGCCAGGCGTACAGCAACCGTCGGACGAACGAGCCGACCGGCACGCCGCCGCGCCCCGTGTAATTGGTCGAGACGTTCGACTCGCCCGCCGGATAGTCGAATTCCTTCTGTCCTGTCCCGACGAAGACGTAGCTATTCGTGAGCTGCCCGTAGTAGATCTGCGGGCGCGTCACCTTGAGGGACACGGTCGACACCGGCGGCAGATCCTTGATGAACAGCACGGGAAGGCCTTCGGTGGTGACCTGATTCACCGGCGCCATCGCGATTCCCATTCCGTGCGTGAAGGTCAGACGCTCGTTGATGAAGTTGCGCGTCGGCAGCGACGCCGGATTGAGCTCGCGGGCGGAGATGTGCACTTGCCGATACCGTCCGTCGATGGTGTAGCGATCGTCGCTCACCAAAGCGAAGTCGTAGTACGTTCGAATTTCCTGAAGCTGCCCGAATGTCTGCTTCAGGAGATCGCGCTCCCACAGCCGCACGTTGTCGATGGTGGCTGCGTCGTCCCGAATGTCCGCCATGGTCAGTTGCACGTCGCCCTCGAGATCGCGCGTGCCGACGCTGTCGAGCCGCCAAGCTCGGCGCGTGGCGGCGATGTGTTGGGCGAGATACACGCGTTCGCGCGCGAGCTCGTTGGGCGCGATGACGAACTTCTGCTCCACGGCCGGAAACAGGCCGCGGAAGAGAAGCCCGACCGCCGCGTAGCCGACGAATCCCATCGCGCCGAACCACATGAGCTTCTGTCGCACGACACCGTAGGCCACGAGCCCCACGGCGATCAACGCGGCGACAGCCGACAGCCGAATTCCGGGAAGCGACGCGTGGACGTCGGCATAGCTCGCGCCGACAAGCGGGCCGGTGCTCGAGTACAACAAGGACGACGCGTCGACGAACCACAGCTGCACCGCGAAGACGACGAGCAACAGGATCACGAGTGCGCCTAGGTGCCGCGATGCCGGCGCGTCGGCGGAGATGCTCCGTGTTGGGCGCGAGATTTGGCCGCGAGAGACATACAACAGCGCGCTCGAAATGAGCGAGAGCACCGTCAGCACCACCAGCGACGACAGCACGCCCGAGATCGCGGGCAGTCGGAAGAGGTAGAACCCGACGTCGCGTCCGAGCATCGGATCGGTCTCACCAACGGCTGTGCCATTCAATGCCATTAGGATCGTCATCCACGACGCCGACGCGATCACGGCCATGAAGAAGGCGGCGAGCAGCGACCCGAGGAGCAGCAGCCTCGGAATTATCGCTGAGAAATCCACGCGAGCCCCGGTGTGACTCACGAACACCGCGGGAATGCCGGATCCGCGGGTCGCCCATCTCGCGTTGCCGTACAAGAATGCGAATGCGACCGCGCCGGTTGCGACAAACAGCGTTGCACGCGCGACGAGCGATTTCAAGAATACTGATTCGAAGTGGATCTCCTGGAACCACAGCCAGTCGGTTGCGAAGCTTGCCAGCCACGGGACAACGATGAATGCCGCGAAGGCAAGCAACGCGATGACGAGGAACGGTCGGCGCACCGTGCGGCCGGGCGGGCGCCCAGGGCCACCGGTGATGTCGATTCGGGGGTAGGTCATGTCGTTCAACATGGCGCGCCTCGACGCCTGATACCATCAGGCGCGCCACCGGAGCGCTGGTAGTGTGGCCCCGCTCCCCGGCGTATCTTCAGTCCACTCGTACACCCGCCCCTTCCCCGATTTCGCGCCTTCCGGCGACGCCGAGATCGAAGCCATGACAACCGACCTCCGCGACACGCTTCATAAAAGCCTCGGCGGCGCCTACTCGACGAGCGAGAGCTCGGCGGCGGCGGCATGTCACGCGTGTTCGTCGCGACCGAAACGACCCTCGGCCGCGAAGTCGTCATCAAGGTCGTCGCGCCGGAGCTGTTCGAAGGCCTCTCCTCCGAGCGATTCACTCGGGAAGTGAAGCTCGCCGCGCGGCTGCAGCAGGCGAATATCGTTCCGGTGCTGAGCGCGGGGGAAGCCGACGGAATCCCGTATTACACGATGCCGTTCGTCAACGGCCTGTCGCTGCGCGCGCGTCTCACGGCCGGCCCGCCGATGTCGATCGCCGAGGCGACGCATGTGCTTCGCGACGTCGCGAAAGCGCTCGCCTATGCCCACGCGCAAGGGATCGTTCACCGCGACATCAAGCCGGATAACGTCCTGCTCTCCGGCGGCACGGCGATGGTCACGGACTTCGGCATCGCGAAAGCCCTGACGGCGTCGCGAACGAGCGAGGGAAGCGCCGAGGCGCGAAAAACATTCGCGAGCACGCTGACGTCGGTCGGCAGCTCGCTCGGCACACCGGCCTATCTGTCCTACGCCATGCGTTCGTCGAAAGTGAGACGCTCCGGCATCGGCTCGACCGCGAAAAGCAGTTATCGGTCGACAGCGCCGTGGGCATTGCGACGGCCGTCGCGCTCCACGTTCAACACACCGGCGCCTTTCTGAGCGGTTGTCGTATCTTGGGCACATGAAAATCACACGCGTTCTGGCCTATCGCGTCGAGCTTCCGCTTCACGAAACCACCTATGCGTGGAGCGGCGGCAAGAGCGTTCAGGTCTTCGACAGCACGATCATTCGCGTCGAAACCGACGATGGACTCGCGGGGCACGGTGAAGTCTGTCCGCTTGGTCCGTTCTATCTTCCCGCGTACGCCGAGGGCGTGCGCGCCGGACTGCGCGAGCTCGCACCGCACGTGATCGGTGCGGATCCGCGGCAGCTCGTAAAGCTCAACCGCACGATGGACGCAGCGCTCAAAGGCCACCCCTATGTGAAAAGTGGCATCGACATCGCTTGTTGGGACATCCTCGGCCAAGCGACGGGGCTTCCGGTCTGTGAGCTCCTCGGCGGCCGCTATGGCGACGACGTCCACCTGTATCGCGCTATCTCGCAGCAGTCTCCCGAGGAAATGGCCGACAAGGTCGCGGGCTATCGCGGCGAGGGCTATCGGAGATTTCAGCTCAAAGTGGGCGGCGATCCCGACGTCGACATCGCGCGTATCCGTGCGGTCGCGGATCGCTTGTCGCCGGGCGACCGGCTCGTCGCGGACGCGAACACTGGGTGGGTACAGCATGAAGCCATACGCGTGGCGAACGCCGTCCGCGACATCGACG
>JAICJQ010000163.1 GCA_025928335.1 Gemmatimonadaceae bacterium
ACACCGGGGTGCGCGCCACGACCTCGGCGCCATCCTCACCGATGACGCGCATGCCGTTTTGCTTGATCGCGGCGAGGTTGGCGCCACGGGCGATGAACGTCACGTCTTCGCCGGCCGCGGCGAGCCATCCGCCGACATAGCCGCCGATCGCGCCCGCCCCGATGACGGCGATCTTCACGCCGCGAGAGTGCGCTGGGTGCGCGCTCGGAGCGGCTTCAGCACGAAGATGGCCAATAACGCCGCGGCGAAGTTCATGAGCGCGGTCGCTGCAAAAACCCCCGACCAACCCCAGCTCGACGCCGCCACGATACTCGCCAGCGGAACGAGCATCGACGCGACGCCCTTGGCGACGTAGAGAAGCCCCGCGTTCGCTGACGCGAACTTCCGTCCGTACGCGTCACCGCAGATCGCCGGGAACAGGCTGTAGATCTCGCCATAAGCGAAGAACAGCAACGCCGTCAGCACGACGAACGCCAAGGGGCCCGATCCATAGCGGCTGAGCAGAATGATCGCGACTCCTTCGACGGTGAACGCGATCCCCATCGTTTGCTCTCGTCCGACGAGATCGGAGATCCAGCCGAAGAACGGCCGGCTGACGCCGTTGAAGATCCGATTCATCGACAGCGCGAAGGGCAGAGCCAGCAGGGTCGCCCCGAAGACCGAGATTTTCTGACCAGCGATGCCCATGTCCTTCGCCATCGGGTTGAGCTGCGCCGTTGCAATCAGGCCGCCTACCGCTGTGAGGACGAACATCACGAACATCACCCAGAACGCGCTCGTGCGGAGCATCTCGAGCGGAGTGTATTCCTTCTGCGGCCGAACGACTGGCGTTCCGATCGCCGGCGTCATTTTCGTCTTGTAGTCGGCGTCTGGGGCGCGAAGAAGCCAGCTCACCAGAAAGACGACGGCGCCCTGCGCGATGCCGAACTTGAAGAACGCGGCTTCGTAGCCCTGCGACCTGATCATGTTGGCGATCGGGAACACGGTGAGCGCCGAGCCCGCACCGAATCCCATGGCGGTAATCCCGGCCGCGAGTCCGCGGCGGTCAGGAAACCACTTGAGCGCATTGCCGACACACGCGCCATAAACGGCGCCCGCGCCGATGCCGCCCACGACCGCGCCGAGGTACAACATCTCGAGCGACTCAGCGTTGGCGTTGATCACCCACGCCAGGGCCACCAGCACGCCGGCAACCACCCCGATGAAACGCGGGCCAAATCTGTCGACGAGGTATCCCTCGATCGGCACCAGCCACGTCTCCACCAAGACGAACACCGAAAACGCAACCTGAATGGCTGTAACGCTCCAGCCGTGGGCGTCGTGAATCGGATTGACGAAGAGCGTCCACCCGTACTGCAGGTTGGCGATCATCGACATGCAAACCACGCCGAGCGTCAGCTGCCACCAACGGCCGACGCGAACGGCGACAAGGTCTTCGGCGGTGAGCTTCGCGGTCTGTGCAGCACGCTGCGTTACGGCGTCCGTCACGGCTTGGGGGCTCCGAGGTTCAAGGTCCCCCAAACGATACCGCGCTGCACTCGCTATTGCGAGGGTGAACAGTTCTCTAGTCGCGCTTTTGCCGGCCTAACGCTAGTGGACGGCCTTGATGTAGCCCCAGTTGTCTTGCTGCTTCATGACCAGCTCGTGTATGCCGTCCGGAACGACTTCGACGCCGGGGAGCAGCATGCTCTTGTCGATGCCATTGTTCTTCATCGCGATCGCGCAGACCCGGAACGCGACGTTCGGATTCTTGATCGCGGCCTGCACTTGCGGCAGCACCGTGGACTTGTCCGGCATCACCAGCTCGAACCCTTTGGCGTACATCACGATCTCGATCTTCGCGTCGGGGCTCGACGTCGTGACCTCGCTGATCCAGCGGACCATCGCTTTTTGATCGAGGCTGTCGCGGCTCGTGAGATCGAACACGACGCGATACGGCTGGGGTGGCCGCTTGATGAATGCAAGGCTCGAGAGAGCGAGTGCCGCGACAATCAATACGCGCTTCATGGTTCCTCCTGGTCGAGTCGAAACGATCCGCGCCGCCATATAGTTCCACGGCCCGGCTAGGTAAGATCCCGGCCTCGCGTTTCCTCGCACATTCCGAGGCTGACGAGTCCCGGAGCGGTCATCGCCATCGCGTAAATCGACACCGGCAGCGTCGAGCCGTACGCGTTGAGCAGCGCGACGCCAATGAGTGGCGCCACGGCGCCGGAAACGACGGTCGCGAACTGGTAACCGACCGAAAAGCCGGTGTAGCGCGCGCTCGTGGGGAATAGCTCGACAAAGAGCGCCGACATTCCTCCCACGATCAAGCCGTGACAGACGCCGCCGACGCCGGCCGCAACGACGACGGCCGCGACGCTGCCGCTCGCCGTCGCGGAAAAAAGTGCGAATGCCCAGACCGCCGCGCCCAACAGCCCGATGGCAGTGACCACGCGGCGGCCGACGCGATCGGACCAGGCACCGGACAGAAAGATCGTCGCCATCTCCGCCACGGACGCGACGGCAATCGCCTCCAGCGCGAGGGTGCGCGCGAGATGCAGCACGCGCGTCACATATACGACGTAGAACGTCGTGAACACATAGAAAACGGCGTTCTCTCCCGCCTTGACGAGGAACACGGTCAAGACGGATTGCCAGTGCTCCGCGACGGTCACTCCCAGCGGCTGGGCGTCGGTGTTGCGTCGTCGCTCCACGTACGCCTGATAGATCGGCGATTCGGCAACCCGCGATCGCATCCAGGCGCCAATGCCGACGAGTGCCGCGGATGCGACAAAGGCGAGCCGCCATCCCCACGCCGCAAAGGCAGCTTCGCCGAGCAAGAAGCCCAGTGCGGCGAGGACTCCTGACGAAACGAGATTACCCGCCGCGCCGCCGATCATCGGCCACGCTGCCCAGAATCCGCGCCGCTCGGCCGACAACGTTTCGGTGACCAACAGCAAGGCGCCGCCCACTTCGCCGCCGACGGCCAGTCCCTGCAACAGACGGAGGACAACGAGTAACGTGGGCGCCGCGACGCCGATGGTCACATAGCCGGGAACCAGCCCGACGCTCACCGTGGCGAGGCCCATCAACATCAGGCTCCAAATCAGCGCGCGTTTTCGCCCATGGCGGTCGCCGAGGACGCCGAAGACGAGCCCACCCAGCGGCCGAGTCACGAAGCCGACCGCGTAGATCATCAACGAATAGAGGACCGCGTTGCGCGGGTCCGCGCGAGGAAAGAAGACGCGATCGAAAACGAGCGCTGCCGCGGACGCGAAGACGAAGAAGTCGTACCACTCGACGATCGTGCCGATCGAGCTGGCGACGAGTAACCGGCGGACGTCGCGGGTCACGCCGTTTGGCGCGCGACAGCTCCGAAGACGAAACTCACGACCCAACACAATGCGAGCACGAAGGCCATGCCGAGAATCCCGGCCCACGCGCGCGCGCCAAGAGCGTATCCGGTGACCGATGCCGCGACGATGCCCAGGAGCAGGGCAAGAAGGGCGCGTCCGAGGGCCATGCTGGACCGATTCGTGGCCGACCGTCGTAACATCACCACCGCCGCCGCCACGATCCCCGATGCAATGGCCATCCAGAGGACCCGCAGATCGTGCGCAGTGGCCGCGCGGATCGCGCCGAAGGCGAGCGGCGCGAGAGCGAAAAGAATCGAAAGGAGCCGAGTCACGCCTGGGAATATGCTCGGTCGGGGAAATTCAGACTACGGGGTCGGCAGCACGATTCCTAGGGCAGTGGCGTCGCTGGTCAGCACGCGTTCGCGAATGACAATCGGTTGTCCCTCTCGCCAGACGGCGATGCGAACGGCGTCTCCTTTCCTCATGCGCAGGCACCCCAACAGCGTTCCGTCGGGCGACGGATGGCGTGCGTGCGCGAACTGCTCGTCATAGTCGCGACCTGGTGCCCGCGTGCGCCGTACCTCCCATGCCGCATCGGTTGCCGGAAGCCCCTCGGGCGTGCGAACGCGTACGACGAGCAGCGCTTCATTGGGATCACCACCGCCGCCGCAGAATTCTCGGAAGTTCTGAACGGCGTCGCGCACGGTGACACGCTGGTCGACCAACGTATCGGGCGACACAACGAACCTCGTCGGAGTGGGCGGCGCCAATCCAATCCGGCCGAGCAGCGTGTCCGCGACCACAGCGCGGTACGGGCCGGGCAGCAGCGATCCAATCTGCGCGACCCCACGCTCGTCTGGGCGCGCGGCGTAATTCGTTCCACGAAGGCGGAGCTCGAAGGCGGTGGTTGGGTGCCCGCTGCTATCCTCTCCGCGCACGGTGAGGCGCCCGAGCGGAGCGCGCCAGGAAAGGCCATCCGGCCAGGCCGCTTCCACGACCTGGCCGCCGTACTCGATCGCTTGAATCGGCCCCTCGTCACGTGGAATGACGCCGAACTCATCGTGTCCAGGCCGCTCGTTGGCGCCGGAGCTCCGGATATGCCACCGATCGATGATCAGCAGTCCGTTCGACATCTGCCGAAACCAGATCTCGCCCCCTGACCGCGCGCGCGTCGCCGCGTCCGACACGCCCACGTAGCGGAACTCTACTTCGACGAGCGTACGGGCGGAGGTGTCCACCCATACGACGCCGTCGACGTCGATTCGCCCCCGCTGCCGCCGCGCCGTTTCGAACGCGACGCCGACCTGCTTCGGGCGCGCCGAGCCACCGTCACGCGAACGGAAGCAGTGCGCGCTCATGAAGGCATCGTCGAGGAGGACGTCGGCGTAGGGTGCGAGGTATTGCCGCAGTCCGCTGCTGTCGCGCGCGAAGCCGCCACGCGCGAAATCCTCGGACGACAACACCGCGAGGAAGGGCCGGGTCGTGACCGCAGTCGAGTCGATTTGCACGAGCTGCTCGACGATCGCGTCGTCGAGCGAACGCAGCCGCTTGTAAATGAGCCGGATGGAACGCGGCGGGTTGGCCTCGCGAGCCACGACGGCGTTGAGGAGTGCCGCCCGCGCTTGATCCCAGAGAGCGAAGGTCGAGCTGGCGTCGTCGCGCTTCGGGCACTTCGCATTGGCTCGCACCTCGACGGGCGCGAGCATCTGCGTCAAGGCGTGCATCGCGACGTCGATCGTCTTGGTGTCCGCTTCACCCGAGGGGATATCAATCTCCTCGGGCCGATAGCCGATGCGGACAAATCGCAGCTTCACGGCGCGCGCGACCGAAACCCGATATTCGCCGACGGCACTCGCCACCGAGCGGGCGCGGACGCCTGCTGCCGAATCCAGCGCCAACACGACAACACCGGCGAGGGGCGCACCGGTGTCGTTGTCCCGCACCAAACCTCGAGCCGTCTGCGCCATCGCGCTCGGCGCGGCGACGCCCAGCGTCGCCACCAGCGCCAGCAATCGTCGCACGATGGTCATGGAACGCGGTACAGTCCCTGCAATTTCCCTCCCAGTCGCACCTCTCGAGGATTCCATGAGCAAATTGCTTCGCGGACTCGCCGCCGGCTACGGCGCGAAAAAGTTAGGGGGCGGGTGCTTCAGCACCATCCTCATCTTCCTTATCCTGTGGTATATCCTTGGACACTTCCGGATATTCCAGTAGGTTCGTGCAACCCTCTTCCCGACTATGCGAGCCTCGTCCATCCTTTCTGTCGTCGCGGTCTTCGCTGCGACTGCGCTCTCGGCGCAAGCGCCGTGCACCAAGGCGGTCACCGCGTGTGAGCGATGGGTTGTCTTCGGCGCCGGCCCCGCCCGGTCGATGGTCTACGCCGACTACGCGCTGGACGCGGCCAACCCGCGGATCACGCGAGCGCTGGTGATGATTCACGGCGCCGGCCGCAATGCCGATCACTATTTCGAGACATCGACCGCCGCGGGTTTCCTCGCCGGCGCGCTCGACAACACGATTATCATTGCGCCGCGGTACGCCGCGGGGAAAGACAGCGTCGCGCCAAACGAGATCAAATGGCCGGAGGGTGCAAATTCGTGGCGATCGGGTGGCTATTCACCGACGGCCACGACGATCTCGTCGTTCGATCTTGTCGATGAGATCGTGCGCCGGCTTGCCGACAAGCGGACCTTTCCGAACCTCGCGAAGATCGTGATCGCGGGGCACTCGGCGGGCGGTCAGTTCGCCACTCGATATGAGATGGCGAACAAGGTGCATTCGACGCCGGGAGTCGCCATCAGCTACGTCGTGGCGAATCCGTCGAGTTACGCCTGGCCCGCGGCCGTCCGCCCGATGCCGACCGGTGACGCGGATCCGGCAACCGCCGACAAGGAAGCGCTCGGCCCCAATGGTGAAAAGGTGAATACGAACTTCACCTTCGGGGCGTTTGATTCGACGAAAGCGCCGAACTACAACAAGTGGCCCGCCGGATTGACGGCGCGGTCCGGTTACACCGCCGGCATGACCGACGACCAGCTCAAGAAGCAACTCGTCGAACGCCCCACGACCTACTTGCTTGGCCAGGTAGACGTGTTGCCGCTCGGCGGGTTCGATTCGTCGCCGAACGCGATGGCGCAGGGGCCCACGCGGCGCGCGCGCGGCGAAGCGTTCTTCAAGTACGTGACCGAGACGCTCGGCGCGAAGCACAAGGCGATCATCGTCTCGGAGTGCGGACACAACGATCGCTGCATCTTCACGACGAACACCGTGTTCTCGTCGATCTTCCCGTAGCGCGCTTCGCGCGGCGTATGCGCCGATCAGGGTTTTCCATTCGCGAGTGCGGAGCGGGGCGAGCGCGGTAGGAATGACGTCCCCTCCGCCGGCAGCACGAGATGAAATGTCGCGCCGCCAAGCACATTGTCCTCGCCCCAGAGGCGGCCGCCGTGCGTCGTCGCGATCGTGCGGCTGATCGCGAGTCCCAGCCCGAGCCCGTTCGGCTTGGTCGTGTAGAATGGCTCGAACACCCGGTCATCTCTGCCCACCGGCAACCCCACCCCTGTATCCGACACGACGATCTCGACCTCGTGCAACGAAGCATTGACACGAAGATGTAGCTCTCGTTTCGCTCGTGGGACGTGCTTCATCGACTCGCAGGCGTTGACGATCAGGTTGAGCACGACCTGCAGGAGCTCGACCGGATCGCCGCGCACGCTTGGCAGACCGGAAGCGATCTCCGTCTGCACGTCGACGCCGGAGTCCGTCGCGGTGAGGCGGCCGAGGGCGAGCGCGTCGCGGACGACCGGCTCGATCGCAGTCGTCTGGAAGCTCGATTCCCCCTTCTGAATGAATGAGCGCATGCGGGTGATCACGTTCGCCGCCTGCTTGTCCTGGCCGGCGATCTCGTCGAGCAGCTCGCGCACGGTTTGCAGATCGACGTCCGGAGAGGCGAGGAGCTGACGGCCAGTCTGTGCGTTCACCAGGATCGACGTCAGCGGTTGCCGCAATTCATGCGCGATCGCGCCGGAGAGCTCGCCCACCGTCGCCACCCGCGTGACGTGCGCGAGCTGATTGCGCTGCTGCTGGAGCGCTTCCTCGGCTCGTTCGCGTTCTCTGATCGTCGCGGCAAGCAACATCGTCGGACCCCAAAGCACGATCCAGAACACCTCGAGGGACAGGATCTCGTCGGTATGGTTCAGCAGGACGAACGGTCCGAGCTGCCGCGCGGTCCCCCAGACGGAGAGGGCCGCGACCAAGAACAAGGCAGTCGAAGCCCCGATTGGGCCAAAGCGCACCGCGGCCCAGAGCAACGGCGGGAAGACGAGAACGAGCAGGGTAGGGAGTCGCGCGATATCCGGCCCCGTTCCGAAGATCGCGACACCGACGCCGGCGACGGTCACGATCATCAGCAGGCCTTCGACGACGCGCGATGGCGAGAGCTGCCGAACACGCTGCACGCCATACTGTGCCCACTTCAGGATGAACGGACCGACGACAAGTAGCGCGGTTGCCGTGGACAACGTGGTCCGCAGCACGGCTGCCGCCGGCGAATACGTCAACTCCAATCCGAGCACCGAGCGGACGAATGCCGGTGTTGTGAAGCCGTAGATCGCCGGCATGATGAACGACACCACCGCGAACCCCATCACTTGGGTGCGGCTGCCGAAATGCAGCGGCGTTCCGACGGAGCGGCGAAGCACGAACACCGTCGCCGCGGCGAAAATCGCGTTACCGACGATTTGCCACATCCAGCGCCATGCCGGGACGCTGTCGCGCATCTCGATCGCATGCGGAATGGCCACGGCGACGAACACCATCCACCAGCGCGAACGCGGCGTGAGGAGCAACGCGGAGACAAGCAGCGCGTTGGCCGGCCAGACGACGCCAATCTGAGAACTCTCAAACCGGAAGCCGAGGCCGAGACGAACCGCGAGGTCGTAGGCCGTGGCGAGAAGAACCATCAATGCGACCTGCCGCACCCGGTTGCGGGCCGGCGGCCGATCAGAGGAAATCGCGGAGACGCCAAACTCGACGTCGTGCTGCGGTGTCATCAACGTCGCGCTGCGCATGTGGTGCCACTCCTCGTGCTTTGGCCACTATAGAGCGCGACCCAGGCGGTGGAGAAGGCTCATACGGCTTTGGTCCAACGCTGGCCGCCGCAGCGCGTTACGGCTGCAGCACTCGCGCGAGTCGCAGCGAGGACTCGCTCCAGAGGTCTCTCGGCTCGGCGGCGAGACGGGCGAACAACCATGCCCGTACTCGTCGCGCGTCGACGTCGAGCAGTGCGGCGAACTGTTCAATTGTTCGCTCGGGGTCGGCGGCGACTCGTTCGCGGCAGCTGATCAGGTGTTGTGTCGCATCGTACGCCGAGTCTCCGATGAACGGCTTCGGATCGATGACGAGCCAGGGCTCGCGCTCAGCGCGAAGCACATTTCCGGCGTGCACGTCCGTGCCAAGCAGAACGTCGCCGGTCGAAGGGCGCGACAAATCGCGCATATGATCCTGCACGTCGTCGCTGCTTTCGCGGAGGGACGTCCCCGGAACGCAGTGCTCGAGCAGCATCGCCGCGGAAGTGTCGTTGTGCTCCAAGAGGCGCACGACCGGATCGCCCGCCCAGAAGCGCAGGCCGTCGATCTCTTGTTCGCCCTCCAGGCGGGGCATGGGGATCTTGAGGACGGCCGCTTGACCATCCGTCCGAACGGCCGGAGCGACCCAGGAAGCGCTGACGTCGGGCGAGTCGACCGGTTCGGCCACCTGCAGCTCCCATCTCGCCGCCAGATCAGCGACGACGCGCGGAAGCCGTCGGACCCAATCGGTGCTCGGCGGTTTTCGACGCGTTCTCACGGAGTTGAGCGGGGATGGCGATGTCCACGATTCACCTCGATGCAGAACACTCGACACGTTGCGCCGGCCGCGCGATACTTCCTCCGCTTCATTCCTGCCGCGTCAATGACGGTTTCCTACGAAAACAGCAAAATCATCTTCGACGGCATCAAGGCCGCCGGAATCAAGTCGCTTTCCGCTCTCCCGGAAACGTGGCTCGGGCTTCTGCTCCAGCGAGCGGAAGATGACCCGGATATCGAGCTGTTCCAGGTCGCCAAGGAGGAGGAAGCCGTCGGCATCGCCGCGGGGGCCTACTTCGCAGGCACGCCACATGTGCTGCTCATGCAGAACCATGGATTCTTCGGAGCCATCAACGGCATCGTTTCCCTCGCCCAACTCTATCACGTCCCGCTTTGCATGCTGATCGCGTATCGCGGCCACTGGGGCGAACCATATCCCTGGCACACGCGCGGCGGAATCGTGACCGAAGAAGTCCTTCGCGCGCTGAGCATTCCGTTCGAGTATGCCCGAAGTCCCGAACGAGTGGCGAAGCAGATTCGCGAGGCATGGGTTTTCTCGCAAAGCTCTCTCTCTCCGGTCGCGCTGCTGCTGACGCGCGACCTTATGGAGGTGTGATGGAGCGCGCCGGTTGCATCGAGATGATGTATCCCGAGCTCGAGGATAAGGTCGTCGTGACGATCATGGGTGCCTCGGCGCAGGAGCTCTACAACCTGGGCCATCGCGAGAACTTCTTTTACCTGCAACACGCGATGGGGTTGGCGTCGTCGATCGGGCTGGGGCTCGCCAGGCACCTGCCGAACGAGCGCGTCGTCGTCCTCGACGGCGACGGTTCGGTGCTGATGAACCTCGGCACCTTCGTGACCCTGGCCCGCTATCGGCCGAAGAACATGATTCACGTGGTGTTCGACAACGGCAGCCTGCTATCGACCGGGGGCTTCGATTCGCAGACCGCGTCCGGCATGACCGACATCGCGGCGATCGCGCGGGGGGCGGGCATCGAACACGTCGCGGCGGTCGCGACGACCACGGATTTCGGCGAAGCGTTCGTCGAGGCGCTCGAACGAAACGACCTGAGCGTGATCGTCGCGAAGGTCGCGGCCGTCGGGCCCGAGCATTACGGGATGGATCTCCATCTGCCCGAGAACGGCTTTCGGTTCAAGCGCTGGATTGCTGAGCGAAAACGCGCCGGTCAACCCGTGACCGCGTGAGCGAGCCCCGCCCCAACTACGACCTCGCATCCTGGCGCTCGCGCATTCCGCTGCTGGCGTCCTGCATTCCAATGAACAATTGCTCGCAAGCGCCGCAAACAGACGACACGCGGGCCGCTGCGACTCGCTACCTCGAATCGTGGAACACGAGTGGCATGGACTGGGATGCGTGGATGGA